>NZ_JAAOIR010000004.1 GCF_011440375.1 Halorubellus sp. JP-L1
GCGCACCCGCCGAGTGAGGTTCGTCATGGGATGGCACACGACGAGCGGCGTGAAAGCGGTTTGCGTCACCGACGCGTTCGCCGCCACTACCGACCGGTTGCCGTCACCGACGCGTTCGCCGCCACTACCGACCGGTTGCCGTCACCGACGCGTTCGCCGCCACTATCGACTCGACCGTCGCTGTTCGTGCCGCGGTCGCGGGCTGCGGCACGGTCTCCCGCGACGCCGGACTCGCCGCGACGCGTTGGTTTTTACGCATGCGTGGGCTTTCGGACCGTATGCAAGATGCATTCGCCAGTCGCCTCCGCGGCCGCGAGTCGCTCGTCGGCGCGTGGTGCACGGTCGGGCACCCGGTCGTCGCCGAGGTGCTCGCCGCCGAACCCGTCGACTTCGTCGTCCTCGACGGCGAGCACTCCGAGAACGACCTCGGGGACCTCGCGGACTGCGTGCGCGCCGTCGACGCCGCGAACCATCGCGCTCGGGAGCGCGAGGGAGCAGACGCGACACAGACTGCGACCGTCGTCCGCGCGAGCGGCCCGGACCGCGCCGAGATCAAGCGCCTCCTCGACCTCGGCCCCGACGGCGTGCTCGTCCCGCAAGTAGAGTCGCTCGCGGACGCCGAGGCGGCCGCACAGGCCAGCCAGTACCCGCCCGAGGGCGTGCGGGGCGTCGCGGGCGGTCGGGCCGCCGACTACGGCCGGACGCTCGGCGACTACTACGAGCGCGCGAACGACGACGTCGCGACGTTCGTCCAGGTCGAGACCACGGGCGCGCTCGACGACGCGGACGCCATCGCCGACCTCGACGGCGTCGACGCGCTGTTCGTCGGCCCCGCCGACCTCTCGGCGCGCCTCGGCGCGTTCGCCGAGTTCGACGACGCGGCGTTCGCGGACGCGGTCGCGGACGTCGTCGCCGCCGCTCACGGCGCGGACGAACCGATCGCTGTCGGCACGCTCGCGACGAGCACGGCGAACGCGCCCGAGCGAAAGCACGACTGGGGGATGGACTACGTCGTCGGCGGCGTCGACGTCGCGCACCTCCGCGAGGGACTCGGCGGGTACCTGGACGCACTGGACGGAGGTGCGGACTGAATGGGCGGCGAGAGGACGCGCGTCGAGCGCGTCGCGGTGACGACGCCCGAGTACGACGCACCCGAGGGCGGGAACAGCGCGTGGGTGCTCCCCGAGGACGGCGTCGTCGTCGACCCCGGCCCACCCGGCGACGTCCCCTGGGAGCAACTCACCGAGGGACTCGCCGACGCCGGACTCGCGCTCGCGGACGTCGAGCACGTCGTCCTCACGCACTGGCACGTCGACCACGTCGGGCTCGCGCCGCGGCTCGCCGACGCCGCGGACGCGACGGTCGCCATGCACGAGCGCGACGCACCGCTCGTCGGCGACTACGCGAGAGAGCGCGAGCGCCGCGTGGAGCGCGACGCGGCGACGCTCGCGCGCTGGGGCGTCCCCGACGAGCACGTCGCGTCGGTCCGGGGCGCGGACTCGCGGACGCCGTTCCCCGACGAGTTCCCCGTGACCGCGCTCGCCGGGGGCGACCGCGTCGGCTCGCTGTCGGTCCTCGCGACGCCGGGACACACGGCCGGACACGCCGCATTCGTCGTCGTCGAAAGCGACGCGGATGGAGAGAGGGCCGGTAACGGCGACACCGGGCGCGCGATAGTCGGCGACGCCGCGCTCAGGACGGTCACGCCGAACGTCGGCGGCGGCGACACCCGGTTGGACGACCCGCTCGCGGCGTACCGCGGGACCCTCGACGCGCTCGCTGCGCGCGCCGACCGCGCGCTCCCCGGGCACGGGACCGCGTTCGACCTCGACGAGCGCGTCGCGGAGATCCGGACGCATCACCGCGAGCGCGCCGGGAACGTCCGCGACGCGCTCGTCGCACTCGACGGAGACGCCGCCGACGACGCTGGAGACGACCGGTCATCCGCCGACGGCGCGACGCCCTGGGCGGTCGCGGAGGCGTGCTTCGGGGAGATGGCGGGCTATCACGTCAAGTTCGGCGCGGGCGAGGCGTTCGCGCACCTCCGCGACCTGACGGCGCTCGACATCGCGGAGTGCGTCGGGAGCGACCCGCTCCGGTACGCACCCGCGAACGACGGCGGTGACGTCGGCGCCGACGACGGTGACGCCGACGCGGCCGCGCGGCTCGACGACGCCTGGTACGTCGACGAGAACTGACCGCAGACGGGACGCGACTGGACCGACTGGTACGAGGCACGCTCGCCGTCGGTCAGGCGAACAGCTCCTCGACGAGCGTCCCGATGAGCTTGTTCTCCGCCAGCCGGAGGTGTTCCTCGAACGTTCGCCGGTCGATCCCCATGTCGTCGGCGAGCGCCTCCGTCGTGCTGTCCCGCGGGATGGCGTAGTAGCCGCCCTCCCAGGCGTTGACGACGGCTTCCTCCTGGCGCGCGGAGAGGTCGGGGACGAGCGAGTCGAGCGAGAGCAACGGTCGGTCCTGCGTGACCGTGTCCACCTCGCGCTTGGAGCGCACCGTCACCCGGAACGACTCCTGGACGTCCTGGTAGAACCGCGTGAGGTTCTCGGGGTCGAGCGTGAGGACGCGGACGACCTTCCCGCCGCTCTCGTACCGGAGCGGCGGGAGCAGCAGGCAGTCGTGGCGTTCGAGGTACTCCTCGACGTTCCCTTCCGTGAACGGGCGGAGGCACTCCTCGGTGATGAGCACCTTCTCTTCGCCGCGCGAGATGACGTCCTTCAGGCCAACGGCCGCCTCGATCTCGCTGGCGACGACGTCGTCTTCGTCCCCGCGGACGTGCAGGAGGTCGCAGTGGTCGTTGCACCAGAGTTCGATGCTCACGTCGCGTCCGGCCGTCGCGTCCTCGTACGCGACGTCGCCGCGGATGTGGAAGGTCGCCTCGTACATGCTCGTACTCGAACGGTCGCCCACGACGGTAAAGAACCCCACCACGTGCTGCTCTCTCTTCGCGGTGTTGGATTGCGTGGCCGGTCGACGGCGACGGGTTCGTGATGAGTGCGCTGCTCATGGACGCCTTGGACTTCGCGGTCGACGAGAGCGAAGAGACCATCGACCACGTCGTCGCGACTGCGGTGCAGTTAGGCGTCTCCATCTCCTTGTGCTGGACAGATGACCGACGGTGACGGGCGCGGGACCACCACAGACGACCCAGAGGAGAGTCTCGGTCGGTCGGTCCCTGCGGTCGCGCGCGAGTACGCGCCCGGCGTCGCCGCACTCGTCGTCTTCGCCGTCGCCGCGCGCCTCGCGAGCGACCTGGTCCCGCACGCGAGCGCGCTCGTCGTCGCCGTCGCGTTCGGCATCGTCGTCGCGAACACGGTCGGCGTCCCGGACGTCCTCGCGGCCGGCGTCCGCACGCACAAGTTCTGGCTCGCGGCCGGCATCGTCCTCATGGGCGCGCGCGTCTCGCTGTCGACGCTCGTCTCGGCCGGGCCTCAGATCGCCGTGCTCGTCGTCGGCGTCGTCGTCGCCACCGTCCTCCTCGTCGAGGGACTCTCGGCGCTCGTCTTCGACGTCCAGGCGGAACTCGGGTCGCTGCTCGCCGCGGGCGCGAGCGTCTGCGGCGTCTCCGCCGCCGTGGGCGTCGCCGGCAGCATCCGCGCCAGCGAGGACCAGCTCGCGTACGCCGCCGGCACCATCCTCCTCTTCGACGTCGTCACGCTCTTCGTCTATCCCGCGCTCGCCGGCCCGCTCGGGCTCTCCGACCGCGCGTTCGGCGTCTGGGCTGGACTCACGATGTTCTCGACGGGTCCCGTGACTGCCGCAGGGTTCGCGGTCTCGGACGTCGCGGGCCGCTGGGCGACCATCACGAAACTCACGCGGAACCTCCTCTTGGGCGTGCTCGTCGGCGCGTACTCCATCCGGTACGCGAACGCGAGCGAGTACGACACCGCCGGGAGCGCGTTCTCGCCGCGAGAGCTCTGGCGGACGTTCCCGAAGTTCGTCCTCGGGTTCTTCGCCGTCGTCCTCGTCGCGTCCACGCCGCTCGTCTCCGACGCCGCACGCACGCAACTCACGCACGGCTACCGCTGGCTGTTCCTGCTCGCGTTCGCCGGTCTCGGCCTCAGCGTCGAGTTCGAGGACCTCCGCTCGACGGGCCTGACGCCGATCGTACTCCTGCTCACATCGCTCCTCGTCGTCAGCGCGCTCGCGTTCGTCGCCGTCGGCGTCCTCCTCTGACCCGGGCGGCTCCGACGAGTCGGTCGCGTTTCGCACTACGCCCGTGCGACGACGAGGAGCCGTTCGGCGTCCTGGTCGAACGGGTCGCCGTCGAGCGTCCCATACGCCTCGACCCCATCGAACCCGGCGTCCGCGAGGAGTTCGGTGAGTTCGTACGCGGAGTAGAGCCGATGCGAGACGTCGAACTCGCGGACGTCGCCGTCGACGACGAGCCGCCACGTGTTCTCCATCCACGACCAGTCGTCCGCGACAGCGTGCTCTTCGAGGACGTAGCCGTCGTCGAAGTCCTCCCACGTCCGGGCGCGGAAGTCGCTCGCGAGCGTCTCCTTCGACGCGAGGTCCATGACGAGCGTGCCGCCGGGCGCGAGCACGTCGTGGAGGTTCCGGGCGACGCGCGCGTCGTCCGCGCGGTCCTCGAAGTACCCGAAGGACGTGAACAGGTTCAGCGCGAGGTCGAACGCGCCGTCGCGGCGGAACTCGCGCATGTCGGCCTCGACGAACTCGACGGCCTCGGCGACGCCGCGGTCGGCGGCGCGCTCGCGCGCCTCCTCGACGTACGCCGCGGTCGCGTCGACGCCGGTCACGTCGAACCCACTGTCGGCGAGCGCGACGCTGTGCCGACCCGGCCCGCAGGGCAGGTCGAGGACCGCGTCGCCGGGTGAGACGTCGACACCGGGGAGCGCGAGCACGCTATCCAGTTCGTCGCGCGCGTCCGCGAACCGCTCCGCGGGGAACATCGCGTCCCGGAACGCCTCCCAGAACCGTTCGTCCTCGTGCCACGGTCGCTCCGTTTCCATAGGCGACACGTCGAGGCCTTGACTTCAATGCGTGCCGATGCTGCAGTCTCGCGCTGCCGGACCGGTCTCCGTCGGTCCTGGCCGTGGCGACGCCGGAACGAGTCCGTCCATCGGGACGAGGACGTCCCCCGGGACGAGCCCGACGGACGCGACTTACTCCTTCTTGTGCGTGAAGATGACCGCCTGGTCGTCGACGCTCCCGACGCAGAGGTCGAGCTGGCGGGAGAGGTTGAGGCTCGTCGGGTTCTCCTTGCAGACGACGAGGTCGTCGAACGGCTCCTCGCACGCCGGGCACGTGACCGCGACGGTGTTCTGGTAGCTCTTGATCGCCTGGTTCTCCTCTCGGCGCGTGAGCGAGGCCACGAGTTCGTCGAAGTCGACGTCGTCCATACCACGCCTAACCGCGCCCGCCGACATAAATCCGTGCGAGAGCGAGCCACGATTCGCTCGCCGGCCGAGCGGGTAGGTCACCGTTCGCTGCGAGCGGTGGTCAACGCGCGACGGTGGCGAGCACCCCACCCCGGTATTTGAACGACCCCGCTTGTGGTGGGTCAAAGGCAAACCGGCCGGCGGTCGAACGCCCGAGTATGGCGAGCAACTCCGGCGGCGGAAACCTGGACGTCGGCGACGTGAGCGACCAGTACCGCGAGTACGAGGGCGCACCGACCGGCACCGACATCGAGTGCGAGGGCTGGCGGCAGGAGGCTGCCCTTCGCATGCTGAACAACAACCTCGACCCGGAGGTCGCCGAGAACCCCGAGGAGCTCGTCGTCTACGGCGGCACCGGGCGCGCGGCCCGGTCGTGGGACGCGTACGACGCCATACTGGCCGAGCTGCGCGAGCTCCCGGACGACGAGACGCTGCTCGTGCAGTCCGGGAAGCCCGTCGGGCGGTTCGAGACGCACGAGCGCGCGCCACGCGTCCTCATCGCGAACTCGAACCTCGTCGGCGCGTGGGACGACTGGGAGCACTTCCACGAGCTCGAGGCCGAGGGGAAGATCATGTACGGCCAGATGACGGCGGGGTCGTGGGCGTACATCGGCACGCAGGGCATCATTCAGGGGACGTTCGAGACGCTCGCGGAGGCCGCCCGACAACACTTCCCCGACCAGGAGGGCCTGCGCGGAACCATCACCGTCACCGCCGGGCTCGGCGGAATGGGTGGTGCACAGCCGCTCGCGGTGACGATGAACCACGGCGTCTGCATCGCGGCGGAGGTCGACGAGCACCGGATCGACCGCCGCATCGAGACCGACTACTGCATGGAGAAGACCGACGACCTCGACGAGGCCATCGCGATGGCCGAAGACGCCGCCGAGAGCGGCGAACCCCTCTCCATCGGCCTTCACATGAACGCCGCGGACATGTTCGAGGGGATGCTCGAGCGCGGATTCGTCCCGGACGTCGTCACCGACCAGACGAGCGCGCACGACGAACTCGAGGGCTACTACCCGAGCGGGTACACGGTCGAGGAAGCCGACGAACTCCGGCGCGAGAACACCGAGCGGTACGTCGAGGAGAGCCTCGACACGATGGAGCGCCACGTGCAGGGCATCCTCGACATGCAGAACGAGGGCGCGGTCGCGTTCGAGTACGGGAACAACATCCGCGGGCAGGTCCAGGACCACCGCGACTTCGAGGAGGCCTTCGACTTCCCCGGGTTCGTGCCGGCGTACATCCGGCCGCTGTTCTGTCGCGGCAAGGGGCCGTTCCGCTGGGCGGCGCTCAGCGGGAACGAGAACGACATCGCGCGCACCGACGAGGCCGTGCTCGAACTGTTCCCTGGGAAGGACGACCTGGCGCGCTGGATCGACCTCGCTCGCGAGCAGGTGTCGTTCCAGGGGCTCCCGAGCCGGGTGTGCTGGCTCGGGTACGAGACGACGCCCGTGAGCGAGACGCCGCTGGACGCGACGCACGTCGACGAGGACGCGGAACTCACCGAGCGCGCGCTGTTCGCGCTCCGCATCAACGAGCTCGTCGCGAGCGGCGAGATCGACGCGCCGGTCGTCGTGACGCGCGACCACCTCGACGCGGGCTCGGTCGCGAGCCCGAATCGCGAGACCGAGGCCATGAAGGACGGCACGGACGCGGTCGCGGACTGGCCGATCCTGAACGCGCTCCTCAACACCGCGTCGGGTGCGGACATCGTGAGCGTCCACGACGGCGGCGGCGTCGGGATCGGGAACTCCCTGCACACGAACAACCACGTCGTCCTCGACGGCACGGACCTCGCCGCGGAGAAGGCCCGGCGCGTGTTCACGACCGACCCCGGGATGGGCGTGATCCGGCACGCCGACGCCGGCTACGACGAGGCGCTCGACGAAGCCGACCGGAGCGGTGTGGCGGTACCGATGCGCGACCGGCACGAGCCGCCACGCGGCTCGGAAAGCGCGAGCGGCGACGCCGCGAGCGACGCCGCGGACGAGGAGGCAGAATGAGCGCTGGAAACCTCCAGACGGTCGTCCACGGCGCCGCCGAGGTCGTCGTCGGGAAGCGCGACGGCGCGTGGCCTGGCGGCGACCCCGCCGACGAACTCCTCGAGGTCCACGAGGACGCGGCGATAGCGGTCGTCGACGGCGAGGTCGCGGCGGTCGGCCCGACCGAGGACGTGCTCCGCGAGTACCCGGCGGAGAACGCTGACGAGGCGTACGACGCGAGCGGTCAGTCGGTCGTCCCGGGGTTCGTCGACCCGCACACGCACGCGGTGTTCGCTGGCGACCGGAGCGACGAGTTCGAGGCGAAGCTCCGCGGGAAGTCCTATCAGGACATCCTCGCAGAGGGTGGCGGCATCCTCCGCACCGTCCGCGCGGTCCGCGAGGCGAGCGAGAATGCGCTCGCGGCGAACCTCCGCGAGCACCTCGACGCGATGCTCGCGTACGGCACGACGACCGTCGAGGTCAAGTCCGGGTACGGGCTCGACACCGAGACCGAACTGAAGCTCCTGCGCGCGGTCGACGACGCCGCGAGCGACCATCCCATCGACGTCGTGCCGACGTTCATGGGCGCGCACGCCATCCCCGAGGGCGAGGACGCGGACGAGTACGTCGACGCCGTCGTCGACGAACAGATTCCGGCCGCGGCCGAGCAGGGCGTCGCTGAGTTCTGCGACGTCTTCTGCGAGGAGGGCGTGTTCAGCGTCGAGCAATCCCGTCGGGTCCTCGAAGCCGGCGAGGAAGCCGGACTAACGCCGAAGGTGCACGCCGAGGAACTCGCACATATTGGTGGCACGAAACTCGCTGCGGAGGTCGGTGCGGCGAGCGCGGACCACCTCCTGCACTCGACGCGGGAGGACGTCGACGCGCTCGTCGACGCGAACGTCGTCCCCGTCGTCCTCCCCGGGACCGCGTTCGGCCTCGGTGCGGACTACGCGGACGCCGAGACGATGCTCGACGCGGGCGCGCCCGTCGCCGTCGCCACGGACTTCAACCCGAACTGCCACAGTCGCTCGATGGGGTTCGCGCAGTCGCTGTGCTGCGTAGAGATGGGGATGACGCCCGCACAAGCGCTCGTCGCCGCCACCGAACACGCGGCCATGGCGCTCGACCGTCCCGCGAGGGGCCGACTCGACGAAGGCAGCCGCGCCGACATGGCTGTCGTCGACGCACCCAGTCACGTCCACGTCCCCTACCAATTCGGCGAGAACACCGTCGACGCCGTCTTCAAGGCCGGCGACCGCGTCGTCTGAGCGAAGCGGACGGCCTGATCGTCTGGCCGAGCACAGTCGGCCAGGCGACGTGGCGCCCGTCGACGCGACCGCCGACACCTCTTTCGTCGTCGACCGAGACGACTCCGCCATGAGCGACCTGTTCGAGACGACATTCCGCGTGGCGACCGTCGAGGACGCCGAGCCGTTCCCGGAGGCGCGCAAACCCGAGCTCGTGAAGGTGCAACTGGACTTGGGGGACGAGACCCGCCAGTCTGCCGCGCAACTCGGCTACAACTACGACGTCGAGGATCTCGTCGGCCGCCAGGTGCTGTGCGCGACGTCGCTCGGGACGGTGACCATCGCGGGGTTCGAGTCCGAGGCGCTCGTCGTCGGCGTCCCAGACGACGACGGCAATCCCGTGCTCGTCGTCCCGGACGACGACGTACCGAACGGCGGCGGCTTGTACTGAGGTACGAGCTGTACTGACCGCTGACCGGATCGTTCAGTTCTCGCGGACGACTTCCCGGACCCGGTCGGCGAGCACGTCGAGTCCCGCGGCGTCAGTCTGCTTCCGGAGGTACTTGGTCGCGCCGTTGTTCAGCGCCTCGCTCGCCACCGCCTCGCTGCCCATGCCCGTGTAGAGGATGAACGGGACGTCGGGATCGACGTCCCGGATCGCGCGCAGGAAGTCCAATTCGGTCATTCCCGGCATGTCGTAATCGCTGACGATACAGTCGAACGACCGGTCTCTGAGAGCCTCGACGGCGGCGGCGACGTCGGTCTCGGTGGTCACTGAGATGTCGGGGTGGTCGCGAGCGAACCGTTTCACGACGAGCGCCGCGAGGTCCTCGAAGTCCTCCACGAACAGGACGTCGACGCGGCCGTCGGCGTGGGGTGCGGGCGCCGACCCGGTCGCGTCGGTGACGTCGTCGGCGAGCGCGACCGCCAGCCAGGCGTCGAGGCGTTTCGGGTCGACTTCGAGCGCGACCACGTCCGCGTCGCGCCTCCACGACGCGATGCCGAGCCCCTCGAGCTTCGGGAGGTGAACGTGGTAGACCGCCGCTTCCAGCGCGTCCGAGTTCCGTGTTTCGCCTGCGCGGAACGTCGTCGTGCGGAGGACGTCCACGAGCTCGTCGACGGTGGACGCCCCGTGGTGGGCAAGGTGGAAGAGCAGGCGCCGTCGCACCTCGTCTTCCAGCGCGGCGCTGAACTCGTCCGCCGTCGCCGCCTTGGTAGGCGACGGCGGCCGGTCAGTAGTCGGAGTATCTGGCATTACGCTTCCCGGGAGGATGCGGGCAGATATCGTCGTTGTGCTGGTTTGCGGGTGCGTGCTCGCCAGTTCGTGAACAGTTGCCGACGGTCACTCTGCGATCGGGACCTGACGGGATTCGCATCGCCGAGTGCGACCGATCTTCACGCCTGGGTCGCGTTGTACGTCACCTCGACGGTCACGGACACCGACACCGGGCTGACGTCGATGTTGGTTCCCCCGGCGTCCGCCGCCTCCGCGAAGCGACCGTCGCTCGCGGTGCCGCCGACGCGGACGTGCCGCACGGAGTCGATACGCAGGTTCGTGCTCGACGCGACGATCGTCGCCTGCTCGCGGGCGTCCGAGACGGCGCGGTCGATGGCCGTCTCGCGCAGTTCGTCCAGTTGCTCGTCGGACAGCACGAACTGGACGCCGAACACCTCGCTCGCGCCGTTCTCCACGGCCACGTCGACGAGTTCGCCGACGGCGCTCGTGTCGTTCGTCGTCACTTCGAACGTCTGTCTGGCGACGAACGCGCTCTGGTTCTGGCGGTCATCTGGTGCGACGCTGAAGTCGATGGTCCGCACCGAGTCGTTCGAGAGGCCGGCGTCGGCGAGCGCGTTCCGCAGGTCGCTGCTGTTGTTCGCGAGCGCCGCCGTCGCCGCGCTCGCGGAGTCGGCTCGCGCCGTCGTCGCGACCAGGATCACCGCCTGGTCCGGTTGGGCCGACACCGACCCAGTCCCGGATACCGTTATCGTCGACTCGTTCTGCTGGCTCGAGCTCTCGGCCGTCGGGGCTTCACTCGGGATTGCCGGTGACTGGTCGCCGGTCGTGCTCGCGTCGGCGCCGAGGGCGGGCCCGGCGAGGACGCCCGCGCCGAGAACCATCGTGCCGAGAAGTATCGCTACGACCGTCGCGCCGTTCCGATGATCGAATCGCATGCTCGTCCTTCACCGGGAACCCGCATTGTAATCGAGACGTTATCGGGTACGAACCCGGCACGTCGCGGACGAACCCGTCGGTCGCTCCCGGGTCACGGTCGGCGAGAAACCCGATGCTAGTCCGTCATCGGTGAACGTGCGAAAACGGAGCGGTCCCGTTCGACCGGGACCCGGTGGCTGCCGCCTACCCGCCGAGGTAGAGCCGCGAGACCTCGGGGTTGTCGAGGAGGCCGTCGGCGTCGTCGGCGTACGCGACGGTTCCCTGGTCGAGGACGTAGCCCTTGTCGCTGATCGAGAGGCCCTTGCGGGCGTTCTGTTCGACCATCAGGATCGCCGTCCCGAGGTCGTTCACCGCCATCACGTCGTCGAACACCTCGTCCGCCGTGTTCGGCGCGAGGCCCGCGGACGGCTCGTCGATGAGGAGCACGTCCGGTTCCATGACGAGCGCTCGCGCGAACGCGAGCACTTGCCGCTGGCCGCCCGAGAGCGTCTTCGCCTTCGCGGACTGCTTCTCGGTCAGTAGCGGGAACCGGTCGTAGAGTTCGTCGATCACCGGCCCGATGTCGTCGCTCCGGGCGACGCCGCCCATGCGGAGGTTCTCCTCGATCGTGAGGTTCCCGAACACGTTCTCGGTCTGGGGGACGTACCCGATCCCGGTGCGGACGATGTCCTCGGGCGCCATCCCGCCGATGTCGTCGCCGTGGTACCGGACGTGGCCCGTCCACGGCGTCAGCATCCCGAACACGGTCTTCAGGACCGTCGACTTCCCGGCGCCGTTCGGGCCGACGAGGCACGCGATCTCGTCCTCCGCGAGCGTCATCGACAGGTCGTCGAGCACCTGCACGTCCCCGTAGCCGGAGTCGACGTTCTGGACGTCCAGCACGACGTTCTCCTCGGGGTCGCGTTCGATGACGCCAGTGCTAGCGCTCATTCGCCGGCCCCTCCGTCCCGCAACGCATTCGTGGTCATTGGCCGGGGCCTCCGAGGTACGCGTCGATGACGCGGTCGTCGTTCCGGACGGCGTCCGGCGTGCCCTCTACGAGCACGCTCCCCTGGTCGAGGACGATGATCGGGTCTGCGAGGTTCATGATGAAGTCCATGTCGTGTTCGATGATGCAGAACGTCACGCCCTGCTCGTTGAGGCGCGCGATCTGGTCGCGGAGCTTGTTCGCGAGCGTCGGGTTGACGCCGGCGACGGGCTCGTCGAGCAGGAGCACCTCGGGTTCGGCGAGCATCGCGCGAGCGAGCTCGACGAGCTTCATCTGACCGCCCGAGAGGTCCGTCGCGGACTGTGCGGCGAGATGCTCGATCTCGAACTCCTCCAAGATGCGGTGGGCGTCCTCGAGGTTCTTCCGTTCCTGCTCGTGGACGTCGCCGGGGCGCGTGAACAGCGAGACGAACGACTCGCCGATCTGGTCCTGCGCGCCGACGAGCATCGCCTCGCGGACGGTCATCCCCTCGAGCTTGCGGGGGGTCTGGAACGTCCTGATGAGGCCGTGGTCGGCGACCCGATGCGGTTCCGCGTCCGTCACGTCCGCGCCGTTCACGCGCACGTGCCCGGAGTCCTCCTCGTAGAACCCCGTGATGAGGTTGAACAGCGTGGACTTCCCGGCACCGTTCGGACCGATGAGGCCCGTGATGGTGCCCTTCTCGACCTGGAACGACGCGTCGTTCGTCGCGACCAGGCCACCGAACGTCTTCCTGAGGGTGTCGACCTCGAGGACCACGTTCTCCTTGTCGAGGTTCGGTCCGTCCCGCAGTCGCGGCTGCTGTTCACTCATCGGAATCACCTCGGTGGACCGTGCCGTCGCTATCGTCCGCGTCCGCGCGGTGAGCCGTGGAGTCGGTATCGTCCGCGTCGGCGTCGTCGGCCGCCGATTCCGCGTCGGCGTCGTCGGCCGCTGACTCCGCGTCCGTGTGGTCGGCCGCCGGGTCGGCGTCGGACGTCTCTGCGACGCCGGTATCATCCTCGCCGACGTCGCTCGCGTCCGCGTCGTGGACGGTCGAGTCGACGCCGTCGTGCGCTCGTGCCGGCTCCTCGTCGGGGCCGGGCGAGTCGTCGACCTGCGAGCCCGTGACGACGCCGCCGGCGACGTCCGCGGACCGCGCGGCGCTCGGCCAGATGAGCTCGCGCTGTGGCGGCAGCACGCCCTCGGGGCGGTACCGCATGACGAGGATGATGACGACGCCGACGACGAGGAGGCGCGTCGACGCGAAGTTGTTCACGATCGTCGCGTACGTCGACTCGATCACGGCGAGGAACGCGGGCAGGTCGACGGGCAGCGTCTCCGGGAGTGCGCCGCCGATGAACCGCGTCCCCTCCTGGATCGCGATGATGACGAACCCGCCGAACATCGCGCCGCGGTTCGACCCACTCCCGCCGAGGATGACCGCGATCCACACGTAGAACGTGTTGATCGGGTTCAGGTCGCCGGGACTCACGTAGAGGTTCAGGTGCGCGTAGAACACGCCCGCGAGCGCCATGATGACGCTCCCGAGGACGAACGCCTGCATCTTCAGCGCGTACGTGTCCTTCCCGAGTGCCTCCGCGAGGTCCTCGTCGCTCCGGATCGTCCGGAGGACGCGCCCCCACGGCGACTGGTGGACGCGCCGCAGGACGACGTACGTCACTGCGACGAACGCCGCGACGAGGAAGACGTTCAGCAACTGCTGCCAGAACGACTCTCCGAGCGTGAACCCGAGGATCCGCGTCGTCCAGAGACCGGGGAGTCCGACCTCGAGTGCCTGGAACCGGAGTCCCGGCATCGCCTGCGGGAACGTCCCGAGGAGCGGCCAGCCGTCGAAGAACCCGGGGATGCCCCGGAGGCCGGCGCTCCCGTTCGTCCACCCGCGCTGGTTCAGCATCACGAGCCGCACGACCTCAGCGAGCCCGAGTGACGCGATCGCGAGGTAGTCCGCGCGCAGGCGGAGCGTCGGGATCCCGATGATCACGGCGAGCACCGCCGCGAGCGCGAGCCCGACGACGATGCCGACGAGCGGCACCGGGACGAACCCGAGGATCGGGTCCATACCGCCGGTCAGCGGCGACGAGTCCGCCGTCAACAGCGCGGTCCCGTACGCGCCGAGGCCGAAGAACGCGGCGACGGAGAAGTTGATCAGTCCCGTGTACCCCCACTGGACGTTCAGGCCGAACGACAGCAGGATGTACATCCCGACGAGGCCGACGAGGTACATGAAGTACGTCGGGCCGAGGCCGCCGGAGACGAGCCCCCAGAGCAGGAGCGCGAGCAGTCCCGCGACGAACGCGGCGACGCCCCGCTCGGCTCCCGTCAGCGTCGACCAGTAGCCGTGTGGGTCGCTGAGAACGCCCGGCCGCTCGGTCTCGCCGGGCTCGCTTCCTTCGGTAGGCTCGCCGGTCTCGGTGGTCTCGCTCACGTCGCTGACTCACCCATTATGCCGTTCGGTCGCGCGAGCAGGACGGCGACCATGATGACGAACGCGACCGCGTTCGCGTACTCGATACCGATCGGGATCCCCCAGTCGGTCGGGACGAACGGCGCGTACTGGCCGAAGTTCGAGAGCAGCGGCATCATCTGGTTGATCATCCCGATGAGGAACCCGCCGAGCATCGCGCCGTACACCGACCCGATGCCGCCGAGGATCACCGCCGCGAACACGACGAGGAGGATGTCGAACCCCATGCGCGGCGAGAGCTGGTTGAAGAGGCCGAGGAAGCCGCCGCCGGCGCCGGCGAGACCGGCGCCGATGATCCACGTCCAGATCTCGATGCGATTCGTGCGGATCCCGCTCACTCGTGCGAGGTCGGGGTTGTCCGCGGTCGCGCGCATCTTCCGGCCGAGGTCCGTGTACTGCAGGACGACGTGGAGTGCGGTGACGAGGATGACCGCGGAGAACACGATCGCGAGGTCGTGCTCGGTCAGGCGCACGCCGTACGGCAGGAACGCTTCGATCGGCCGCAGTACCTGGATCCCGTACTCCGTGAAGTCCGCGCCGAAGCCCATCCGGATGACCGACCGGTAGACGAACGCGACGCCGATGCTCGTGATCAGGAGGCCGATCGAGCCGATCTCGACGGGTTCGTAGATGATCTTGTGCGTGATCACGGCGACGAGCGCCGCGACGAGCGTCCCCGCGAGGAGCGCGACGAAGAACCCGTACGGGACGCCGAGGAGACTCCCGCCGAGCGTGCCGACGGCGCCAAACGTCACGAGCGCCGCGTACGCGCCGACGGTCATCGTGTCGCCGTGCGCGAAGTTCGCGAAGTTCGCGATCGAGTACACGAGGGAGAGCCCGATGCTGGCGAGGACGATGATGCTACTGAAGACCAGGCCGTTCGCGACGAACTCTAGGACGGACATCGTTCGGAGTTGTTACTCCGAGGAGATGGTGCCCGTCGAGACGTACTCGTGCTCCTGGACCTCGAAGATCTGGAGGAACCCGGCGGGGTCCCCGTTCTCGTCGAAGTCGATCGGGCCCGAGACGCCCTGGTAGTCGATGTCCGACGCCGACCCGTCGTCGCCGAGGACCTCCACGGCGTCGGCGTACGTCGCGACCTCCTCGCCCTCGGGGCGCGTGACGTCGCGGACGGTGTCCTGGAGTGCGCTCGCCGTGAAGTCGCTCGCGGTGGCGATGCTGAGCGCCGCCGTGACGACGCAGTCGTACGCGTACGCGGACCACGCGGTCGGCTCGGTGTCGTACTCGTCCTGGAACCGGGAGGCGAACTGCTGGTAGTTCTCTTGGTCGATCGCCGCGCTCGGCGCGACGACCTTCATGCCGTCGAGACTGCCCTCGGGCGTGTTGTTCAGGACCTCCGGCCCCTTCACGGAGTCGGCGCCGTAGAACTGGGCCTCGTACCCGCTGGAGTACGCTTCCTGTGCCATCGTCGCGAACTCGGGCTGGTACGTGATGAACAGCCACGCGTCGGCGTCGGCGTTCGCCATCCCGGAGACGACGCTCGAGTACGACGACTGGCCCTGGTCGTGGCTCTGGTTGTACGCGACGTCGCCGTCCCACGCCTCGGTGAAGGCGTCCGTGATGCCCTGGCCGTAGTCGTTGTTGATGTACGTGACGGCGACGGAGTCGTAGCCGTCCTCGGCGATGATCTCCGCGAGCGCGCCGGACTGGACGCGACCGGTCGGGCTCATGCGGAGCAGTCCCGGGAAGTCGGTGAGTGCGGGGCTCGTGGAGTTCTGACTGAGCTGGACGACGTCCGTGTTCTGGATGACGGACTGGTAGATCGCGAGGCTCACGCCGGAGCCGACCGCGCCGATGACGAACGGGACTTCGTCCTGGTTCACGAGCTTCTGGGCCGCGCTCACGCCGGGCTGGGACTCGGACTGGGAGTCCTCGGTGATGATGTCGAGGTCGCGATCGCCGATGCCTGCGTCGTTCACGTCCGCGAGTGCGAGTTCGACGCCGCGCTGGTTGCGCTCCCCGAACGCGGACAGCGATCCGGTGAGGGAGTCGACCATCCCGATCTGGTAGGCGGAAGTGTCACCGCCATCTCCACCGTCGCCGCCGTCGCCGCCGTCGCCGCCATCGCCGCCATCGCCACCATCTCCACCGTCGCCGCCGTCGCCGCCGGCGTCGGTCTCGGTCTCCGTCTCGTCGGTCGTGGTGACGCAGCCCGCGAGCAGCCCGACGCTGCCGATGCCCACGCCTTTCAGTACGTCTCTGCGAATCCGTCCGCGCTTGTTATCAGGTGCCATAGCGGTATACAGTAGTCATTACGAACTAGAGGCCTATAGTACCGCCCGACCATGGTCGGATCTTGTCGAAAATCGCACGGAGAAGGCCTGAGGGCTCCCTAATCGTTACTTGCTGATGTGTCCGGAACGAAACGGCTGGTCGGGTGTCCATATACCACGACCCGGGCACCGTGTTCGTGCATGATCCCGCCGATAGCGAGCAACTTCGTCGCGGGGAAGACGCCCGCGACCGCGCTCGACCACGCGGCCCAGACGAACCGGGACGGCGTCGCCGTCATCCTCAACCTCCTCGGCGAGCACTACCACGACCGCGAGGACGCGGACGCGGACGCAGACGCCTACGTCGACCTCGCGTCGGACCTCGCCGCGAGCGACGTCGACGGCTGCATCTCCGTGAAACCCAGTCAAATCGGACTCGGAGTGAGCGACGCGGCGTTCGAGGAGAACCTCGCACGCATCGTCGACGAGGCGACCGACCGCGGCATCTTCGTGTGGATCGACATGGAGGACCACGAGACGACCGACGTCACGCTCGACGCGTTCGAACGGCACGCCCGCGAGACCGACGGGAACGTCGGCGTCTGCATCCAGGCGAACCTGAAGCGCACGCGCGACGACCTCGAACGCCTCGCAGCACTCCCCGGGAAGGTCCGCCTCGTCAAGGGCGCGTACGACGAACCGAAGGAACTCGCGTACGCGGACAAGGCGCGCGTCGACGAGGCGTACCGCGACCTCCTCGCGTACGCGTTCGAGCACTTCGACGACGGCGTCGCCGTCGGTAGCCACGACCCCGCGATGATCGAGTACGCGAAGGAACTGCACGACGAGCACGGCACGCCCTACGAGGTCCAGATGCTCATGGGCGTCCGCGAGGACGCACAGCGCGACCTCGCCGCCGACGGCGTCGACGTCTACCAGTACGTCCCCTACGGTGGCAAGTGGCTCCAGTACTTCTACCGCCGCATTCGCGAACGCAAGGAGAACGTCCTGTTCGCCGCGCGCGCCGTCCTGACCTGACCCGACTGCGACTCGGTTCGACGTCTCGGTACCCGGGACGTGCCGCCGACTCGGCCTCGCGGAGACTCGCTCTCGGGACGCCGTCAGTCGTCCGGGTCCAGGAGCTTCGATTCGGCCTTGCGGAGGTGCTCGAGGAGCGTGGTCTTGGAGACGTCGAGGTCGGCGGCGAGGTCGCGCGTCGAGCAGCCCCGCGGCCACTCGTAGTAGCCGGCTTCGCGCGCGTGCTCGAAGACCTTGCGCTGGGTCGGGGTGAGGGAGTCGAGCCGGCGTTCGCGCTCGCTTCGTGGACTGCCGCTGTCGGGGCCGGTGATCGCAGCGACCGAGACTTCGGCGCCGGCGTCCTCGCGGACGCGGTCGAGGGAATCCTCGATGTTCTCGCGGTCGCCCGTGAAGCAGACCTGCCACTCCTCGCTGCCGTCCTCGATGCGGACGGGCGCGCTGTGCACGAACCCGTGCTCGAGGAGGGTCGGGCAGACCATGTCCGCGGGGTCGTACTCGAGGAAGAACTCGCGGACGACGTTCCCGGGTGCGTCGCGAGCGCGACCGAAGCGCTCCTGGAGTTCGAGGAGTTCGCCGGCGTGCTCGGACGCCTGGATCTCCTCTAAGAGCGCGTCGACCTCCGCCTGGGTCTCGCCGAACGCGGTGAACAGGCCGTTCACGGACTCGGGTGCCGTCATCGGGGTGTTGTAGATGGCGTGTGCCAGGACGCCGCCCGGTACCTTCTCGGTGCTCTCGATCGCCCAGCAGTTCGGGTGCCAGAGCGAGAGCGTGAGGCGCGTCCCGGCGTTCGCCGCTTGACTCATCCTCGTATCGTACATGCCCAGTAGATATGTGTGTAGCGGTGTGACAGGTCGGGCGACCATGGTCGGCGTCCGGCAAGAACTGCCACCGTCCGCGATCGAACCGGCGACGTCTGGAACCGGCAACTACCATGGACCCCGGCACGTTCAAGACCCCCGCGGCTTGACGTTCGATGACTGATGGCCGGTCCTCGCTTCGCCCGCGTCCGCTCGAACGCGTTCGCGCTCGCGCCCCTGTTCGCGAGCGTGCTCTGGGGCGGGATGTACGTCGTCTCGAAGTGGGGGTTCGCGTCGATCCCGCCCGTGACGCTCGCCGCGCTCCGCGTCGCCGTCGGCGCGGCCACGCTCCTCGCGGTCGTCGCCGTCGCGTACCCCTCGCGGGAGTTCTCGCGAGCGGACTGGCGCGGGTTCGGCGTCCTCGCCGTCTGGGTGTCCGTCACGCTCGTCACGCAGTTCCTCGGGACCGACCTGACGACCGCGAGCGAGGGCGCGCTCGTCACGGTACTCACGCCCGTCGCGACGCTCGCCCTCGGTGTGACCGTCCTCGGCGAGTCGCTCACGGCGCGCAAGACCGGCGGGATGGCGCTCGCGCTCGCCGGGACGGGCGTCGTCCTCGCGAGCCGGTACGACCTCGCGACGTTCGGCGCGGGCGCGGCCTCGGGCGTGGCACTGCTCGTCCTGGCGAGCGCCGGGTGGGCCGCGTACACCGTCTGGGGGAAGCGCCTCGTCCGCGAGTACTCGGCGCTGGAGACCGCGACGTACTCGTCGCTCCTCGCCACGCCGCCGCTCGTCGTCGCGGCCGGGGTCGAACTCGCCGTCACCGACACCGCGCTGTCGACGATCCCGGTGACGCCCGAGACCGTCGCTGCGGTGCTCTACCTCGGCGTCGCCGCGACCGCCGTCGCCTGGTACGCGTGGTACAAGGGCGTCGAGTACGTCGACACCGGTACCGTCGCCGTGTACTTCTTCGCCCAGCCCGTCGTCGGCGCGGCACTCGGCGCCCTCTTCCTCGACGAGTCACTCGGCGTCGGGTTCGTCGTCGGCGGCGTCGTGATGGCCGTCGGAATCTACGTCGTCAGCACCGCCCGATCACAGACCGACGCCGATGCGGACCCGAAGACGGCGTCCGCGGCCGACGTCCCCCCGGACTCGCCGGACTGAACGCGCTTCGCTGAGACGACTGGCGGTCCCTACCGGAGCGATTGCCGCGCTCTGTTCGCGCTCTATCTCGTCGCCTCCCCTGTCACCAGCCGATACCCACCTAGGGCGGACTCCGTCGTCCCCCTCCGTGGTCGCGTCATCGGTGGTTCGACGAGCGGTGCTCGTCAGGGCTTCGACGAGACGTATCCGCCAGCCCCGGTGAGGACGACGCCGAGCATCGCGGCACCGAACCGGAGGAGTGCGGGCTCCGCGGTGAGGTCGGGCTGGGTCGTCCGCGTCTCCATGACGTCGTAGCGCGCGATCTGCGCTCGCACTTCCTCGACGGACATGTTCCGGCCGACGGTCTCCTCGCCCACCGCGGCCTCCTCGCTCCGGTTCACGAGGTGCTGGGCGGACTCCACGCGCTCGTCCGCCGGCGGGAGCGACGCATTCGGGGGCCGTTCGACGACGACGTACGCGAGACCGCGGTACGCCGTGGCGTTGTCTAGGTCGCCGAGTTCGCCCGCCGTCGGGTACCGGAAGTCGGACGCGCCCTCGTCGGCCGCGACGGCGTACGTTCCACCGTTCTGGAGCGTCTCGACGTAGAGCGCCTTGCCGCGCTCGGAGAGCGATTCGTACTCGACGACGCGATACCCCTCCGCTTCGAGCTGGGTCTCGTTCTGGAACTCGGTGCGGTGGGTGTCGTGCTCCAGGACGGGTTGGAGCGGCGCGAACGCTGGCGCGACGAGCAAGAGTAATCCGACGGCGATCAGGACGTGCGAGCGAGTCGGTCGAGCGATCATGGCGAACACGTGGAGTGGTGCGTTGCGAGTGCGGTCATAGGAGGTCTGCGCGGGAGAAGCGTTGGTAGCCGAGCGCGAGCGGTACGACGATCCATGCGGCGAGGACGACGAGTGCGACCTCGTCTGCGAGGTACCACGGGAGGGCGCCGGTCGCGTCCGCGGTCCGCCGGAACACCGACGCCTGCTGTTCGGGTGGCAGGAGGAGGTTCGTCGCCTTCCGGTAGGCGACGTACGGGCTCGTGAACGTGATGGCGTTGTAGAGGTCGAGGTTCGGCTCGAACCCCAGCATCCGCGTGTGGAACCAGCGGACGATGGCTGTGATGCGGACGCCGGGGACGACGTAGAGGAGCACGAGCAGGAAGTAGCTCCCGATGGCGGCCGTGACGGCGCGACTCCGCGTGGCGACGGCCGCCGAGACCGAGATTGCGATGCTCACGAACGCTCCCGCGTACGCGAGCGAGAGCGCGAGCAGGCCGAGGACGAGCCCGGCGAGTACGACGCCGTGCTTCGCGGCCGCGACCGTGGTCGCCGCCAGGAACGCGAAGCAGAGGCCCGCAGCGACGACGAGGAACCGGCTCGCGAGCTTCCCGAGGAAGACGTCCCGGCGCGTGTTCGGGAACGCGAGCAGGAACTTCACGCCCCCGCTCTCGCGCTCGCCGGCGATCGCCATGTACGTCGCGACGAGCGCGACGATCGGCAGGAGGAAGGCGAGCACCATCCCGAGGACGGAAAAGAGCGCCCGGACCGTCTCCGCGGGCGAGAGCTGGTAGCCACTGAAGCCGTACGCGATGCCGGCGAACAGGAGCGCGAGCACGGTCGCGAGCGCCCAGAGCCCCCGGGAGCGACTGGTGGCCGTGAGGTCATTCGTCGCGACGTCCCCGAGGGTCATCGGGACACCTCCGCCTGGGTCGTCGCGGGGTCGTCACCGGCGTCGCTCTCTTCGGAGGCCTCGCTCTCGCCGTCGCGACCACCGTCCGTGAGTTCGCTGAACAGCGACTGGAGCGAGGCGCCCTCCGAGCGGATGTCGTCGACGCTCGTTCGGCCCGCGAGGTGCGTCACGACCTCCGCCTTCGCGCCGGGGTGCGCGCACGCCACGTCCACCGTGGTGCCCTCGACCGCGACGTCGACGACGCCGTCGACGCGTTCGAGCGCGTTCTCGTCGGGGCGGTCGCCGCACTCGAGCGTGATGTTCGCGTGCCCGCCGAGGCCCTCCTGGAGTCCCTCGATGGTATCGACCGCGACGAGCCGGCCGTCGTTCATCACGCCCACGCGGTCGCACACCGACTGGACCTCCGAGAGGATGTGGCTCGAAAAGAAGACGGTCGTCCCGTTCGCGGCGCGCTCGCGGACGACGTCCCGCATCTGCTGCATACCGTTCGGGTCGAGTCCCGTCGACGGTTCGTCGAGCACGAGGAGGTCCGGGTCGTCGACGAGCGCCATCGCGAACGCGAGGCGCTGCTGCATGCCCTTCGAGTAGTCGGTCGCGTACCGGTCGGCGTCCTCGGCGAGGCCGACGAGGTCGAGCAACTCGTCGGGGTCGTCGCTCGCGTCCTTCGTTCCGATCGCCCACTCGAGGTACTCGCGACCCAGCAGGGGGTCGTCGAACCCGTAGCCCTCCGGGAGGACGCCGACGCGCTCGCGGACTGCGAGCGGGTCGGCCTGGACGTCCGTCCCGAACACCTCGACGCGGCCCTCGGTGGGGCGGACGAAGTCGAGCATCATGTTTATCGTCGTGGACTTCCCGGCGCCGTTCGGCCCGAGGAACCCGAACACCTCCCCCTCGGCGACGGTGAGGTCGATGCCGTCGACGGCGACCGCGTCCGCACCGAAGCGCTTCCGTAACCCCTCAATCTCGATTGCAGCCATTCACGAACACCGAACCGTCCCCCGGGTACAAGTGTCTTCCAGAAGGTACGACGCGGCTTTCACCCAACGGGTCTCAGTCGGCGCTCTCGCCGGGCGGGGCATCGTCGGTCGCGTCGCCGTCGTCGGTCGCGTTGCCGTCGTTGGTCGCGTCGTCTCCGTCAGTCGCTTCGACCGCGGGGTCGTGCTCGCGGAACCACTCGGTGACGGTCTCCAGGCGGTGCGTCGCGGTCTCGGGCGGCCCGTACGCGTGCGGGAGTTCGGGGTAGACGACGAGTTTCGCGTCGACGCCCTGTTTCTTGACGGCGACGTACATCTGCTCGGCCTGCGTCGGCGGACAGCGCCAGTCGTTCTCGCCCGCGGTCAACAGCAGTGGGTCCTCGATCCGGTCGACCTTCGTGACGCTCGAGAGCGAGTAGTACGACTCGGGGTCGTCCCATGGCTGGCCGAACTCGTCGTCCCACCAGACGTGGCAGTCGTCGGTCCCGTAGCTCGAGTAGAAGTCGTAGATGCCGTGCTCGGCGGCGCCGGCGGTCGCGACGTCGGTGTACGCGAGCACGAACGCGGTGTTGATCCCGCCCTGGCTGAACCCGGTGACGAACACGCGCTCGGGGTCGACCCACCCGCGGTCGACGAGGTGCTCGACGCCCGCTTCGACGTCCCGTGCCTCGCGCGGTCCCCAGTCGCCGCTGATGGCTTCGGCGAACTCGTGCCCGAAGCTCGTGCTCCCGCGGTAGTTGACGTTCAGGACGACGTACCCCTTCGAGGCCCAGTAGTGGTAGCGGAACTGGTACCAGGGCTGGTCGTAGACGGTCGGGCCGCCGTGGATGTCGACGACGACCGGGTAGTCGTGCGCGTCGACGTCCGCGTCGCCGGCGCGGTACGCGAACCCGTTCACGTCGACGCCGTCGTCGCTCTCGAAGGAGAGGCGCTCGCACGCGAGGTCGACCTGTTCGCGGATGGCAGCGCTCGCGTCGGTCAGTCGCGTCAGCGGCCCGCCCGTGCTCGGGTCGGCGGCGGCGCGGTCGCTCGCGACGGGTGCGGCGTCGTTCGAGGCGTCGGTCGCGTCGTCGCTCGCATCGTCGCTCGTATCGTCGAGCGCGTCGAGGTCGAGCGCGTGCACGTTCCGTTCGTCGGCGCGCGTCAGTACGAACGCCGCGGCGGAGCCGTCCGCGGCGACGTCCGCGTTCGCGAACAACGCGCTCGTCATGTCGTCGTCCGCGGCGGGGAACACGCGCTCGCGGTCGCCGGTGACGGCGTCGACGCGGTGCAGGACCGTCTGGCCGTGGTCGCCCGTCGGCACCAAGAGCGCGTCGTCGCCCGTCCAGAACGCGCCCCACTCGGGGAGTTCGAGGTCGCCGGAGAGCACGGTCGGCGTCGCGGCCGGATCGTCGGCGCCGACGACGAGATCGGCGGTCTCGTAGTTGTTCTCCGGGTCGCCGACGGCGTACGCGAGGTGCTCGCCGTCGGGATGCCACGCCGCGATGCTTCCCGTCATCGTCCCGTCCGTGAGCACGCGGTGATCGGTGCCGTCGGGCGCGATCGTGTGGACGTCCATCGCCCACGTGTCGTCCGCGTCCTCGCGCTGGTAGGACGCGAACGCGATCCGGTCGCCCGACCCCCAGTGGGGGTCCATCCCGTCGCCGCCGAGGGCGCTCCGGGCGCCGCTCGCGTACGCCTCGTCGAGCCGTTCGCTCTCCCGCGAGTCCGCGTCGACGACGAACAGGTACGTTCGCGCGTCGTTCGTCCACCCGAATCCGTTCGCCTTGTGCTGCGTGCGCTCGACCTCGATCGGGCCGCCGTCCTCGCGCTCCTCCAGGTACTCGGCCTGCTCCTCCGTCGGGTCGAGCGCCGCGATCACGACGCGCTCTCCCTCCGGCCCCCAGTCGAACGCGGTCACGCCGTGCTCGCGCGTCGTCACCTGCCGCGCGTCCCCGCCCCACGCCAGATCGAAGACGAACACCTGTCGTTCTTCCTCGCCGAACGACGGCTCCTCGTCTTCGTCGTCCTCGTCGCTGTCTGCGTCGTCGCTACTCGTCTCGTCGTCGCTGTCGGTGTCATCGCCGTCGTCCTCGTCGTCGTCGTCGGACTTCGCGTTCGCCGCGCGGAGTTCCGGGTCGGCGTCGCGCGTCGCCAGGAACGCCAGTCGCTCGCCGTCGGGCCCCCAGGACGGACTGCCGGCGTCGGACGCGCGCGTCAACCGATGCGGGTCGCGGTGGCCGTCCGCGGGCGCGACGAACAGCGACGTCAGCGACTCCTCGGCGGCGCCGTCGTACTCGGTCATCGTGAACGCGACGCGGTCGCCGGACGGCGACACCGCCACGTCCCCGACCGTCTCCTGATCGTAGTACGTCGCCGTGGCGAGTCCCTCGTCGTCGCCGCGGCCTGCTGGCTCTGTCATGCACCACGCAGTGCCCGCCGACGGCAAGAACGTTCTGGACGACGGGGGGCTGCCGGCGCGCAGTACGTGACCGGCGCGTGCGGTGCTACGTCGCGAGCGCGACGAGGTAGCCGTCGTCGGTGCCGAGGTACGCGCGGCCGTCGTCGCCGGCGACGAACTGGGTGACGTCCGCGGCGTGCTCGAACGTCCAGGTTCGCGTGCCGTCGAGGCCGTACCGGACGAGCGTCGCGCCGCGGTCGTCGCGGAGGTTCGCGGTCAGGCCGCCGGCGTGCGCGACGACGCGAGTCGCGCGAGCGTCGAGTCGCGTCCGCCACTGGCGTTCGCCGGTCGCGGCGTCGAACGCGACGAGACCGCCCCCCTCGCCCGCGTACACGACGAGATCGTCGACGATGACGGGGCCGTCCGCGACGTCCGACCCGAGTGCCCCTCGCCAGCGCTCGGTGCCCGTCGCGGCGTCGAGTGCGACGTGGAAGCCGCCGAACTCGGCGACGTGCACGAGCCCGTTCGCCTCGACGGCGTCGACGGGGACGAACGTCGAGTCCTCGGGCGTGGCCGTGTACCGCCAGCGCTCGCTCCCGTCGGTCGCGTCGTGCGCGACCACGTGCGTCGGCCCGTCGCCGACGTCGTCCTCGACGTAGATGGCGTCCCCGTACACCCTCGGGTCGTCGTAGCCGGCGAGGATCCCGCCAGGTGCCTCCCAGACCGTCTCGCCCGACGCGACGTCGACGCAGCGCGTCAGTCGGTCGGCGAACGAGAGGTACGCCCTGCCGTCGACGACTGCCCCGCCGAACGCGTCGCCGGACTCGACCGACCAGCGCTCGCGGCCGTCGGCGTCGTGCGCGAACAGCGTCTCGCCGCCGACGTTCAGGCCATCGTCGTGCGTGCCGGCGAGCACGCCGCCCTCGGCGGTCGTCCCGACGAGCGACAGCTCCTTGCGATCCCCCGCGGAGCGCCACGCGCGCTCGCCGCCCGAGAGCTTCTCGACCCGGAAGTCCGTGCCCTCGGGCCACGTCGGCCAGCCGACCGCCGCGTACGCGCCGCCAGCGGCCGGCATGAGGTCGACGACGTCCGCGGTCGCCGCGTACCGCCAGGGCTCCGCGCCGTCGTCCGTGCTCGCAGCGACGACGTCCCGCGCGGCCTGGTCGTCCGACGCGTCCCGCGGCCGCTCGCCGCGTTCGAACGAACCGGCGGCGGCGTAGAGGACGTCCGCGTCCGGGTCGAGCACCGGCGTCGTCGCGACCGGCGCACCGACGTCGAGCGTCCACGCCACCGCGTCGCCCGACGGCGGCGTCCGGTCGTCGCGATCGGTCGTCTCCCCGTCGTCCGTCCCCGACCCGCGGTCGTCCGTCGTCCGCGACCCGGGCGGCGTCGTCGCCGGCCGGGTCGACGGTTCGCCGTCGGTTCCCGTCGAGGTGGTCGCGGGTCCGGTCGTGCAGCCGGCGAGCACGAGGCTCGCCGTCGCGAGGAACGATCGTCTGGAGGGCATGCCGGCAACCTGCACGCCGACCGGAATAAGTCTTATACGCCCACGAGCGGGAAGTCCGCTGGACTCGTACCGGGCTCGCGGCGACCGCTCCGACGATGAGTGCGAGCGCCGCTGCCACGCCCTCTGGAGCGTCTTGGCGGTACCGGCCGGTCCCGTCGCCGACGTACGCGTGCACGCTCTGGGTGCCCCGCCACGTACACCACGGTGTCCGCAGTTCTCTCCCCGGTCGCGGTCGTCGCCACGCCACCGTTCCCCGCCGCGTCGTTTTCGCAGGCGCAGTCAGGGACCGGCGTCTGTGCGTCGGGACCGCCAGTAGCTGTCCTCGACCCAGAGAGTTGCCCAGCCCCTAGAGCCCGAAGCGGCCAGTAACGCCGGGTTCCTCCCCGGTACGCGCTTCATTGTAACTACCCGTGCCGACGAACCGTCCAGCATGCGAACCATCGTCGTTGCGGTCGTCGTGGTCGTCGCGGTCGTCGTCGCCTCCACCGGCGGCGTCTCCCAGGTCGACGAATCGTCTGAGGGGACCGTGCTCGGGAACCCACGCCTCAGCGTCGTCGCACAGAACAACTCCCTGGAGTGGGGGCAGGTGCGAGAACTCCGGATCACGGTCGCGAACGCCGGCGTACTCGTTCGTGGTGGCCCCGAACGGTTCGAGGACCGCGTCACGACGGCCCGGAACGTCCGGCTCTCCATCGCCACGGACCGCCTGCCGCCCGAACTCGACGGGCGACTGCATGCCGAGGCCGAGACCGCGCTCCTCGGCGCCGTGCCTGGTTCGTCGGCGAGAACGGTCTCCTTCTCGATCGCGGTCCCACAGAGCGTCCCGCCCGGGACGTACGAGCTCCCCGTCCGGATCGCCTACGACTACACGTCGTTCGTCAGATACGGGCCGGACGAGCCGGTGTACAACGACGCCGACAGGGAGGTCATAGAGCGCGTCACGGTCGTCGTCGAGGACCGCCCGCGCCTCGCCCTCTCGTCGGTGCAGACGACGGACGTCTCGCCCGGCGAGACCGGACAGTTCACGTTCACCGTCACGAACGAAGGAACGACCGTCGCGCAGGGCGTCGGCCTGACGCTCAGAACGCAGGGTTCGGCCGTCGGGTTCGGGCGGTCGAGCGCCGCGCAGTCGACGACGGGCGTGTTCCTCGGCGACCTCGAACCGGGCGAGTCCCAGACCGTCACGGTGACGGCGAGCGCCGCGTCCGCGACGAACCCCGGTCGCTACCTCGTCGAGATGACCGCGAGATACACCGAGCGCGGCGGGTTCCAGCGCGTCCAGCGCGACTTGCGAGCCGGGATTCGCGTGACGGTCGACAACCGGACCGTGGCGGGATCGGCGGTGTCGCGCAGACCGCTGTGGGCCGCCTGAGCGCGCCGAGCCCGTGGCGAGGTCAGTCCGGTGCGACGCGACTGGCGCCGAATCCCAGTATGCATCCGCTTGCCGATGCGGGCGTCGACGCCGGAGCGGAGAAGCGTAAAAACCGCTCGTTACTGGGTCTATGAACCAACTTTGAATGAACGAAGTGGCGGCGCGCGGCGTCCACATCGGTCGGCGATTCCGTTTCACTGGGGCGGGTGAAAACCCTCGATTTACTGTCGCCTCCCGTCTGCCTATCGGTCGCCAACCTTCACAAACCGGTGATATCCCGTGTTTTCGGTCAACCACACACGCCCCTATGGGGGTAAGCGACCGGGCACTGACGGATTGTCTTGGACTTCTAATTTCCCGAGTTCAGGGCTCTACAGGCAATCTGGCCTTATGAATTGTCGTCTGGACATAACAATGGATGCTCGAAACAAACCACCTGCTACGCAGACGGAGGTGAGACGTAACTACGAAAAACACCCGATAGAACACCGTTGAAACGACATGACAGAAAATGTCCAGAAATTAACATGGGCGAAACAACTCGAAAATGACAACTAATACCACTCTATCGTTGCGGAAAATCGGCGTAATCACGATGGTGATTCTCATGGTCGCCGCGCCCGCAGTCGCGGGCATCGCGTTCGGTTTGAACGTCCAGCGTGGCGGGGACGCCGGACAGTTCAACCCGGGCGTCGGCGGCCCGGACGACGTACAGATATCGACAGAAAAACCGGTCGTCTTCCAGGGCGAAGAGGACATCAACTTCCTCGGTGAGGACGGCACGCCCATCGACGCGGCGCAGCTGACCGGCGTCTCCGGTGATGCCGAAGGCATCCCGCTCGAGGAACCGATACCGCAGGACCAGGAACGCGGCCAGTACACTCTCACCGGATCCGGTGACGCCGCCGGCGTCGTCGTCCAGACGCCGCGGGTCACCGAACTCGAAGTCATGAACGAGCGCGGCGTGGACGTCGAAGGATCCACGGTCCAGGAGGACGAGACGCTCCTCGTACGCGCCGAATGGAACTTCCAGCAGGCCGAGGACCTCGAACTCGTCATCCGCGACTCGAGAGGCGACGAGATCACTGGCGAAGTACTCGCCGACTCCGGTGCGCTCTCCGAGCAACAAGTGAGCGCACTGACCGGCCCGTACGCCCAGAACACCGATCTGGTGACGAACCCCGGCCAGCGCGGCACTGGCACCGGTATCGTCTACCTCCAGGGACTTGGCCAGCTCGAGGACAGCAACTTCAACGTCAGTCCGACCAACGCCACGGAGGGTAACGCCACGGAGGGTAACGCCACGGAGGCCATCGTCACCTCGCTCGACGCGACCTACTGGGCGCTCGACGTCAGCGGCGTCGACGTCAGCGAACTCTCCATCACCGTCGAGGGTTGGGACAACCTCGACTTCGGCCCGGCTAGCCAGTCGTCGAGCCTCAGCGTCCAGACCGAGGACGACGTGAACCTCGACCTCCAGGACGAAGCCGTCACTCGTGGCGAGAACGTCCGGTACGAGGTCCGCGGATCCACCGCTGGCGCGACCCACTACGTCGTCATCGAGGACAGCGAGTTCCGCAACGAGCAGGTCACCGCTGACGTGTTCCGAGACGTCCAGGACGTCGTCGACAAGGGCACGTTCGACACGAACAACGACAGCGAAGCCGACTTCGCGTGGGCACAGATCGAGATCGACGAGGACACCGGCATCGGCGTCGGACAGATCGACACGTCGTTCCTCGACGACGCCTCGGTCAGCATCGACCTCTTCCAGGCCGATCGCTCGCTCGAAGACATCGCAGCGAACCTCGGGAACACCGAGGACGACCAGACGCTCGACGTCGACCAGGGCGACCTGACGTTCGACAACCCGCCTGGCATCTACGTCGCCGGTAGCGACGTCGACGTGAGCGGCACCGCCGCACTCGGCGTGGACGACGTCGTCCTCTACGCTCGCGACCAGGGCGACTGGGAGCTCCTCGACATCAACGAGGACGGCACGCTCGACGCGGGAGACACCCTCAGCGTCGACTCGACCGGCGAGTGGGATCGCGACGACGTCGTGCTCTCGGAGGCCAGCGACATCTTCTCGATCCCCGGCCGGTATCGTATCGGCGTGGTCGAGGCGCAGGACGTGATCTCGAACGGCGAGATCCAGACGACGCTCTCGACCTCGGACTTCTCCAGCGCGACGAGCTCGCAGACGTCGCTCGTCGTGCAGGAGCCCGGACTCGACGAAGCGCGGACGTTCCAGGCGATCAACGCACAGATCGCGACTGAGGACGGGACCGTCGACGTGATCGGTACTGCACCGGGTCTCGACTCGGTGATCGCCGTGATGATCGACTCGCGCGGTCGCGTCGCGACCGAGCGCATCACGGTCGACGAGGACGACACGTTCGACGAGGACGACATCCCGCTGACCACGATGGACGGACGGGAGCTCAACGAGGGCGAGATCCGCGCGTTCGTCATCGGTCTCGGCCGCGACGGCGTCGCCGGTGACGGCGTGCTGCCCGGCCAGCCTGACGCGGAACTCTCCTCGCTCGAGAACTACGTCCAAGGCTTCGGGACCGGACTGACGCAGGAACAGGTCGTCGCGCGCATCAACGACGAAACCACGAACGAGGTCGCGAGCGACGACCTCTCCATCGAGGAGACCTTCCGGTACACGGACGGCGCGACGTCGATCGAGTCGGTCGGACCCGCCGGTAACGTCGAGCAGGGCGAGGTCCAGGACGTCTCCGTCGGCGACCAGATGGTGGTCGCCGGTCTGACGAACCGCAAGCCGGACGACAACTCCATCTCCGTCGAGGTCATCGATGGCCCGAGTGCGAACGAGTTCGAGACGAACTCGACCGACGAGTGGGGTCTGGACGGCCGCTGGACCGCCTCGCTCGCCACTGACGGCGTGGAGCCCGGCACCTACACGGTCGAGGTCGACGACGGCGACAACACCGACACTGTCCAGGTCGAGATCCTTCCCGCCGACGACGGCGGGAACGAGACGCCGACGGATGACAACGAGACTACCACCGAAGCGGAAGAAACCACCACTGAAGCAGAAGAGACCACGACCGAACTGAACGAGACGACGACCGAAGCGAACGCGTCCGCGATGGCGACCGGCGAGACGCCCGCACGGAGCGGGATGTCGGCGTTCGTCGTCCTCGGACTCGCCCCCGCGATGCTGGTCTTCGCGCTCGTTCGGCGTCGCCAGAGTCGCTGAACTACCGGAGCTAAGGCTTCCGGCTTTCGCGGTTCTTTCTTCGCCGCCGTCGATCCGACACGCCGGCGACCGCATCGGACGCAACGGTGAACGCGCCAGCGGTCCGTGACGTACTCACGAACCGGGCGACGGCAGGTCGTCGTCGACGACCTCGTACACGCGAGTGCGACTCGACCCGCTGGCGACGAGGAGGTCGTACTGCTGCATCTTCGAGAGGTACGACCGGATCGTCCGCTCGGTCTTCGGGTCGTCGACGCGCTCGCAGTACGCGTCGTAGATGCCGCCCGGACTCACCGGCCCGCGCTCGCGGACGACCTCGAACACTGCGACCTGGTCGGGCGTAAGGTTCTCGACGTCCGCCTGCCGGATCTCGGTTTCGGCGGTCGGGACGGCGTCCTCGAGGACGGCGTCCGTTATCTCGTCCTCGTCCTCGCGCTCCGCGGCGCGCGCCGCACTCCGGAGGATGCCGATGGCGAGGCGCGCGTCTCCCGCGGCCGCGTCCGCGATGCGCTCCAGTTGCGCGCGGTCGACGACGCCGCGCTCCAGGCCGTTGTCGACGCGGGACTGGAGGATGGCGACGAGCTGGTCCGCGCCGTACGTGTCCATCCGGACGTGCTCGCTCGACTGGAGGCGACTCCGCAAACGGTTCCCTTCGTGCGCGTACAGGTCGCGTTCGCGGTTCGCGACCACGACGACCGCGTACTGCGGGAGGCCGTGGAGGTCGTAGATGACGTCCGGCGCCTCCAGCTGGTCGGCCTCGTCGAGCACCACGACCGCCTGCTGGTCGGCGCGCTCGATGCGGTCGATGAGCTCGTCCGTCGGCGTCGACTGTCGGTGGACGTCGACGGTCCGTCCGACCGCTTCCAGCACGCGATAGAGCGCCCGATAGCGCGTGTAGTTCCGCCAGCAGTTCACGTACACCGTCTCGACGTCCAGCGTCGCCTCGCGGAGCTTCCCGGCGACGAACCGCGTCAGGCACGTCTTCCCCGCGCCAGACGGCCCGGTGACGACGGCCGTGTCCGCGGTCTGCCCGCGCGTCACGGGGTCGAGCACCGAGGAGAGGTGGTTCACCTCGCCGTCGCGATGCACGACCTCGCTCGGCACGAAGTCGGTCCGCAGCACGCGCGCGTCCCGGATCACGGCCGGGGCTTCGGCGTGCCGTCACGTAATTCTTCCCACCGACAGCGGCCGTCGTCTGCACGGCCGTCGTTTGCACGGCCGTCGTCCGTCCCGCTGTCCTCACCGTTTCGGCCCGGGGCGTTACGACGACCGCGTCGCCACGGTGGCTGTCGACCGTGACGATTCCACCGCGTCATCGGCGGACGCGCTGGTGTGGGCCGCATCGACGACGACGCGATACCGGGGGAGAGCGGGGTCGTACTCGCGGAGCGTCCCGCGGTAGCGTTCGACCGCCCGCGCCGCTCGCCGCGCGGTCTCGCGGGACGCGAACCGCAATCCGCGAGCGGGCACCGGTTCCTCCATCCGCCGGGCACCCACGACGCGGTACGCTCCGTTCGCGTCCGCGAGCGACTCGATGGTCGCCCGCGCGTCGGCGAGGGGGGTCGTCGAGGTCGCGTCGGCGAGGGGGGTCGTCGAGGTCGCGTCGGCGGCCGTCGACTCGTGGACCGATGGTCCGTCGGTCGAGGGTCGGGCGTGCTCGCTCATAGCTTGCTCTGGAGCTGGCGCGTGACGAGTTCGTCGTCGAGCAGTTCGTCGGGCCCGGTGAGGTGAACGAGCGGGGCGTTCTCGACGCGGAGCCACTCGTCGCGGCGGTCGCCGGTGAGGGTGACGGTCTGTCTGGCGCGCGGGACGCCGTTCGTCCGGCGTTCGCGAGTGGACTCGCGGACGGTCGCCACCTCTATCGGGTTCGAGTCGGTTTCGCCGACGACGAGGTCGTACTCGGGGAGTGCGGGGTCGTGCTCGCGGAGCGCGCGGCGATAGCGGGCGGCGGCGTCTCGCGCTCGCTCGGCGGCCTCGTAGTCGTCGAAGGCGAAGCCGGTGACGGGGTCGGGGCGGACGCCCGTCTCCTTCCCGACGACGACGAACTCGCCGGCGGGCGTGGCGAGGTCCTCGACGAGTACGCGGGCGTCGGTCAGGGCGTCTCCGGGGTCGGCGACTGGGTCTGACGCGGCCATGGGGTTTAGGCTCACCTAAACACAGTAGAGTCTTTCGGAATTTAGGCGGGCCTAAATGACGCTGCCGATGACAGTGGGTGGCTGAAGCGCCAGGACTGGGACGACGAAGATCGCGTCGACGTCTACGGCGAGGGAAGACGAGCGTCCAGTGCGTCGACTACAAGCGTCGGGCGTTCCTGCCGCTGGCGGACCGCTTCGACCGACCCCTCTGACCTCAAACGGACGACGCGATACCGGCCAGCGTCGGATGCTGGCCGGTTCTGGTCGCGGTTACCCCGGAGGCTTTTTGCTATTCGGCCCTTTTTGTCCGATATATCTGATGAGCGGGCGCGAGTGTTACCGTGGTGATGTCGACGAGGCGTGGTGTCACGAGGCTGTCCAGGGCGTGTCGCGGACGTTCGCCCTGACAGTCGACGTACTCGAGGAACCGATGTCGACGCACATCTGTCTCGGGTACCTCCTGTGTCGCGTTGCGGACACCGTGGAGGACGCAGGACACCTCCCGCCAGGTGAACAGGCGACGCTCCTCCGAACGTACCGGGACGCGGTGGACCCCGACGCGACCACCACCATCGAGTCGTTCCGCGAGGACGTCGACGAGTACGTGCCCGCCGCCGACGGTCGGAGCGACGACTGGGAGGTCGTCGCGGAGTCGCCGACGGTGCTCGCGACGTTCGAGGCGCTCCCCGACGACGTCCGTCGCGCGGTCGTCGGGCCGGTCGTCGAGATGGTCGACGGGATGGCGTCGTTCGTCGAACGACACAGTCACACGGGCGGGTTGCGGATCGACGACGCGGCAGAGCTCGAGGAGTACTGTCACTACGCGGCCGGGACGGTCGGCGAGCTCGTGACGAATCTCCTGACGCGGACGGACGTCGACCAGGAGCAGGCCCGCCGCATGCAGGGGACCGCCGAGGAGTTCGGCCAGTTGCTCCAGTTGACGAACGTCTCGAAGGACGTCTACGACGACTACGTCGAGGAGAACAACGTCTACCTGCCCGACGAGTGGCTGCAGGCGGAGGGCGTCCCGCAAGAGGAGGTCGTCGACCCCGAGCATCGCGGCGCGGCGGCACGGGTCGTCGAGCGCACCGCGAATCACGCGCGCGGGTTCCTCGACGACGCGCAGACGTACCTCGAGTCGATGCCGCTCGTACACGGGAACACGCTGGAGGCGTGGAGCGTCCCGTTCCTGCTCGCGGTCGGCACGCTCCGCGAACTCGGCGCGCGCCCCGAGGACGCACTCACCGAGCGCGGCGTGAAGATCTCTCGCGAGGAGGTGTTTGCGGTCACGCACGCCGCGTCGACGACGGGCCGCGAGGCGCTCGCGGACCTCCGCGAGACGATCGCGCACGAGCCCTACGAGGGCGTCGAATCCAGCGTGGACTGACCCGCTCGCAGGCGTCTCTGTCGTAGTCCGCTCGGTCGTAGTCCGCTCGGTCCTTAGCGGCTCTGCCGCTGCGCCCCGTCGCTCGTCGTTCTCTCGTTCGCCGTCGTCCGAACAGTCGGTGGGTCGCCTCGTCCCCGTCCGAATTCGGCAGGACCCACACGCTTATCATCTAGTGGTATTACCTAGTGGTTGATGCCCGGAACCCAGTTACAGCGAGCCCGCGACGGCGAGATCACCGACGAGATGGAGCGCGTCGCCGAACGAGAGCAGGTCGACCCGCGCTTCGTCCGCGAGCAGGTCGCCGACGGCCAGGCCGTCATCCCCACCAACCACCACCACGAGTCGCTCGACCCGATGATCATCGGGCGCGAGTTCGCGACGAAGGTGAACGCGAACATCGGGAACTCCGAGACCACGAGCGACCGCGCGGGCGAACTCGAGAAACTGCACGCCGCCGTCCACTACGGTGCCGACACCGTCATGGACCTCTCCACGGGCGACGACCTCGACGCGATCCGCGAGACGAACGTCGCGCACTCGCCGGTCCCCGTCGGGACCGTCCCCATCTACGAGGCGCTCACGCACGTCGACGGGCCAGCAGACCTCACGCACGAACGCCTGCTGGACGTGATCGAGAAGCAAGCCGAGCAGGGCGTCGACTACATGACGATCCACGCCGGCGTCCGCATGGAACACCTCCCGCTCACGGACGACCGGAAGACGGGCATCGTCTCCAGGGGCGGCTCGATCCTCGCACAGTGGATGGAGGAGAACGCGATGGAGAACCCACTGTACGCGCAGTTCGAGGAGATATGCGAGATCTTCGCCGAGCACGATGTCACGTTCTCGCTCGGCGACGGCCTCCGCCCCGGGTGTCTCGCGGACGCGAGCGACGACGCGCAGTTCGCGGAACTGGAGACCCTCGGCGAACTCACGCGGACCGCGTGGGACAACGGCGTCCAGGTGATGGTCGAAGGCCCCGGGCACGTCCCGATGGACGAGATTGCATCGAACGTCGACCGCCAGCAGGACGTCTGCGACGGCGCTCCGTTCTACGTCCTCGGGCCGCTCGTCACGGACGTCGCGCCCGGGTACGACCACATCACGAGCGCGATCGGCGCGACCGAGGCGGCGCGTCACGGCGCCGCGATGCTGTGCTACGTCACGCCGAAGGAGCACCTCGGGCTGCCCGACGCGGAGGACGTCCGGGATGGCCTCGCTGCGTACCGGATCGCCGCGCACGCCGCGGACGTGGCGAACGACAGACCGGGCGCGCGCGACTGGGACGACGCGCTCTCGGAGGCACGCTACGACTTCGACTGGCGTCGCCAGTTCGACCTCGCGCTCGACGCGGACCGCGCTCGCGACTACCACGACCAGACGCTCCCCGGCGACAACTACAAGGACGCTCGATTCTGCTCGATGTGCGGCGTCGAGTTCTGCTCGATGCGCATCGACCAGGACGCCCGGGACGTGGCCGACGGCACGATGACGGACGACCGCGACCACACCGACCTTGACGCGACCGACGCCGCCGCGGTCAACCGGCCGCCGGTCGGCACGCACGACGCCAGTCGCGTCCCGGACCTCCCCGACGACGTCGACGCTCACGGCGACGAGGTCCGTGGCGACGCGGACGCGCACGGCGACGACTGACCGCTCTCAGGCGCTCTCGGAGGTCGCGGTCGCGACGCGAGCACGTTCCCGGAAGTTTCCGGAAACGACACGCCTCGCGTTAACTGATACGCGGTCGTCCCTCCGCGTATGCCAGCGCCGATGCACTCGAACGCGACGGATCGATCCGACCGCCCAGACCGCCCCGAGCGCGGCGCCGACCGGAACCGGCGCGCGCTCGCCACCGACGACCACGCGCCCGATCCCGTGCTGCCGTCGCTCGACGACGGCGTCACGCTCTTGAACGTCGACGGTCGCGGCGTCCCCGTCCTCCAGTCGCTCGCGCTCGACCACCTCCTCACCGAACCCGGGCCAGCGTACTGGGTCGACACCGCCGGGTGCGCGCGCACCACGACGCTCGCTCGCGTCGCGCCGTCCTGGCGGCTCCTCGAACGCATCCAGGTGGCTCGCGGCTTCACGCCCCACCAGCATCACGCCGCCGTCGCGGACGTCCCGGACGCGATCGCCGAAACCACCGCCGCCGCAGCAGGCAGCGCCGCCGACGGCGCGGACGCTACTGACGGCGCGGACGCCACGGCGAGCGACGCACGCGACCCCGCGCTCCTCGTCGCACCCGTCGTCGACGGCCGCTACCGCGACGCCGACGACCTCCCGCACGAGCACGCGACGCAGCTCCTCGCGCGAACGCTCGCCAGGCTCCGCCGGTACGCCGACGCCTACGACGCCCCCGTCCTCCTCACGCGCACCGGCGGCGGTGGTGCCAGCGACGGGACCGACGACGCGGACGCGTTCGCCAGCGTGGTCGACCGCGCCGCCGACCACCACCTCCGCTGCGAGCGCACGCCGCAGGGCCCGCGGTTCGTCGGCGACGACGACGTCGAGACGCTCGTCTACCCCCAGCCCGACGGAACGCTCCAGACCACGCTCGCCTACTGGCGCACCGTCCTCGACCGGCGGGCGAGCGCCGCCGGCGTCGACGTCGACGGCCCGACGCCGACCGCGAACGCGGGCGGGAGCGGGACCGCACCGCGCGGGTCGTCCTCGCTCGGGTCGGCCACCGCGTCGCCCGACCGGTTCGGCGACGCCGACGGCGTCCTCGCCAGCGGCGGACGCGGCCACGGCGCGGCACACGAACGCGCGCTCTCCCCGTGGCGAGGCACTCGCTGAACGCGCCCGGTCGAAGGACATCTCGGGGACGGACCGGCGACTCGCTCGACGCCCGATCCGAAATCCACCGTCGAAACCATCGCCACGCAGTGCTGTGACTTTAACACGAAGCCGACGCAAGTCGTGGCATGGGCGGCGTCACGCTCCGCGACGGCGAACTCGTGGTCGAGCGACCGCCGAACGAACTCGACGAACTCGCCATCGCGTTCTCGCGGACTCTCTCCCGACTCGGAATCCGACACGCGTTCGTCGCCGGCTACCTCGCGATCCTCACCGGCCGTGCTCGCGCGACCGACGACATCGACGTGTTCGTCGAGCCGCTCTCGGCGGACGAGGTCGACGAACTCGTCGCGGTACTCGAGTCAGAGGGATACTGGGGGCCGGCGATGCCGCTCGACGAGATGCACGGGAACCTCGACGCCGGGACGAACATCTGGGTCGCCCCCGAGGGCCAGATGACGCCGCACCTGGAGGTGAAGTTCCCCGTCGACGAGTTCGACCGCGCGTCGCTCGACCACGCGATCACCGCGCACGTCGGGGACGCGACGATCCCGGTCGGCCCCCTCGAACTCCAGATCGCGTACAAGCTCCACCTCGGCGCGCAGAAGGACTTCGAGGACGCCGCGCACCTCTACGTGCTGTTCCGGGAAAGCCTTAGGACGACGCACCTCGAAACGTGGGTCGAGAAGCTCGGGGTGACCGACGAGTATGAGCGACTCCAGTCGATCTGACGCGCTCGACGCTAAGCACCGCGCGAACCGAGCGGCGCGACTGGAGGGCGTCAAGCGCTGGGTCGCGTACATCCGAGAGCAGCCGGCGGCGGTCTGGGGCGAGGAGCAGAACCGCGTCGTGAACGCGCAACTGGAGAGCGCGCGAGCGACGGACGTCTCGCCGGAGCACGAGCGGCGCGTGACCGCATTCGGCGAGGCGATGACCGCGGACGCGGACGACGGGGACGCCGACGACGGGGACGCAGCCGATGTGGACGCCGACGACGTGGCGGAGTGACGCGGTGTCGGCCGTCGCCACCGAATCTCCCTGCTATCTCTACCACTCCAGTAGCGAGCGACGCACGTCAGGGGGACGACCGAGTTCACGACGAATTCCGGAAACCGCAAACCGAACGATACGAGGCAGCTACCGGCTCGTCTCGCCACATCGAGCGTTCCCGGAAATTTCCGGAAATCACACGCCCTCGGTTACGTGCGTGGTGGCCGTTCACTCGCGTATGCAGGACTCGTCTCGACTCGGTGATTGGACGTGCTCGACCGCGAACCGTACGCATCGAGGGATGCGCTCGCCGCGAGGAGGTGGTGCGTGATGGGGCGGACGAACCCGACGTACCGCGACGCGCTGTCGGCGACCGAGAGTCGCTGGCAGCCCTACCGGCGGGCGCTCCGGCGCGTCGACCGGGAGCGATTCGATCGATTGTTCGCGTACGCTCGCGAGCACGCGGACGCGGCCGGGACGCGGAACCACCGGAATCCGCTGGTCGCGGCGCTCGTGGGGATCGCGCTCGAGCAGGAGCGCCGGCACGACGACGCCGAGAGCGAGCGCGAGGGGCTGGCGGACGAGCTCGCGGCGGTCGCGGACCGACTGGACCGCATCGACGGCCACCGCGACCGGTCGGATGACCGATTGGACCGCATCGACGGCCGGCTCGACCGGTTCGAGGACCGGCTGGACGAACTGGAGGCGACGGTGGACGCGGCCGCGCTTGACTACCACCTCGCGGAGTCGACGTTCGACGCGCACCTCGGGGACGCAGCCCTCGGAGACGAGTTACCGCCGGGACCGGCGACGTTCGACCGCGACCGCGAGCGGCCACCCGGTGACGCGGACGACGTGGACGCGGACGCGGACGACGGCGAGGGGGTGGAGTAGTCGTGGCGTTCGTCGTGGACTTCCTCGACGACGGCCGCGTGCGGTCGTGGACGCTCGACGCCGACGGCGGGGCGACGGCGACGACGCGCGCGTACGCGCCGCGGTTCTACGTGGGCGTCCGCGGGCGTCGCGACGGCCAGGGACGACTGCGCGAGGGTGCGGACGACCGCGGGACGTTCCTCGACTTGCGCGCGCACTACGAGGCGCACCCGGACGTGCTCGGGACGACGTTCGTCCACAAGCGCACGTACTTCGGGCGGCCGCCCGAGCGCGTGCTGGCGGTGGACGCGACGCACGTCGACCGCGTCCGGTCGCTCGCCCGGCAGTCCCACGAGGTCGCGCCGACCGGCGACTTCGCGTGCTTCGACGTCGACCTGTCGCCGGGGTTCCGGTACCACCTGGACGCGCTCGGCGACGCGGGCGGGCGCGTCGCCGGCGGAATCTCCGACTCCAGCGACGCCACCGACGCTCCGGCGCCGGCGGACCCGACGCCCGCCCGCGACCCGGTGACGCTCGAGATATCGGTCCCCGAGGGAGAGCGCGGGAACGACGCGCACGAGGCGCTCGTCGTCGACAGCGTCGCGTCGACGACGCGACGAGCAGACGGAACCGCGAGCGGCGGTTCCGTCGGCGGCGAGCGCGTCGCGGGCGACCCGGCCGCGGTCGCGTCGGCGGTCGAGTCCCGCGTCGCCGCGGCGGACCCGGACGTGCTCGTGCTCGACACCGCGACGCTCGTCCCACGGCTCGCGGCCGCGAGCGAGCGCCCGGCGAGCGAGTACGCGCTCGGCCGTCGCCCGGGCTACCGCGAGCTCGCGGGCGAGTCGACGTACACGAGCTACGGCCGGGTCGGGCACTCGCCAGCGAGGTACGCGATCCCCGGACGGGCGATCGTGGACCGCGCGAACACGTTCTTCCTGAACGAGACGAGCATGGCGGGCGTCCTCGACCTCGTCGGGCGCTCGCACAAGCCCCTCCAGGAGGCGGCGTGGGCGAGCATCGGGAACGTCCTCACCGCGATCCAGATCCGGGAGGCGCGCTCGCGGGACGTGCTCGTGCCGTGGCACGCGTGGCGTCACGAGTCGTTCGGGTCGCTGCGGACGCTTCACGACGCTGACCGCGGCGGCCTCACGCTCTCCCCCGCGGTCGGCCGGCACCGGGACGTGCACGAGTTGGACTTCGCGAGCCTCTACCCGAACGTCATCTGCACGCGGAACGTCTCCCCGGACACCGTCCGGTGCGCGTGCCACCGCGAGCGCGAGGACGTCCCCGGGCTCGGGTACGCGATCTGCGACGACGACGGCTACCTGCCGGACGTCCTCCGGCCGCTCGTCGACGACCGCCGCGACGTCAAGGCAGCCATCGCCGCCGAGCGCGCGAGCGACGACCCGGACCGCGAACGCATCGCGGAACTCGAGGGTCGGTCGAGTGCCATCAAGTGGATCCTCGTCTCCTGCTTCGGCTACCAGGGGTTCTCGAACGCGAAGTTCGGCCGCATCGAGTGCCACGAGGCCATCAACGCCTATGCCAGGGAGATCCTCCTGTCCGCGAAGGAGCGCCTCGAGGCGGGCGGATGGCGCGTCCTCCACGGCATCGTCGACAGCCTCTGGGTGACGCCCGCACCGGACGTCCCCGACGACGACCGCGAGCCGCTGGACGCGCTCGCGAGCGAGATTACGGACGCCGCCGGCATCCGCCTGGAGCACGAGGCCGCGTACGACTGGGTGGCGTTCTGTCCGCTCGCCCACGAGGACGGCACCTCGACCGCGGACGCGTCGACGTCGGCCGTCAGCGGCGCGCTCACGAAGTACGTCGCGAAGCGCGCGGACGCGCCCGACGAGGTCCCGGCGGACGACGACTGCACCGCAGACGAGGCGGCGCCTGGAGGCGCCGCCGATGCGACCACCTTCGGCGAGGCGTTCAAACTTCGCGGGATCGCCGCGCGCCGCCGGAACACGCCCGCGTTCGTCGCGGCCGTCCAGCGCGACTGCCTGCGCGTTCTCGACGCCACCGACGACCCCGACGCCGTCTGCGAGCGCGCTCGCGAAGCCGTCGACCGTCTCCGCCGCGGCGACGTCGACCCGGACCGCCTCGTCGCGCGCCGCCGCACCAGCCAGCCAGCCGACGCCTACGACCGCTACACGGACGCGACCGCCGCGCTCGACCGCGCCCGCGACCGCGGCGTCCCCGCAGGTCCCGGCCGCGACGTCCGGTACGTCGTCGTCGACGGCGACAGGGACACTCGCGAGCGCGTCCGCCTCGCCAGCGAACCCGTCGACCGGTACGACGCCGACCACTACGCCACCCAGGTCGTGCGCGCCGTTGCCGACGTCCTCGGGCCGCTCGACTGGAGCAGAGACGACGTCCGCGACGCCATCCACGGCCACGAGAACGCGAGCATCCGGGGGTTCTCGGCGAAGTGACCTCGAAACGAACAGTCGGGTGGCTCCAGCGAGTCACTATCCGACGCGAGGAACCGGTCGGCGAGACGGTTCGTGAAGCGGTCGAGCACCTGTTTCCGGACGCGACTCGACGGCGGCGACGAACGCACGCCCTGGTCGGTTCGGGTCCGCCCGTTTCCAGTGGCGTCGCAATCCGAGCGATTATTCGAGTTCGGCTCGAAGTCGACCGCAACGTGTTATTCGACTCGACGTCGCTCGGCGAGCTGACATTGGACAATCGCGTTGGCCTGGCGCCGATGACGCGGGTGAGTGCGACGGACGACGGGCGAGCAACCGACAGGATGGCCCAGTACTACGCGAAGTTCGCCACGGGTGGGTTCTCGTTCCTCGTGACCGAAGGCGTCTACACCGACGACGCCTACAGCAAGGGCTACCTGAACCAGCCCGGGCTCGTCACGGACGGCCACGTCGACGGGTGGACGCAGGTCACCGACGCCGTACACGACGAGGGTGGGGCGATCTTCGCGCAATTGATGCACAGCGGCGCCCAGAACCAGGGGATTCCACGGGACGCCGACCGGGAGACCATCGCGCCGTCCGCGGTCCAGCCCGAGGGCGAGAAGAACCCCGCCTACGGTGGCGACGGCCCGTATCCCGAGCCGAAGGAAGCCACCAGGGACGACCTCGACACTGCGCGCGAGGGGTTCGTCACGGCGGCGACGAACGCCGCCGACGCCGGGTTCGATGGCGTCGAACTGCACGCCGCGAACGGCTACCTCCTCAACGAGTTCCTCTCGACGAAGATGAACCGGCGTGACGACGAGTACGGCGGTGCGCCGGACGCTCGCGTGCGGTATCCGGCCGAAGTCATCGAGGCAGTCGCCGATGCGACCCCAGACGACTTCGTCGTTGGCGTCCGGGTCTCGCAGTCGATGGTGACCGACTACGGCTACGAGTGGCCCGAGGGCGAAGCGGCAGCGGCCGTGTTCTTCGAGACGCTCTCGAGTGCTGGGGCGGATTACGTCCACACGACCGAACGCTACGCCACGGAACCGACGTTCGGGGACGACGGCCCGTCGCTGGCGGAAGCCGCCGTCGAGTACGTCACCGACGACACGGTCGTCATCGCCAACGGCAACCTGGGCACGCCCGAGGCAGCACGCCAAGTCCTCGAGGACGGAGCAGACCTCCTGACGCTCGGGACGAGCGCACTCGCGAACCCGGACTGGCCAACGCGAGTCGCAGCCGGCGAAGAACTCGCAGAACTCGACCGGACCGCGATGCTGGAACCGGAGGCAACGATCGGCGACGACGAACTCTCGGTCCACGAATCCCCCGTCGACGACTGAGTCCCCGACGAAGCGTGTCCGGTGCCGACGACGAGGCAGACGAGTTCAGTGTTCCACCCTCGCTACTCGGACTATTGGTGGCGGTGTCTCGGATGGTCGAGAGTGTGTTGGGTCCGTTTCGAAGTCGCGGTCTCGTTCTCGGTCGCGGTCTCGTTCTCGTCCGTGGTCCCGTTCTCACCGATTGCCGCGCCGTCGCTGGCGTTCCGGTCGACGGTGAGTGCGGCGATGAGCGGGGCGGCGTCCTGGACGCCCTGCGGTTCGAGGAACCCGAAGGCGACCGCGGTGTACGCGGTGCCGCCGTCGAGCGAGACGTTCCGCTGGAGGACGAGTTCGCCGAGGCCCGCGGCGTCGGCGGGCGCGACGGTCAGCGTGTAGTTCCCAGCGGGGACGGTCGTGTAGTTGCTCGCGGTCCGGAACGTGACGTTCTCGCCGACGGTCTCGTTCGCCGGCTCGAGGGTGACGGTGACGGCGGGCCCGTCGGAGATCGCGTGCAGGAACCGGACGGAGGCGTTCTCCTCGTCGGGTGCGTCGGCGTCGTCCTCGAGGAGCGCCGGCGCGTACGTGGTGGTGTTGTTCTCGGCGACGCTCGCGGTCCCGAGGACGGTGTACGTCGTGTTCTCGTCGAGCGCGACGTCCTCGTCGTAGACGACTTCGTCGGTCTCGTTGATGCGGACCTCGACGGTCGCGTTCCCCGGGTCGACGGCCCGGTACTCGGTGACGCCGACGAAGGAGACGTTCGTCGCGACGGGTTCGCCGTCGACGACGACGTCGATCGGCGGGAGGAGCGACGAGACGTGGAGGACGCGCACGGCAGTCCCGTTGTCGGTGTGGTTCGGTGCGGCGTTCGCCACGCCGGCGGTGGGGTTCGCGTTCGCGACGTCGTCGCCGGCGTGGACGTCGGTCGCGGACGAGGGGGCGTCTGTCTGCTGTACGGTCGCGCTCGCCGCGAAGCCGCCGGCGCCGAGGACGACGACGGCGGCGAGTGCGAGTGCGAGGACGGTTCGGTGCGGGTCGCTTGTCATGCGAGTGTTGCTGATACGTGCCGGGAGAAAAGGCCGGTAGACCGTCCATCGAGTAGCGTCCGCGTTCGAACATTTCGCGGACGCGTGACGAACGATACGGTCGCGTTACGCGACCCCTCGACGCGAGGAGTCGGGAGTGCGTCGTCGCGCCGACGGAGGCCGGAACGAGCCGGTACGACTCGCTTACGTCGAGTCGAGCAGCGCGGCGACATCGAACCGAGCAGCGCGTCGTCGTCGACGAAACCCGAGCGGGAGTCCTCGGGCGTCCCGGCGACACCGGCAGAAGACACTTGACGGAGACGGTCGCGTACTCGCGTATGCCCTCCAGACGCGCGGTACTCCGAGCGACCGGTGCGGTCACTGCGGCGAGCGCGGCCATGGCGAGCGCGGGCTGTCTGTCCGGCCCACTCGGTTCGACCCCCGTCGAGCCGACCACGACGACGGCAGCGAGCGACACGACGGAACCGTCGGGGCCGGTGCGCGGCGAGGCCGACGAGATCGCGGTCGAGGAAACGATCGCGGCGGAGAAGTACGAGTACGTCGCGAGCAACGACACGGTGCGGTACCCGGCGGCGAAGTCCGGGGGCGAGGTCGTCGAGTACGGCCACCAGCCGTTCGAGGAGTGGACCGAGGTCGAGGGTGCGAGCGTCGCTGCGCGCGACGTCCTCTCGAGACTGGAGCGCGCATTGTCCTCGTCCGACGGCGTCGGGGCCGGGATCCGTCGATTCGACGGCGGCGAGTTCGGCGTCTCCGTCGACGTGGAGACCGTCCTCGACAGGGACGGCGAGGTCGTCTCCGAGCCGGCAGTCGAGTTCCCGGCCGTCGTCGACGCGACCCCTCGGGGTGCGCGAGCGACCGTGCACTTCGCGGGCCGGACGGGCACCCACGAGTACCCCGTCTACGTGTCGGCCGTGACGCTCCGGTACGACTGACCGGGCGACGGAATCGATCGTCGCAGCCGTTCGCGTTCGCGGCCGACGACGCTACCAATCCTCGGTCGCCGAATTCGCGACTCCAGCGACGCGTCGCAACGCGTCAGCGCGCCATGAACGGACAGTAAAACCCGCGAATACCGTTCTCGGGCCGTGACGTATTTGTCCCTCGCTTTCCAACGAGGCGTTGGTGGGTTGGGTGGTGGACGCGACCGCCAGGGCGGCGGTGGACCTTTCGAATCGGTGGATGCAGGACGGCACTTTGGCCATGAACTTCCGAAGCGTGGCGGGAGGGATTCGACGAACGCGGACGGGCGGCGGTCCACTGCCGAAGCGGATTCTGACTGCGCTCCGCCTCGATAGCGACGACGACCCGATAACGATGACGCCTCGATAGCGACGACGACCCGATTGCGAACGTTCCGGACGCTGAACGACGGCGATAGGCGGGGCCGTCACCGCCGGGAACGCATGCGGTCGTCGCGCTCCAGTCGGTCGCGGAGCGCGGCGTAGACGCTGGCGCAACTGCACTCGGGGGTCCGGTTCGGGCCGACCGTCGAGAGCGTCGCCCAGTCCCCGACGAGCACGAGGCGCTTCCGGGCGCGCGTGAGCGCGACGTTCAGCCGCCGCGGTCCCTCGTCGGGGACCTCCAGGAACCCGCTCCGTGCGGCGTCGTTGCTGCGGACGAACGAGACGACGACGGCCTCGCGCTCCCCGCCCTGGAACGAGTCGACGGTGTCGACCGTCGTCCGCCCGACGCCCTCGATGTCCGCGTCGCCCAGAAGCGAACAGAGGAGATCGACCTGTCCGCGGTACGTCGCGATCACGCCCACGTCCTCCGGGGCGACGCCGTGCTCGACGAGGCGACGGACCTCCTCGACCACGACCTCGGCCTCCGCGGGGTTGGCGTAGGAGTGCTCGCCCGCGGCCTGCCGATCGCCGCCGCGGACGTCGACGCCGACCAGCGGGTCGAGGCCGTCGATCGTTCGATCGCGGACTGCCGCGGCCGTCTCCAGGTCGCCGTCGTAGAACGCCTCGTTCGGGAACTCGGCGATCGCCTCGTGCATCCGGTACTGGCGGCCCAGGAGGACGGAGACGTCGTCGCCGTACCTGTCGAGGAGCGACTCGAACAGCGACGTTCGCGTGCGACCCCCCTCGCCGTCGCTCTCGGGGTCGAGAGCACCGTTCGCGCCCTCGCGGGTGGCGTACGGCGGAAGCTGGCGGTGGTCGCCGGCGAGCACGAGTTTCTCCGCGCGGTCGAGCGCGATCGCGGTCGCGGCGCGACTCGCCTGCGTCGCCTCGTCGACGACCGCGACGTCGAACGCGTCCGCGTCGAACGTCGCCGCGCCGCTGGTCGTCGCCGCGACCACGTCGGCGGTCGCGACGGACGCGGTCGCGTAGTGGCGGTCGACGACGTCGTTCGTCGAGTTCCGGCCGACGCGCGCGACGCGCAGCGCGCGGTCGTCGTCGGCGTCCCGGTCGCCGTTGTCGGGTTCGCCGTCGGCGCCGGCGGCGAACGCGTGCAGCGTCTCCGGCTCGGGGTCGGCGAGCGTGCTGTCGCCGACGAGGAGGTTGTCGACCGCCTGGTTCGAGTGCGCGGCGACGAGCACGGACTGGCCGTGGGACGCCGCGTGCAGGACGAACGCGGTGAGCGCCCGCGTCTTCCCCGTCCCAGGCGGCCCGTGGATGCAGACGACGTCTTCGGCGTCGACAGCCCACTTGAGCGCCCGCCGCTGGTACGCGTTCAATTCGAGCGGGACGCTCGGCGTCGACAGCGGGTCCGCGGCGAAGTGAACCGGGCGACTGCCGGCGAGGAGGCCGCGCTTCGCGTCGTCGGCTACGACCCGCTCTATCGCCTCGGTCCGTCGCTCGTACGGCACGGGATTCGACAGTGGTGCGAGCCAGAACTCGCGGTCGCGGTCCGAGAGGCGGTCCTCGACGACGCCGAGCGCGAGGTCGCAGGACTGCGCGGGCTTGACGGTCAGCACGGGCCCGTCGACGCGCGTCGCCCGAACCGCGAACGGGAACGCCTCGTCGTCGCCGTCGAGCGCGTGCGCGAGGAAGACGCTGTTCGGGTACACGTCCCTCATCCCGTCGCCGTCGCGTCCCCTGGCTGGGTCGCGTCCGCCGTCGTCACCGCCTTCGGCGAGCTGGAGCCGGAACTCGCCGAGGTCGTCAGGTCGGTTCGCGCGTCCGAGCGAGACGAACGGCCCGGTCGCGACGCCGTCCGCGACGAGCGCCTCCACGCCGGCCTCGCGGAGATGCGCGCGGTTCGCCGCTCGCTCCGCCTCGCGTTCGGACGCGACGAACCCCAGCAGGTCCTCGACGACGTCCTCGACGGCCGTCTCGTCGAGCGCCGTCGTCGGCTCGACGGTCGACGGCGGCAGTTCGACGGCCGACTCGTCAGCTTCCGCTGGCGCGCCGGAATCGTTCGGGCGCTCGCTCTCGCGCTCGTAGTCGTCTTGCTCGACGGCCGCCTCCGCGTCGCGTTCGTCTGGGTGCCAGCGGCGGAGCCGGTCGCCGATCGTGGTCGCGGCGGCGGTGTCGACGCCGACGAAGCGGACGGTGCCGTCGATGCCGAACCCCTCGTCGTACCACCCGAACTGGTCGGCGTCGGGCCGCCAGAGCACGTACTCGTCCGTGACGGCGTCGCCGTCGGCGTCGTGCAGTGGAACCGCGTACCCGTCGTGTTCCGCGGTCGTCTCTCGTACCGTCTCGGCCGCGTGGTCGAGCGCCGTCCGGAGGACGGTCGTCGAGATGCTCCCCCCGAAGCGGGATTGGTCGCCCGGTCGGTCGGCCGACCGGTACAGCGACGCACTCCCGACGCTCCAGTCGCTCGACAGGTCGCCGATGCTCGTCGCCGCCGACGCCCCGTCGTCGCCGTTCGCGCCCGACCGCTCCATCGTGTGTCTGGAAGACGCCAACTGAGAGACTTAGCCCCTGCGTTCCCGACTGGCCACGGTCACCCGCGACGAGCGTCCTCGGTGACGAGCGTCCTCGGTGACGAGCGTCCTCGGTGGGAGACCCTCAGTATTTGGTTCTACGAGTTGACTAGTGCCGGCGCTCGTCCATGCGTTCCCGACCAGTTCGTCCGTGAACGGTTGCGAAACCAGCCACGTACCGACCAGTACGGTACGTTCACCAATATTCACGCACCGACGGCCCCTTCGTAACGTCGCTGTACGGCCGATAGACGGGGGTTTCCCCGACCCGGTCGGCAGACACATAACGATACTGTCAGGGTGTGGTTACACGACAGATTCGAGACTACAATGGGCGTCTGGCCCCGCGTAAAATCCGTACAGCGCTGTTACTGCGATGTAACGTCGTACGTGTATTTGACGGAGTCTGACGGACGTTCACACTGATGCAAGACGACAGACTGCTCGCAATAGTAGCACTTGCGGTCACGGCGACACTCATCGGGGGTGCCGTCGCGGCCGGAACAATGGTACAGGTCGGGGCAACAGACAGCAGCGAGGAAGCACTGCAGGGACCGGCGCAGCTGCGGACGGTGCACGCCGCGCCGGGCGTCGGTGAGGTCGACGTCCTCGTCGACGGCCAAGAGGTAACGAGTAACCTCTCGTACACGGAGGCGTCGCCGTACCAGTCCATCGAGGCGGGTTCGGTGAACGTCACCGTGCTCGAGAGTGCAAGCGGTGACGTGCTCTTCGAGGACTCGATCCAGCTCGCGGAGGACACGCGGTACTCGGTCCTCGGCGCGCTCGCTGTCGACGACAACGGAACCACGGCCTTCGAGCCGTCGGTCGTCACCGACGACTACGAGGTCCCGCAGATGGAGGACTCGACGGTGCGGTTCGTGCACACCGTCCCTGATCTCGACGCGGTCGACGTGAGCGTCGTCGGCCCGGAGGGCAACGAGACGACGGTCGCGGAGAACGTCTCCTTCGGTGAAGCGGGTGCGTACGTCACCCTGCCCGAGGGCGACTACACGGTCCAGGTCCGGAACGCGGCCGGGAACGAGACCGACAACGCGACCGACGGCGTGACCACGACGACGGAAGCGGAAGCCGGTGAGGAGACGACGACCGCCGCGGAGAACGAGACGGAAGCCGAGGCTGGCGAGGAGACGACGACTGCCGCGGAGAACGAGACGGAAGCCGAGGCTGGTGAAGAGACGACGACTGCCGCGGAGAACGAGACGGAAGCCGAGGCTGGTGAAGAGACGACGACCGCCGCGGAGAACGAGACGGAAGCCGAGGCTGGCGAAGAGACGACGACCGCCGCGGAGAACGAGACGGAAGCCGAGGCTGGCGAAGAGACGACGACCGAGGCAGAAGCCGGTGAGGAGACGACGACCGAGACGGAGCCGACCGAGCCAGGCGATGCTGAAGCGGCTGACGGCGAGGTCATCCTCGAGATGAACGTCACGCTCGAGGGCGGTACGGTGTACTCCGCCGTCGGCCTCGGGTTCGCGAACGCGAGCGCGACCGACCTCGGTGGCGCGACCGAGGGCGAAGCCGGTAACGAGACCGAGAACGAGACTGAGACGGAAGCCGGCGAGGAGACGACGACCGAGGCAGAAGCCGGTGAAGAGACGACCACGGAAGCCGGTGAGGAGACGACGACTGCCGCGGAGAACGAGACGGAAGCCGAAGCGGGCGAGGAGACGACGACCGCAGCAGAAGACGAGGCGGAGACCGAGGCAGCGAACGAGACGGAGACGGAAGCCGGTGAAGAGACCACGACTGCCGCGGCGGAAGAGACGACGACGGAGGCGGGCAACGAGACGGAAACCGACGGCGAGGACGTGACGAACGGACCGATGATGGATACGTCCGCGCAGGTCGTCCTGATCGAGGACGCACAGCGGCCACAGGTCTCGATGCCCGGCGAAGACGGTGAAGAGACGACCACCGCAAGTGACGAGAACGAGACCGAGACGGCCACCGCAGGTGACGAGAACGAGACCGAGACCGTCGCCGTCGGTGGCGAGAACGAGACCGAGACGGCCACCGCAGGTGGCGGCAACCAGACCGAGACCGCGGCGAACACGAGCGTCAGCGTCCAGGGAGCCGCCCCTGCTGACGCGTTCGCCGTCGCACCCGCCGACGCCGAGCGGTTCGCAGTGACCGCGCCGGCGGTGCGCGCGCCCTGACCGCGCTGCGGTCCGGGCGAGACTCGGTGCAACGACGCTAAGGCGTCCCGGCCCGACGCCGCAGACGTGACAGTGTTGCTCTGCGGCGTCGGTGCGGACACCGGGAACGTCAGGCCGGTGCCGCGCGTCGACGACGCCGGCCGCTTCGAGTACGTCCCGATACCCGAGAAGGGCGCGACCGCCGAGACGGCGACGTACGGGTCGCTCCCCGCTCGCACGACCGACGGGACGCTCGCGGACGGCATCGACGCGATCCGACCGGGGAGCGACGGCGACTGGACGTCGAACGCGGACGCCGTCGCCGCCCGGGCCGTCCATCGCGACCCGAACTTCGACGCGCTCACGTACGGCGAGCACCGGCCGGCGTACGTCGCTCGCTTGCGCGAGCTCGATCCCGGCGACGTCATCGCGTTCTACGGCGGATTCCGGGGGCCCGACTCCGACGTCAAGCACCGGTACCTGTTCGGGTACCTCACGGTCGCCGCTGACCCCGTCGTGCTCACGCCCGAGATGGACGACGAGGCGATCGCGGCGGCGCTCGACGAGCACCCCGAGAACGCGCACGCCAAGCGGTTCGCTGGACACGGCAGTCTCTACTATCACGACCCCGCGTTCGTCGACAATCCGGAGCCCGTCGTCGTCGTTCCCGGACGCGAACCCGGGGGCGTCCTCGACCGCGCGGTCCGGTTGAGCGACGAACGCGTCGGCCCGAACTACTACATGGCCGACGCCGTCGAGAGCGTCCTCCGGCCCGAGCGCGGCGGCGCCCGCGGCACGCACCTCGGCGGATTCAAACCTGCCGTCGAATGCGACGTCACCCCGGAAGCGTTCCGCTCGTTCGTCGCGGACGCGACCGATCGTCCGTAGCAGTCCGAGACCGACTCCGTTCGAGGAAGTCGCTATCTGTGCCCGGTTCGAGCGGCGAGAAGCCGAGAGGACGTGTCGAGCGACGGCCGCTCCCGGCGAACCGTCGTTCGACTGTCGTCCGAGGGGACGGTGGACCGCGCGTCGCGTTCCCCCGTCTGCCGGTGGCGCTCCCGAGACGTCCGGCGGGTCGGCATGGTGCAGTCCGCGGTCGGTCCGTCGTCCCCACGCGAGAGTAGGGTCGGGACGGGTGTAGAACGAGGGGGTCGTTCCAACGAGGTGAGAACGCCGCCGGGGCCGTCGCTCGCTCCCGCCGACGCGGCGACGGCACGCTGCGGTGGCGGTAGCGGCGTCGCTCGCGACTCGAGTGCTCGACGCTGGGGTGCAGTGGGGTGGGGTCCGCGTCGGCGCGAGGCCGACGCGGGCGTAGATGGCTTCGAAAGAGGGTGGGGATTGGGGGTGGGGTGGGTGAGGCGTCGACGGGGTGGAGTCGACGCCTCGGCAGGCGTGGCACTCCGACCGGTTCGGGACTGGAGTGGGGTGCCAGTCCAGCGAACACGGGCGACTCGGAGTACCGGATTGACATTGCGCGCGAAGGGTCAAAAGTGACTCGCCTGTTCGAATACCGAACCAATCATCGATCCGACCGGAACCGCCGAGTCAGCCGGTCGTGTCGAGTAAGCACTACGGTGTACGGGTCCGTAGACGCACGTATGAGCGAGGAGTCGGGCGAGCGGCTTGCGGTCGGGTGCGCTGGCGAAGACTGGTGCCCGATCACGACGACTGCAGCGCTCGTCGGACGGAAGTGGCATCCAGTCATCCTCCATCGCCTGATGGATGGCGGCCCGGCGGGGTTCAACGAACTGGAGGCGCGCGTCGACGGCATCTCCAGCAAGGTGCTCTCGGAGAGCCTCGACGACCTCGAGGCGAACGACCTCGTGGTTCGCGAGACCGTGAGCGAGACGCCCGTGCGCGTCCAGTACTCGCTGACGGAGACGGGTGCGTCACTCGACGGGGTCGTGTACGCGATGCGCGACTGGGGAACCGAGCACCTCGTCGAACCCGATTCCGGGGACGGGGACTGACCGCTCGCCCGCTGTTCGGCCGAACCGTCGGCGCGTTGCGCATCGACCTCGTCGTGTCTACCAGTCGAACGATTCGTGGACCGCTCGGCCCGGCTCGTTCAGGACGGGGCCGTGAACGTCGGTGCGGTCGCCGAGGACGGCCGCGGCCCGGACCGGCGAGTTCTCGCCCGTGAACGCGCCGATCTCGTCGCCGCCGACGCTGTAGACGACGCGCGCGAACCCGGCGCTCCGCATGCCGCCGGCGCACATCGGACACGGTTCCGTGCTCGTGTACATCACCGTCTCCGCGCGCTCCGCGGCGTCCATCTCGCGGCACGCGCGGTACGCGAGGTGTAGCTCGGGGTGGCGACGGACGTCGTCCTCGGTGACGACGCGGTTCGATTCGGACATCACGACCTCGTCGTCCCGCACGAGCACGCTCCCGAACGGGTTGTCCCCGCGCGCCGCCGCCTCCCGCGCCAGGTCGAGTGCGGTACGCACGTGCCGCTCGTGATCGAAGTCGTCGAGGGCTCCCATACAGGGGACTGGTGGAGCTGGCGAGAAAAGCGTGTCCGCCCCGCGGCGTCCGGCACCGCACTGCTGCCCGGGGGGAAGGTTCTTGTCGCTCTCGGACGAGGACTCGGCCGATGGACGTCGACGCACTCGTCTCGCTGCTGGCCGCGCTCTCGCTCGGCGTCTTCGGCGTCGGCGTCGGCGTGGTCCAGACGTGGCGCGCGATCGTCGACGACCAGGACTCCCTCTACGTCGGTCGCTTCCGGCACGTCTTCGCCGCACTCGACCTAGAAGGGAACGACGCGGCGAGACGCGTCCTCTGGCTCTTCTGTGGCCCCCTGTGTGCGCTCTTCGGTCTCGGCTACCTCGCCGCAGTCGTCCTCTACCTGTTCCCGTCGTTGTCGCCGCTCTGAGTGCCGTGGCGGACTTCAGTCCCGGTCGCCGTTCCGGGCGTTCACGGCTAGCACGGGCCGGTCGGCGTGCCGGACGACGCGCTCGGTCGTGCTCCCGAGCAGGTACCGATCCAGTCCCGTGCGGCCCGTCGTCCCCATCGCGAGGAGGTCGGCGTCGTGCTCGCTCGCGTACTCGAGGAGCTCGTGGCCGGGGGACCCCTTCAGGATCGCCGTCTCGGCGTTCAGACCGGCGTCGCTCGCTCGTTCGGCGACGGCCTCGGTCGCCTCCTCGCCCGCGATCTCGAACCGCTCGAGGAGGTCCGCCGGCGGCGTCGTCTCGGCGGACGCCGCGAGCGACCCGACGTCGACGACGTTCACTGCGTGCACGGTCGCGTCGCCGACGGTGGCGAACGCGAGCGCGTGCCCGACCGCCGCGTTCGCCGCGTCGCTCCCGTCCGTCGGGACGACGACGTCGTCGTACTCGGCGAGCGCGCGCGCCGACTCGCCCTCCCGCACCGTCAACACCGGGACGTCGATGCGCCGAAGCACGCGCTCGGTCACGCTCCCGGCGACGTACCGGTCCACGCCCGTCCGACCGTGGGTCCCCATCGCGACCAGGTCCGCGTCGACCTCGTCGACGTACCCGAGGATGGACTCCATCGTCCGTCCGTCGACCACTGCCGTCTCCACGCGGTCGACGTCCGCGAGGACGTCCTCGGCGTCGGCGATCGCTGCCGTCGCCTTCGACCGGAGTTCCTCGCGCCGCTCGTCGTCGAGGCCGCCCCGCTCGAAGACGCTCGACGCTGCCTCTTCGTCGACGACCGACACGACGTGCACCGTCGCGTCGAACGCCACAGCCACCTCGCTGGCGTGCGACGCCGCCAGTCGCGCGTACTCGCTCCCGTCCGTCGGCACCACGATGGTATCGTACATGTTCGTACGTACACGTTCGACTGCCATCGGTCATAATTCAGGGGGCGATACTCACCGCGTGGGAACGACCGCGACCGCGGTCGGCGAATCCCGACGCGATCGGCCAGTCGCGACCGCGATCGGCCAGTCGCGACCGCGGTCTTCGAACCACGACCGGGACCGACGAACCCTTGACGGGCCGGTCCAGATGACGAACGCTACACGATGGCCGACACTCCCCCGCCGACGCCGGACGCCACGCACGAGCGCGTCTTCGAGCGAATCTGGACGCAGCTTCCCGAGCAGCAGAACCGGACCTCGTCGTCGTGGTGGTTCTTCATCCTGTTCCCGGAGGGCGACGCCGGCTACGGCCCCCGGCAGCTGATGTTCTCGATCGCGGCGCGCGTCGGCGACCGCATCCGCGTGAACGACGTCTGGCTCCCCGGCATGGACCTCGACCGCGAGATAGTCGACGGCGTCGACGAGTTCGACGCCATCTCCGTCGGGTGGGACGGCGACGACGAACGCGTCGACGAACGGATCGTGAACCAGCCCGCTCGCGCGACGCTCTCGCGGGACGGCTCCATCGAGGCGTGGACGGAGACCGCCGACGGCGAGCGCCGCGGGAGCGAGATCTCCGCGTCCGAGGACCGGCCGCTCGGGCTCGACGCCGAGTTCGTCGGGGAGAAGGGCGCGGTCGAGTTCGAAGCGTGGGGGGACCTGGATTCGCCGACGACCGCCCCAGTGCAGTCGATGGCGATGGACACCCCCGCCGGTGGCGTCGACGTCGTCGCCTTCCGACAGATGCGCTTCGAGGGTGAGTTCGACCTGCCCGCGGGCCGCGAGCAACTCGAGGGCGCGTGCTACTTCCAGCGCGTCTGCTTCAACGTCCCGCTGTTCCCCTGGAAGTGGATCTGGGCGGTGTTCCCCGACGGCGGCGCGTTCTCCGCCATGATCCCCTTCGTCGGTCCGCACGTCCTCCGCGAGGGGTACGGGTTCTACGACTCGGAGACCCTGGAGCGAGCGAGCATCCCCGTGCGTCCGTCCGCGTTCTGGAGTCCCGGCGACGGCGGCGACGTCGTCGAGTTCGACGACGTCACCATCGAACCCGTCCTCGACGGCCCGACGGTCGCCGCCGACGGTACCGGCGACGTCGACCACGCGGCAGCCGGCTCGACTGCGACCGATCCCGCCGCGGTCGACTCCACCGCGTCCGACGCCCACCCCGACTTCGCCGTTGAGGCGACCACCGACGACGGCGAGTTCGTCGAGTTCCGCGCCGAGACGTACGGCCACGCCCGCAACCACGTCGACCGACCGATACTTGGCGGCCGCCTCGAATCGCACTGGTCGTACAACGAGTACATGTTCCAGATGACCGACCTCGACGGCCGCGTCGGCGACTCGCACCTCTCCGCGGAGACCGTCGGCGACGCCTACGGCACCCTCGAGTACAGCACCGGCCTCGGGCTCTGAGACGCCCTCGGTAGAGTACGGTGACGCGCCAGGCGACGGACTTTTACGACCCCGTCGCGGACGCTTATTCGAAGCGGGAGGTTGGAGACGTAGGATACCTTCAACCTGCGGCTTCACTTGTACGGAGAACACCGCACGCAGCCCGTGGCTCGCCGAACGAGTCCTCTATCGTCGTCTCCCGCCCCAGCGTCGCGGACCGCACGACCTATCCTCGTGGAGGACCCCCCTCCAGTCGTGACTACGTGGCCGCCCGCGGAGCCGACTGACGCTTCGACGGTCGCCGACCACCGCGACGAACTCGTCGCCGCGGTCCGCGACCACGCCGGACAGCTCGCCTACCAGCTCGCGATCCTCGAGGGCGGGGACTACGGCGACTGGTCGACGACGACGGAGAACGGCGAGTGGACGGTGAAGTACGAGGGCGGCGACCTCGACTACCTCAAGTTCGCGCCGAGTCGCGGCGACGACGTCTACGTCGTCTCCACGAAGCGCGACCCCGAACCCGAACCGCTCGCCACCGCACTCCGGGACTACCCCGAGTTCGTCGACGCGTTCGACGCGTACGTCGACTCGATCTCGGGCGTCCTCGACGACGTCTCCACGGCGTTCCCCGCCGTCGCGTCCACGGACGGCGTCGTCGCGGAACGCGACCGCGTCCTCGACGCGATACGGGACGTCTGCGACCGCATGGCCGCGGAACTCCGCCGATACGAGGGCGGCGACTACGGGACGTTCACCGCGCGCGTCGACGGGACGCGCTGGGAGCTCAAGTGGGACGAGGACGGCGCGGCCTACCTCCGCGTCAACGGCTCCAACGGCGTCTACGTCCTCTCCCAGTACTCGCCGCCCTCGGCCGAGGACATCCGCGAGTACGCGCCGCGCTTCTCGGGGTTCGTCGACGCGTACAACGACGAGGTCGACGCGCTCGAGTCCGATCTCGCGACCGTCGACCTGTAGCGGCCGCGCCGCAGCGACGCTCTTCTGGCTCTGCGGGCGGGGATCCGTCCGCGACGGACAGTCGCACTGACACGACGTTGCTTCAGGCGAGCGCGTCCGCGATTCGATCCAAGTGCTCCATGCCGACGACCGCGACGACGCCGCCCGTCCGTCGGTGCGCGTCGACGTTCGCCGCCATCGTTGCCTCGCGCGTCTCGTCGAGCAGCACGTCCGCCTCCGGGCGTTCGAGCGCGCCGAGCAGCGATCGACTCCGCGAGATCTGCGCGCCCTCGTCCGCCGCCTGCGCGCTCGGGTCGGCGCCGGGCGACACGTCGTGGTCGACGCCGCCGCCGTGCCGGTGGTCGTCGTCGCGGCCGAAGCGTACGGCGAGCGCGCTGCGCGTCACGTTCCAGGCTCCTTTCGCCGCGCGACGGACGGTCGCGAGCGACGCGTCCCGCGACCGCGCGAGACGCGCGAACCGGACGCCGAACCGCCAGCCGACGGAGTCGACGCCGGCGACCGTCGCGTCCGGTGCGGCCGCAATCGCGGCCGTCATCTCGTCCGTGCCCGCGGGGGACGTCCCACCGTCGGTCGCCGGCACCGTCCCGTGCTCGTCCGGCGTCACGTCGTCGTACCGTCCGTCGACGTCGACGGCCACGGCATCGGCCTCGTGCTCGTAGTGCGGGACCGCCAGCCGCGGGAGTTCGAGCGCGACCACGTCCGGGTCGAACGCGTCCGCGACGGCCCGCACGCGGTGCGCGCTCGCCGGATGGTCGTGAACGACCCCGACCACGATCGCCGGCGCCCGGTCGTCCGTCGCGGGCACGGCGCGCCACCGTTCGTCGTCCAGTCGCGGATCCACCCCGTCGCTCAATCGCTCGACCGCAGTTGCGAGACTGTTCGCCATCGATGCTATCTGGCGCTCGTAACGGACGGGGACAGTTAAGCCTTCGCTAGCCGCCGATATGCGCCCTATAACCGCACACGGATTATCTGACGAATGTCGCAGGCACAAGTCGTCTAGTGCGATTTTACGGACGCCACGAATCGGTCGGAGGAGTCCGTTTCAGCGAGTGGCGGTGGAGACCGGTAAGAGCGCGCTACGTCGGCGAACCGGGCGCGGGTGGGGCAGGCCGCCGATCGGGGTAGGAGTGCGTTACGCCTGCCAGTCGTCGCCCGAGTGGTCGCCGTCTCGGTCTGCTGGGTCGTCGGCTCAGACCGCGCGGTCGTCGCGCACCGTGCGGTCGCCGAGCGCGCCGAGTTCGGGGACGTCTCGTCCCGCGAGCACCGCGTTCAGTTTCGCGGCGGCGGGCGACTCGCGGACGTCGGCGCGGTCGTAGCCCGCGTCGTCGAACGCGTCGGTCGCCCAGCGCTTCCCGCGCAAGTTGAACTTCTGGTGGTAGGGTTCCGCGACCGCGAACGACTCGAGGGGTTCGACGCGCGTCTCGACCTGCGGGACCGCGAGCGCGTCGAGTGCGCGCTCGACGGTCGCTCGTTCCTCGTCGGACTCGTAGAAGAGGACGTGGTGGTACTGGCGCTTCGCGGGCTGGCGCGTCGGGTCGTGCTCGGCGACGGCCGTCTCGACGAGCGCCTCGAACGTCGTCTCTGCGGGGTCGTAGTCGACCTGCACGACCTCGCTGTGGTCGCCGATCCGCTCGTAGGTCGGGTCGGGGTCGGTGCCGCCCGCGTACCCGGTGCGCGTCCGCACCACGCCCGGGAGCGCGCCGAAGGCAGCGTCCGGCCCCCAGAAGCACCCGAGCGCGGCGGTGAACGACCGCGTCTCGTCCGGCGCCGGTGCCCTGTCGTCGTACGCCCGCACGTCCGCCGTAGTCCATCTGCTCACGTCGCCCGGTAGGGGTCGCGGACGCAAGAACGCTCGGACGCGCGACTGCCGACGTGCATCCGCCGGACGCGCGACTGCCGACGTGCATCCGCCGGTCGCGCGACCGCTGGGACGTGCCGCGGAACCGTGGCGAGCGCGTGCCAGTGGCTCGCAGTCTCGCGACACGTTCATGGGGTCGACGCCGAAAGTGACGGCGAGAACGATGCCGATTCCAATCGAGGGCGAGCACACGACCGCTCGCGTGCTGGTCGACGACGAGTCGCTGCTCGAGGCGAACTGCCGCGAGCAGATCCAGGAGCTCGTGGACCACCCGGCGTTCACGGAGCCGGTGCGGGTGATGCCGGACACGCACTGGGGCGCTGGTGCGCCCGTCGGGTTCACGATGCCGCTCGGCGAGCGCATCGTGCCGAACGTCGTCGGCGTGGACGTCGGGTGCGGGATGGCCGCGGCGAACCTCGGGAACGACCTGCCGCTCGCGGACGCCGAGCGGGAGCGCCGCGTCCGCGACGCCGTCCCGATGGGACGCGACGTCCGCGAGTACGACGACGCCGTGCATCTCGTCGACGATTTCCCGTTCGACCGCGCGAACGACGTCTTCGAGTCCTTCGACGCCGCGTACGCCGAGCGGTTCGGCGAGCGCGTCGACCCGCTCGAGTTCGAATTCGACGGCTACGACGCCGACTACTTCGACGCCCTGTGCGATCGCGTCCTGGCACCGAAGGCGCAGGGCATGGGGTACGTCATCCGCGGCGTCGGCACCCTCGGCGGCGGCAACCACTTCGTCGAGTTCGCGCAGGGTCGCGAATCGGCCGAGTACTGGCTCGTCGTCCACTCCGGGTCGCGGTACCTCGGGCTCGCCGTCGCGGAGTACTGGCAGGCGAAGGCCACCGACCGCCGGAATCACGCCAGCATCCGGACCGCGATCCCGGACGACCTCGCGCCGTACGTGAAGTTCGACCCCCAGACGGTGTCGGACGAGGACCTCTACGAGTGGGTGACGGGCGGGAAGGGCGAGTCCCACATCAGGAAAGGGAAGGTGCGTGCGGAGTTCGACGGGAAGGCGATCGAGGAGACGTTCGACCGCCTCGCGACGCTCCGCCCCGGCATCGACGACGAGGACGACGAGTCCGCGGGCGGCGACGCTCCTGCAGCGGGCCGCAACGAGGACCTGGACTACCTCGAGGGCCGGGAAGCGCACGGGTACTTCGTCGACATGCTGTTCGCCCAGCAGTACGCGCGGTGGAACCGCGAGGTGATGGTCGACGCGATCTGCGACGCCCTCGGTGTCGACCCCGTCGAGCGATTCCAGTCCGTCCACAACTACGTCGACTTCCGCGACCTCACGATACGGAAGGGCGCGACGCCCGCTCGCGACGACCAGCGTCTCGTCGTCCCGTTCAACATGGCCGACGGCTCGGTCATCGCGAGCGGGAAGGGCAACGACGAGTACCACCAGACGGCGCCCCACGGCGCCGGGCGCGTGATGGGACGTGGCGACGCGTTCGACCGGCTCTCGATGGCCGAGTTCGAGGCCGCGATGGACGGCGTCTACTCCGAATCGGTCGTCGAGGGCGTCGTCGACGAGGCGCCGATGGCGTACAAGGACGCCGACCGCATCCTCGGCGCGCTCGAGCCGACCGCCGAAGTCGAGGAGCGACTCGACGTCGTTCACAACCTCAAGGCGAAGGAGTGAGAGCGGTGCCACCCGGCCGGCGACGTCGCCTGGGGCGAGGGCGACGAGAGCGCGAGACTCGCTGGACGTTCAGACCGCCGGTGGATTCCGGACGATCACGACGGGAACCGGGGACTTCCGCATCACCGCCCCGGCGGTCTCGCCCGGGAGAATCTCGACGAAACGAGTGCGTCCGTGCAACCCTATCGCGACGAGTCCGACGTCGAACGTGTCGATGGCGTCGAGGATCTCTGTGGTGACGCGACCGATACCGACCGCAGTATCGATTTCGGCGCCGTGTGCGTCCGCGATAGCTCGGGCGTCGTCGAACAGGTCCCTGGCGTGGTCCTCGCGGTCGTCCAGCCAGTCCTCCCACTCGCCGGGGTGGTCGCCCCAGCCCTCCGAGGCGGTCTCGTCGTGCTGTTGGTCGATGACGTAGAGGACCACTGCGGTAGAGTCCGGGAACTCGGTCGCGGTCCATTCGAGCGCGCGACGCGAGAGCGGAGAGCCGTCGAAGGGGACGAGGACGCGTTCGGGCATACGCGGCGAGTTGGGTCGCTCGACGAATTGGTATGACCTCCGTTATCGCGACCGTCTCCGTTATCGCGACCGAGACCCAGGACGAACTCGCTCGAGGCGACGACGAGTGTTGTCCGTGCCGTGGGGGTGTATGCACGCGTTATCCGAGAGGCGTGCTTCGATTCTGCGACGGACCGTCGACGAGCCCCGATCGGTGGGACGTCATCCCATGCTGCCTTCGTTCGCTCACTCGCCCTCGGGCGATCGCCACCGGACGGTTAGCGTCCGCTCGCGTTCGTCGCCGTCGCTCCGCGTTCGCTCGACGACTTCGACCTCGTCAGTGGTCGTCCCGAGCGGTCGCGCCTTCCGGAGTGTCCCCTCCAATTCGGTGACTTGAACGCCATTCTCGACCCGGTGGATAGTCTCGCTCGCGCCCGCGGTCGGCGTCACGTCCTCCTCGAACCCCGTCAGGTCGGCTCGGAAGTCCCGGAGGTAGCTCGCCAGTTCGGCGCGGTCGAGCGAGCGCTCGGTCTTCGCGTCCGGCTTCGGCGTGGCTGCGCCGCGGCCGACGCCGCCGGGTTCGCCCGTCGAGTGGTCGCCGACGACGGCGTTCAGGACGGCACCGAGGAGGAGCACGAGCCCCGAGAAGTACAGCCACGTCACGACGACGAGCACGCCGCCGAAGAAGCTCGCCGACCCGCCGCCCGTGAACGCCAGGTACACCTGGAAGAGCGACTGGAGCGCCGCCCAGCCGACCGCGGCGAACACCGTTCCGGGGAGCACGTCCCGCCACCCGAGGTCGGCGTCCGGGAAGCGATAGTACATCGGGAAGAACGCAACCACCAGTCCCGCGACGAGCACGAGCGGCGTGACGTACTCGAGGGCCGGGAGCAGGTCGGCGACCCGCGAGAGGAGCGCGTTCGCGCCGACCGTGGCGACGATGGAGACGACGAGCGAGACGAACACGACGAGCCCGTCGATGACCTGGTCGACGAACGAGTTCTGCTCCTCGGTCTCGTAGATCTCCGAGAACGCGGTGTCGAGGCCGCGGAATATCTTCAGCGTCCCCCAGAGGAGGACCAGGAGGCCGACGACCGACGCGCCCGTGGCAGTGGCGTCCGCGCCGAAGATCTGGACGACGACGTCCGCGATCGGTCCCGGGAGCGATCGCGCTGCGGCGGCCCGCAGTCGCTCTTCGAGACCGTCGACGAACGACGCGACGATCAGCACGAGGATCAGGAGGGGTGCGAGGGAGACGAACGCGTTGTACGCGATGCCCGCGGCCATGAACGTGACGTTCTTCTCGGAGAACTCGGTGAAGACTCGCTTTCCCGTCTCGACTGGCGAAGTGGATCCGGCCATGGTTCGCGTACGGCGACCGCGCCAAAGGCCGTTGACTGCGCAAATGCAGACGACGACCCGACGCGTCGACGCCGGCTCCCGATTCCGGTCTCGCCGGAACGACCGCTGCGAACGCCACGCCGCCGGCCGCGACCGGGACTCGCGCTGCACTCCTCGCGTTCGCGGGCGAGGCGTCGGACTGCTTGTGGACTCGCCCGTTCGAAGAGGTAACTATATGTAATCGCGATGTAGATTCGGAGACCACATCAATGCAGGACGGTTCCAGCAGACGGCGGTTGCTCGAGGTGGGGGCACTCGGGGCGCTCGCCGGACTCGGCGGCTGCCTCCGTCTCACCAGCGACGACGGTACTACCGCCGACGGCGCGACGGACTCCGGTTCGGCGACGACCGCGCCGGCAGCGACCGACCGCTCGACCGAGGGGGACGGCGAATCAGACGGCACGGAGACGGCGGACGAAACCGAGTCCGACCCGTCGACCCGAGAGATCAGCGGGCCGGCGTCGGTCGACCACACGTTCGTCGACCCGCAGAACGGGATGGCTCAGCCGGATGCGAGCGCGCCGGCGACCGCCCCGATCGTCGACTGGGAGCACGCCATCGACGGCGGCCTGAACACGCGGATCTTCAGCGGCCCGCTCGTCACGGCGGACGCGCTCGTCGTCTCGTCGTACCGGGACGTCGTCGCGTACGAACGCGGTGGTGGCGGCGTGCGCTGGCGGCTCTCCGAGTCCGCGATCGACGACTACCGGACGACGACGCGACCGAACCACCGCGAGGGAGCCGTCGTCCTCGTCGGTTCGAACGACCGCACCCGCGAGTGGGAGCTCGTCGCGTTAGAGAGCGCGGACGGGACGAAGCGCTGGTCGGTGACGCTACCCGTCGCCGAGGAGGAACAGCCACGCGCGAGCCTCGTCGACGGGAGTCGAGCGGTCGTCGTGACCGGCTCGATGAACGACGCGTCCACGCAGTACTCGGACCTGCTCGTCGTCGACCTCGACGCGCAGTCCGTGACGTACGAGGCCAGGCTGGCGGACGCCCAGCTCAACCCGGAGGACCTCGCGCTCGACGGCGACACGCTCCTCGTCACGACCGACGAGGCCGCGTCGGGCGTGGACAACGTCGTCGCGTTCGACCTCGCGGAGCGGGAGCGACGCTGGTCGAAGCGCCTCCCGATCGGCGAGAGCATCCCCGTCCTCGGCGACGACGACGTCTACCTCGCCACGGAGAGCGACACGCGAACCGCCGCCGTCCGCGCACTCGCTCGAAGCGACGGATCGGAGACGTGGACGTTCGACCTCCAGAGCGCACCCCGGACGGGGGTCACCGTCGCCCACGGTCGGGTCTACGCCGTCACCAACAACAAACTGTACGCCGTCGATGCGACCGACGGCACGCCGACGTGGTCGTACGCGCCGACGGAGGGCCCCCGCATCCACGGCGGGTCGAGCCAGCTCCCGGTCGCGACGAGCGAGCACCTCCTCCTCGGGAGTAACTTCGGCGAGGACGGTACCGGCGCCGTCCGCGCGGTCACGGTCGCGGACGGCGAACTCGCGTGGCGCGTCGACCTCCCCCACGTCGAAGTGTATAGCCCGTTCGTCGTCGACGACCACCTCTACGCGTTCGGTCGCGACCGCGAGGACGGCACCGGCGGCGTCTACGCGCTCCACTGACGCCGCTCCGGCCATGCGATGGGCCGCGTCGTCACCCGAGTTCTGCGACGCGGAACCGCGCGTAACTCAGGCCGAGCGCGACCGTGCCCCACGCCGTCATGACGAGGTAGTTGTACCAGTTCTCGCTGTAGAGCTCTTCGCCGTTGCCCGCGTAATTCCGCGTGACGCGCGGGTACTCGCCCGTTCCGACCACGCCGTCGTACACGGGCTCGAGCCCGGAGAGGTACGCCGTCGTCGGGGAGGCCATCTGGATGTACCCCAGCGTGTCGTCGGCGACGGTCGTCCCGAGCAGGTCGGCGATCGTCGTGACGACCGCGCTCAGGCTCACGACGGGGAGGAACCCGAGCCAGAACGGCCCGAGGAGGAAGTACGCGCCGATGACGCCGAACATCGCGCGCGACCGTCGGCTCGCGACCGTCGAGCACGCGACGAAGATCGCGGTCATCGACGCGACGAACAGCGACGAGACGGCGGCGAACGTGAGGAACCGCATCACGTCCACGCTCCCGTCGTACAACCCGAGCCCGATCAGGAGTGCGGCGACCGTCGACAGGAGGACGGCACCGATGGCGACCGCGGTCCGGGAGACGTACTTCCCGAACACGTACTCGGCGCGCGTGTTCGGGAGGCCGAGCGCGTGCTTGATCGACCCGCGCTCGCGGTCGCCGGCGACGGCGAGGTACGTGAGCGGGACGAGGATGAGCGGGAAGACGAGGAAGAAGAAGAACGACACGTCGAACAGCGCGCGGAACGCGTCGTCGTGGAACTCCGCGACCGAGTACGTGATGAGGGAGACGAACGCGGTGAGGACGGCGACGACGCCGATGACGACGTACGACCGCCGCGTGTTCTTGAAGTCGTCCCGGAGGATGGTGGTGAACGTCACGCGGACTCACCTCCGTCGGCCGCCGCCACTTGCTCTCGTTCGCTCCCGGCGTCCCCTGCCGTCTCTCGCGCGGCCGCAGGTGCGTCGCTCGTGAATTCGTCGAACAGCGCCTCCAGCGACGCCTCCTCGATGCCGACGTCGCGGACGGTCGCGCGCTCGTCGACGTGCCGGAGGACGCGCATCTTCGCCGTCGCATCGCTGACTTCGACGTCGACCCTGCGGTCGTCGACGGTCACCGACCTGACGTCGTCGAGGTCCGCGACGCCGAGGTCGGCGGGCGGCGCGCCGAGCGTGACCGATACCGTGGCACCCGCACCCATCTCCGACCGCAGGTTCTCGATGGTGTCGACGGCGACCAGCTCGCCCTGGTTGAGGATGCCGACGCGATCGCAGACCTTCTCGACCTCCTCGAGGATGTGACTGCAGAAGAACACGCTCGCGCCGCGGGCCGCCTCCTCGCGGATTATCTCCCGAAGGAGACCGACGCCGTCCGGGTCGAGTCCCGTCGACGGCTCGTCGAGGATGAGCAGGTCCGGGTCGCCGACGAGCGCCACCGCGAGCGACATCCGCTTGGCCATCCCCGTCGAGTACTCGCTCGCGGCTCGACGGGCGTCGTCGGGCGCCAGCCCCACGCGGTCGAGGAGTTCGTCCGGGTCGTCGCTCGCGCCCTTCGCGTGGATCGCGGACTGGACGTGCTCGCGCCCGGTGAGGTTCTCGTACGGCTCGTACCCCTCGGGGAGGAGACCGATCCGTCGTCGGATCGCGAGCGACTCCTCGGTGACGTCCATCCCGAGGACGTCGACCGATCCGGACGTGGGCTGGAGGAACCCGAGGATCGTGTTGATCGTCGTCGACTTGCCGGCGCCGTTGGGACCCAGAAATCCGAACACCTCGCCCTCGTCGACTGCGAGGTCGAGGCCGTCGACGGCGAGGACGTCCTCGCCGAAGCGCTTCGTCAGGGCGTCAGTTCGTATCGCTGTCATCATCTCGACCGAGAACTGGAAGGGGTAATAAATGTCGGGGACTGTTGCTCGCTCGGCAAACGCGACCCCGTCCCGTTCGAGCGACGCGGGCGGCACGTCACGTTCGACGCATCGACGTCACGACGACTCGGATCGAGCGCCGACCGTCGCCGCGAGCCCACGCCGCCGCGTACGCTTTTGTCGTTCGGCACCGTCGAGGTCGTCATGCACATGCTCGCCGTCCTCGCCACACGCGTCGCGCTCCAGTTCGACTCGCCGTTCGGACCGACGGGCGTCGACGTCGACGTCACGACCGGCCTCGGGAGCGGCGCCCTCGGCGCGTTCTTCACCACGCTCGTCGTCGGCGCGATCCTCGTCACGTTCGCGCCCGACTGGACGCGAACGATGACCGCACGAGTCGTCGACGACACCGTCGGGTCGTTCGTCTACGGCGTCGTCTCGCTCCTCTTCTTCGTCCTCGCCGGCGTCGTCCTCTTCGTCACGCTCGTCGGCATCCCGCTCGCGATCCTGCTCGCGATCGTCGTCGGCCTCGTCTGGGCGGTCGGCGCCGCAGTCGCGTACCTCGCAATCGCCGAACGCCTCCTCGGCGCCGACGAAAGCGATATGGTCCTGCTGGTCGCCGCCGCCGCGATGAACGGCGTCCTCACGCTCACCGGGATCGGCGGACTCGTCTCGTTCCTCGTCGGCGCCACCGGCTTCGGCGCTCTCCTCCGCGACCGCCTGTGAACTGCCTAGGGGCAAGCCCCGAGGCACTCGCCTCAAACCGCCTGTAGACTCCTCCCGACGAGGAACCACCACCGGGAGGCCGCCACAACGCGTTTATCCTGCCGCTCCTTTCGATACGAGTATCTTGCAACTGGGGGTCGTCGTCGCGTTGACGTCCGTACTCGTCGGAGCCGCGAACCTCGGGCTCCTCGCGTACCTCCGGCGGCTCCCCGATCGACCTGGACTCTCGTGGTTCAGGGGCGTCATCGCCGCCCAGGCCGTCTTCTGCGTGACGTACGGCGCCGGCTTGCTCGTCGGCGACAGCCCCCTTCGCGTCCCGCTCCTGATGGGGTACTGGCTCGCCGCCATCTGGATCGGGGTCGCGTACCTCGGGTTCGCGCTCGTCTACACGGGCCGGGCTCGCTACGTGCACTCGCGAGCGTTCCGCGGCATCGTCGCACTCCAGGCGGTCGCGAGCGTCGTCGTCCTCACGTATCCGCTGCACGACTACGGGCCGACGAACGTCGAACTCGTCGAGTTCGGCGGCGTGCTCGTCCTCGAGTACACGCACTCGGCGTTCGTCGTCCTCGAGTTCCTCACCGTCGTCGCGCTCGCGACGCTGGGCGTCGCGCTCCTCATCGATACCGTCGTCAGCTACGGGCCGCTGTACCGCAAGCACGCGTTCGCGATCGCGGTCACGCCGCTCCCGCCGACGGCCGCGTTCCTCGCGTGGCTCCTCGAGGTCGGGCCATTCTACCCGCTGAACTTCACGGCGCTCGCGTTCTTCCCGCATCTCGTCCTCGACCTGTACGCCCTCTTCGGCGAGGACATGTTCGAGTTCCCGCCCGCCACTCGCCGGCGCGCGGAACGCGCCGCCGTCGAGGACCTCGGGAATCCCGTGCTCGTCGTCGACCCCGACGACCGCATCGTCCGCCTGAACGCCGCCGCCGTGGACGCACTCGGCGTCGACGAGAACGCGGCACTCGCGACGGACGTCGCGACGTACCTCGACACCGTCGACGACGGGTTCGACGGCGACCACGTCCGCATCGCCGGCGACCGGGACTCCGGGACGTATGCCCGCACCCGGAACCCGCTCGACGACGGCGCTGGCGGCGTCGTCGGCCACACGGTCGTCCTCCAGGACGTCACCGCCGAACGCCGCCGCGAGCAACGCGTCGGCGTCCTGAACCGCGTCCTCCGGCACAACCTCCGGAACGACCTCACCGTCGTCCTCGGCACGGTCACCGCCGCCGCCGACGCCGTCGACGACCCCGAGATCGAGTCGCTCCTCGAGACGGCCGCGGAGCAGACTCGCGACCTCTCCGCGCTCGGCGAGCGCGCCCGCGAGGTCGAAGCCACGATGTCCGGCACCGTCGACACCGACCAGGTCGTCGACGCCAGCGCAGTCCTCGACGCGGTCCGCGACGACCTCGCCGCTCGCCACCCCGACGCCGCCATCGACGTCGACGTCCCCGTGGACTGTCGAGTGCCGGCGGACCCGGACGTCCTCCGCGTCGTCTTCGAGAACCTCGTCGAGAACGGCATCGTCCACGACGACGGCGACCGCCCGACGGTCGCGGTCGGCGTCGACGACGGCACCCACCGCGAGTCCGGAGGGGTCACCGCGGCGTCGCCCTCGGCGAGCGCGACCGACGGTGGATCCGTCACGTTCGTCGTCACCGACACCGGTCCCGGCATCCCCGGGCACGAACTCGACGTCCTCGACGGCCGCGAATCCGCGCTCGACCACGGCAGTGGCCTCGGGCTCTTCGTCGTCAACTGGGGCGTCACCACGCTCGGCGGCGACCTCGCGTTCGACGTCGACGACGACGGTACCCGCGTCCACGTCACGCTCCCCGCCGCGTGAGTCTGCGGACTGCGCCGCATCGAACCTCGTCGTCGCGCCATCCTGTGACGTCTCCGCTGCCGGTATCGCTTTCACCGACCAACGCTTACGCTCGACAATGACAGAACCTCGCGTCGTGGTCTGCCGGAACGAGGTCGACCCGGCGCACGCCTACCACTGCGACGCTCTCGCCGCGTCGCTCCCGGACGCCGTCGAACTCGACTACGCCGCGGGCGACCGACCCGACCTCGACGACGCCGACGCCGTCGTCCTCACGGGGAGTACCGCGGGGGTCTACGAGGCCGACGCGTACCCGTGGATGCACTCGCAGATGGCGCTCGTCGAGACGCTCGTCGACCGCGAGATCCCGACGCTCGCGGTCTGCTTCGGGCACCAGCTCGCGAACGCCGCGCTCGGCGGAACCGTCGAGGCGAAGGAGACGACCGCCCGACTGGTCGACGTCGAGTTCGCCGACGACCCACTCTTTGCGGGCGTCGAACCGGTCGTCCCCGCCGTCCACGGCGACGTCGTCGTCGAACCCGCGCCAGCGATGGACGTCGTCGCGACGACGGACTACTACGACGCGTTCGCTACGCGGCACCGCGACGCGCCGCTGTGGAGCGTCCAGTTCCACCCCGAGTTCACCGCCGCGCACCGCGACCGCCTCGACGCCGACTACGGCTGGAGCGACGGTGACCACTCCTTCGCGGACGTGAACGCGGGCCGCGTCTACGCGAACTTCACGCGAATCGTCGCCGACGGCGACTACTGACTCCAGGAACTGACTCGATGGTGTTACTGGCCAGTTACACCGAGTCGACGAAGCCCTCGGGGACGTCGGCGACGCGGCCCTGCTCGAAGAGCGCGACGACGGCCTCGTACTGGTCGTCGCCCTGCGCGAGCAGGTGCCGGCGGTCGACCGCGGGGAACTCGTCGCTCTCGACGACGTACGCGTTCGTTCCGACGACGTAGTCGCGGGTCCCGTCGATCTCCTCGCCGCCGACGCGCATGGCTTCGACGGTGCCGTCGCCGGCGACGCGGAGCGACGCGCCCGCGACCTGCAGCCAGCACGCGAACGCGCCGGTGCCGCGCGCGGCGCGTTCGTCCGTCACGACGCTGTCCCGGAGGAGTCGTGCGAGCGTCCGCCCCGAGACTTCCAGTCGGCACAGCGGCGCGGCGAACGGCACGAGTCCGATGACGTCCGCGCGCGAGACCGTCCCCTTCAGTCGCGGGCCCTCGCGGATGGCGCGCGTGTCGACGACGCCAACGTCAGCGCTCGCGCCCTCGCGGTACGCCGTCGCGACCAGCGACCCGGTGCGTTCTCGGCCCGCGAACCGACGCGTCGCGTCCCGGACCAGTGGCTCCTCCAGGTAGCCGACGGTGTCCTCGAGGCCCACGCGATACCGTTCGGCCTGCAGGATCTCCGCGACGGACTCGTCGACCGTCGCCGCCTCGACGTCGTGGTCGTCCGTCTCCACGCGCTCGCCCGTGAACTCGAGTTCCCACACGACCTCCCCGTTCACGCCCGGACGGACGATCGGCGTCCCCGAGATGCGTTCGCGACCGACGCGATGCACGTGCCCGGCCGCGATCGCGTCGACGCCCCGCTGCCGTGCGAGCGTCCGCACGACCTCGTCGCCGGCATGCGCCAGCACGAGGATCGCGCGGACGCCGTGGTCGCGCAGGTCTGCCACGGCGGTCCGCACCGCGCGGACCGGGTCCTCGACCGCCAGCGCGTCCGGCACCGACGACGCCGGGTCCGTGATGCCGACGACGCCGAGCGCGCCGTCCGAGCGGTCGACGATCGTCCACGGCGCCGCGTCCCCGAACGGCTGCCCGCCCTCGAGGACGTTCGCCGTCACGTACCGCGCCGGCGAGTCCCACGTCACCTCGCGCGCCGCCGCCCGACCGTGGTCGAAGTCGTGATTCCCGACCGTCGCCACGTCCGGCGACACCGCGTCGTGGAACGCCAGCGCGTGCGTCCCCTTCGTCTCCAGGCCGAGCACGCTGGGCGCGAGCGTGTCCCCGCCGTCGGTGACGATCGGCTCCGAGCCACCCGACTCGCGGAGGACGGTCGCCAGACGCCCGGCTCGCTCCGGCTCGTCAAGTCCGGCCTCCACGTCGGCGAAGTGCAGCACCCGCACGAGTTCGTCTCACCGACCGCTACCGGACGCGGGGCCGTAAGCCGTGCGGTCCCCGCAGCCGCCGCTCGCGACCATCGACGTGACACCTAGTCGTTCAGTGCGCGGCCCGATGCTGCCGGGTCAGTTCACGGCGCGCTGTGGTCGAGTCAGTTCGCGGGCTCGACGGGAGACTTCGGCTGGACGCGTTCGTCCTCTTCCTCGCCGTCTTCGCCATCTTCGCCGCCTCCCGCACCGTCTTCTTCGCCACCTTCCTCCTCCGGACCGGAGCAGCCGGCGAGCGCGAGCGGGACCAGCAGGGACGATCCGAGCGTCAGGACGCGTCTTCGATCCATATCCGGTCCCTCGCTCGTAGGTCGGAAGAGACTGCTGCAAGCGTCTGCATGGACGTTCGGGACGACGCAGGCTCCGAGGAGGGTCAGTCCGCCGCGCTGGCCGCGTCGCGCGGTCGCGTGCCGAAGACCTCGACCTCGTCCCCGACCGCGAGCGTCCCGCCGTCGGCGGACTCGTGGACGCGCGAGAGCGCCATCACCTGATAGTAGTGCTCGAGCGCGTCCGCGTCCGCCCACGCCGGCATCGTCGCCTCGCGGCGCTCGACGAACCGACGCTGGAACCCCTCGATCGCCTCGCCAGTATCCGGGTCCCGTGATGGGACGACGCAACGCGCACAGCACCCGACGCCCTCGAACTCCACGTCGCCGATGCGGAACGCGACCACCTCGTCTCCGCCGGTCCACAGGCGGTCCTCCCAGAACGGCTCCGCGTCCACGACGACGTTCGCGCGGATCCGACGCCTGACGTTCGCAGGGTCCAGGTCGAACCACTCGCCGATCGCCTCGAGCGTTCCCGTCGAGACGATAGAGGGCCCCTTTGCGTACTCTCGGTCCATGAACCCACCGCCGGCGTCCCGAACGAGCGCGACGGGATAGCCGAGGTAGTCGCTGAACCACGCGTTCGCGTCCCCGCGCTCGCTGTCGAGCGCGAACGACACCGCCGCGTCCGCCGCTTCGTCGTTCCTGCGGGCGGTGAGCGTCCGCGTCTCGGGGTCGTAGGAACTGCGGACGCGGTGGAGGGCCGGTTCGCCCGTGGCCTTGACGAGTTCGCGGTCGTCGTCCTGGAGCGCGTACTCGCGGTCGTGGCGGAGACGACCGCCGACGAGGTCGACCTCGTCCACGAGCAGCGGGTCCAGCGACTTCACCGGGTGCGTCACGAGTGCGTCCACAGTCGGCATACCACGACCACCGGGCGCCGGCGGCGTGAACGCTTCGGTCCCCCACCAGACTCGCCGCTCACCGGACTTGCCGCTCACCAGACTCGCTGCCTACCACATCTGGTCTCTGCTCTCCCGCTCAGTCCTCGGCGTCGTGGGCGTGCGCCTCCAGCGTCTCCAGGTCGACCGCGTCCAGCACGGATTCGTTCGTCGCCGCCAGCACCACCGGCGGCGCCGCCCGGCCCTCCACGGCCTCCACCCAGCGGGGGAGGCAGACGCACCAGCGGTCGCCGGGCGAGAGCCCCGGGAACTGCAGGTCCGGCCGAGGCTCCCGGAGTTCGTTCCCCATCGTCGCGGAGAACTCGAGGAACCGCTCGGTCAGCACCGCACACACCTCGTGCCGCCCCGGGTCCCGCGCCGGCATCGCGTGACACTCCCCGTCCCGGAGCACGCCCGTCTCCGGGTCGCGCCCGCACGGCTCCAGGGGGTCGCCGTACACGTTCCGCTCCTCGCCATCGACCTCGAGGCGGCGGTCGTCGACGCCGCCGCCGCCGTCGCCGTCTGGTTCGTCCATGCTCGAACCTGCGTCGCGGCACGGAAAACGCTTCGTCGCCGACGCGCCCGCACCGAGCCCCGATCGACTACTCGGCACTTCGAGGCGGACCGCTCAGCACTTCGTGAACGACTGCGTGCCCGCGACGCCCCGCGGCGTCAGTCGGATCTTCGTCACCGCGCCCTGTGGCGTCGACACCGTGATCGTCGCCTCGCCGCCGTTCTCCAGGGGCGCGTCGGTCCCGTTCAGCGCCGCGCCGCGGACCGCCGCGACGTCGACCGTCAGCCGCACCATCCGCGACGTGTTCGTTAGCGTCCGCACGCGCTCGCCGTCGTCCATCAGCGTGTACCGCGACGCGTTCGCCGTCGCGTTCGAGTACGATAGCGCCGTGTGGACCTGTCCGTCCGTGTAGAGGACGGTCGCGTTCGAGACGTTCACTGCGTCCCCGCCGGGTCGGAGGCGGACGTGGATCCACGCCTCCTCGATGCCGACCGGATTCGATGCGACGGTACACGTCTTGTCCTGGACCTGGACGCCGCCGACGAGCTGGCCGACGGCGTCCTCGCCGGCGTCCGTCGCACGGTCCTGCATCATCCCTGCCATGTTGACGAGGACGCCAGCGGCGATCGCGGACACGATGATCATCGCGACGAACATGACGAGGATGCCGATGCCGACCTGCCCGCGGTCGTCGACGCCCGTCACGCCACCCGCCCCCAGGGTCATGCGCAATCGCTTCGCGAAGCACCACCAAAACTGTTGTCGCCGCGACCGGTCAGCAGGCGACGAAGGACTCGCTCTCGCTCAACCCGCCAGGGGCGCGGACGCTCGTCGAGGCCACCGTCGCGTCATCGACGACGAGGTCGATGCTAGCGCGCTGCCCGGCCTCCAGCGGCCCCCCACGAACCGAGCTCACGTCCACGACGACCGTCAACGAGGTTCCGCGCTCGATGGTCGGGTCGAACGCCCCGCTGCCGTTTCGCACGCCGACCGCGCTCTCGCCCGGCTCGTCGGCGATCGCGAGGCGACGCTCGGTCGTCTCGTCGCCGTATCTGACCGCGGCGTCGGCGAGGTCGACCGTCCCGTTCCCCCGGTAGCGCATCGAGAGCGTGACCGTCTCGATCCCGGTCGCGTTCCCGTCTGCGCCGACGGTACACCGCGAGGAGTCCACGGCGAGTTGCGTCGGGTCACCGCCGCCACCGTCACTCGTGGCGAGGATCCAGAACGACCCCGCAAGTAGCGCGGTGACGATGGCGAGCCCGACGAACACCAGACCGACGGTGACGGCACTGGCGCGGTCGTCGCTCTGGCCACCCACGATCCGACGCCAAGCGACGCGACCCGGGCCCATCTCTACCGTCACTTCCGTCCAGTCCCTCCTAAACGTGCGCGTCGGCTCACGGTTCGAGTCGAGTTCGTTCGCCGGATCCCCTGCCCTCCGGGACAGCACCCACTCCTGCGTGCGGGTTGTTAGCACTGATGGGATAGTTTTATGTCAGCGGCCCCAGTTGATTTCGATACCCTGCGACGCCGACCTCTCGATCGGCGTCCAGCGCGACCCAACCATGTACATCGACCACATGAAGTCGGCGTCCACTCGCGGTGTGAGTGGCAACGCCGTCGCCGGGGAAGGTGACGATGCCTACCCGGTCGACGGCGCCGACGAGCAGTGGTCCGCTGTGCGTGCGACTCAACCGGGTCGCCGCTATGCTCGGTCCGTTCTCGTCGGCGCCACGTGACCTCGTGTCCGTGACGGTGTGCCGCTTCGACGTCTAACCGTCGAGGCGACGCCACGTCCGCCGACGGCACTCCTCGGACCGGGCGAGTTCTTCGCCCCGTCTCCTGGATCCTCGGCGGCGACGCCGCACGGCCACGAGTTCTCACGACCCGACCGAACCCGAGCCCCGGGTCCGCGATCGGCCGCGAGCTGACGACCGCCGCCGGTCGCGACTGACGTCAGTCGCCGGCCCCGTCGCAGTTGCGGTCCGAACGCTCGCTCGCGGTCGCATCCCCCGATTCGTCGGGGGCGAAGAGACGCATCGCCGTCGAACGACTAGCCGCGGCGCCGTCCCGCGCCCGGCCCCGCTGACGCAAGCCCCTCCCCCACGCTCGCGCCCGTGGATGATCCGGCATCCCACGACCCTGCGAGGTCGTGCGCGTTCGACTCGCGCCGGGCGTCTATGGTAGCGTCAACCATACGCCACCGATTCGAGGCGACCGCCCACCTCACCGTCCGCGTCCCCCACGGCGCCGACGGTGACATGACCACCGGTGCACGCACGGTCCTCCGCCGCCTCGACGCCCTCGACGGCGTCGAGATAGACCGCGTCACCGGCCTCACCCCGGGCCTGAACGCGCTCGAGGTCGACGTCGAGGTCACGGCGACGATCGCCGTCGCCGAGGACGGCGACGAGACCGAGGCCCGCGCGACGCTCGAGGACGGCACCGGCGTCGAGGCCGTTCACGACCTCGCCGTCGAACCCGCCGCCGGCGCGTAACCGACGCCGTGCACTGGCCGCGACGCGGAGCGCTGTCGTCCCATCCTCGCGTCTTCGACCGTCGAGCGACGGTCTCGCGCCGGCCACGACGAGGCTATCGTCGATTCGCCGTGCGCGCGCGATTCCGAGCAGCACCGAACCAACTACCCAAAGATTTACTATTTATCCCCGTGAAGGTCGAGTCGTTATGGCAGACGAGCAAGACCTTCGCGAACAGATGGAAGACGCGTTCGGTGGCGCCGACTACCCGATCTCGAGCCCGATGGACCTCGTCCCCGCGCTCCCCAACGGTCCCGGCACGCGCTTCGAGTCCGGCGACTTCTCCATGACGGCCATGGAGCTCCAGACGAAACTGCCGGGCGGGGACTTTCCCTACGACGACGTCGAGTCCTTCGTCGACGACGTCATCGAGAACCTCAAGGACGAAGGCCACATCTGAACGCCGCCGACGGCGCCCGGGCGTGACGACGGGCGCATCTCGTCTTCTCGAATCTCCAGCCCCGATCCACGAGCCGCCGCTACACTGAACCCGTCCGCGCCCGAACGCCCGAACGAAACCGTGACTCCCTCCTCGTTCGACGCCGTCTCCGTCGTGGACACGGAACTGTTCGGCGCACCCGGACTGCACGCCGCGTACCTCGTCGAGGGTCCCGAGCCGGTACTCGTCGACGCGGGCGCCGCGCCGGCCGCGGACGTCGTCGAGGCGGCCGTACACGAGCACGGCGTCGACGCAGAGGCGCTCTCGGCGATCGTCCCGACGCACGTCCACCTCGACCACGCGGGCGCGGTCGGCGACCTCGCCGAGCGGTTCCCGAACGCGACCGTGTACGTCCACGAACGCGGACTGCCGTATTTGACCGACGCCGACCGTCTCGAGCGTCTCGTCGAGAGCGCGCGAGCGGCGGTCGGTGACGCGGTCGCCGACCAGTACGGGACGCCGAAGACCGTCTACCCGGACCGCACCGTCGCCATCGCCGACGGCGACGTCGTCCCATGCGGTGACCGCGACCTCGACGTCGTGCACGCACCCGGTCACGCCCCCCATCAGGTCGCGCTTTCCGACCCGGCGTCGGGCGTCCTGTTCGCCGGTGACGCCGCCGGGATGACCCTCGGTGGCGACCTTCTCCCGACCACGCCCGCGCCCGACTTCGACCTCGACGAGTCGCTCGCGACCCTCGAGCGACTCCGCGCACGCGACCCCGACGCCGTCTGCTACGGTCACTTCGGCGTCCGCGAGGACGCCGTCGACGCCCTCGACGCGTACGCGGAACTGCTCCCGGCGTGGGTCGACGCCGTCGAGGCCGCGCTCGACGACCCCGACGTCGACGACCGGGGCGCGCTCGTCTCCCGCCTCCGCGAGAACTGGGCGAGTCCCACGCTCGAACGCGACGTCCACGGCGTCGTGCACGCACTCGACGCCGACAGCTGAGTCACCGCGCGAGAACCGCCACCCACATTTATCCTGTTGTCAGTCCGATATCCGACCATGAGCAGACACGTTCTGGTTCCGTTCGACGAATCCAATGGCTCCGAGCACGCCCTCGAGCACGCGCTCGAACAGCATCCCGACGCCACCATCACGCTCCTGCACGTCGTCGACCTGATGGAAGCCGGGTACTCCACTCCGGTCGACGGCACCCTCCCCGGGTTCTGGGAGGACTGGTTCGAGAGCGAGAAGGCCCAGGCCGAGGAGTTGTTCGAGGGAGCGCGAGCGCGAGCGAGCGAGGCGGGCGTCGAAGTGGAGACCGAGACCGTCGTCGGACGGCCGACGCGAGCGATCAACGACTACGCCGAGGAGCACGACGTCGACCACGTCGTGATGGGGAGTCACGGCCGGTCGGGCGTCTCGCGCGTCCTCCTGGGGAGCGTCGCCGAGGGCGTCGTACGCCGTGCACCCGTTCCGGTCACGGTCGTCCGATGACGATGCAGCTCCGCGGCGACCCCGACCGCGAGTGGGCGGACGCGTTCCTCGACTCCCAGACCATCCCGATCCGCGTCGCGACACGGACGCCCGCGGGCGGGCTCTGGATGCTCTCGCTGTGGTACGGGTACGAGCCCGGGGACGGCTCGCTCCACCTGGCGACGTCCGCGAGTGCGCAGGTCGTCGAGTACCTCGAGCACGACCCGGAACTCGCGTTCGAGGTGTCCACGAACCAGCCGCCGTACCGCGGCGTCCGCGGCCAGGGCGAGGCGTCGCTCGAACCCGACGACGAGAAGGCACTCCTCCGGGCGCTCGTCGACGAGTACCTCGGTGACCGCGACACCGACCTCGCGAACTGGCTGCTCCGGGACGACCGCGAGGAGATCCACGTCACCGTCGACGTCGACCGCGCGTACGCCTGGGACTACAGCGACCGAATGAGCGCAGCGGATTCGACCGACTGACGGGACGGGACGAGCACTGGTTGGGGTTCTGGGACCGATGCGGTTAGGGCGCTGGCGGCCGCAGTGACGGCCATGTCGAGTCTTCCGGACGCTTCCGTCCTGCCGCCGCGGCTGTCGCCTCGGTCGTTCGATCGCTGGAACGGGCTCGTGACCGCCGGCGAGGACGCGGACGGTCGCGAGGTCCTCGCGCCGTTCACGGGCGAGGCGTTCGGTTCCGTGCCGACGTCGACGCCAGCGGACGTCGACCGCGCTGTCGGGGACGCTCGCGACGCGCACGAGCGGTGGGCGGACCGCGACGTCGAGGCGCGCGCTGCGGTGTTCGAGCGCTTCCACGACCTCATCCTGGACCGCCGCGAGGAACTCCTGGACGTGATGCAACTCGAGTCCGGGAAGAGCCGCGGGGACGCCTACGAGGAGGTGATGGACGTCGCGATGACGGCGCGGTACTACGCGACGCGCGCTGGCGACCAGCTCGCGAGCGAACGTCGCCGTGGCGCGCTCCCGTTCCTGTCGACCGCTCGCGTCCACCACGACCCGGTCGGGGTCGTCGGTATCATCGCGCCATGGAACTACCCCCTCACGCTCGCCGTCGGCGACGCCATCCCCGCCCTGCTCGCCGGGAACGCGGTCGTGCTCAAGCCCGCCGGTGAGACCCCCTATACTGCGCTCGCGACCGTGGAACTCCTTCGCGAAGCCGGGCTGCCCCACGACGCGTTCCACGTCGTCGCTGGGGAGGGGAAACGCCTCGGGGACCCCCTGATCGAGCGCGTCGACTACGTGTCGTTCACGGGCAGTACCGCCGTCGGGCGTCAGATCGCGGCGAAGGCCGGGGAGGAACTCGTCGACGCGTCGCTCGAACTCGGCGGCAAGAACCCGATATACGTGCGGCCGGACGTCGACGTCGACACCGCGGTCGAGCGCACCATCGGTGCGTGCTTCACGAACGCCGGCCAGCTCTGTATCAGCGCGGAACGCGTCTACGTCCACGAGGACGTCTACGACGCGTTCGCGCGGCGGTTCGTCGACGCCGTCGGCGATCTGACTCTCGACTCGAACTACGGGTACGGCGTCGACGTCGGCTCGCTCGTCTCCGAGAGTCAACTCGAGCGCGTGAAGCGCCACGTCGCCGACGCGCGCGAACGCGGCGCGACCGTCGAAGTCGGCGGCGAGACCCGCCCGGACGTCGGTCCGTACTTCTACGCGCCGACGGTGCTGACGGACCTCCCAGCGGACGCGACCGCGGCGTGCGAGGAGACGTTCGGGCCGGTCGTCGGCATGGAGTCCGTCGCGAACGACGCCGAAGCGGTCGCGGAGGCGAACGACACCGAGTACGGCCTGCACGCGTGCATCCTCTCCGGGGACGTGAAGCGAGCGCGCGCCATCGCGCAGGACGTCGACGCCGGCACCGTCGCCATCAACGACGGCTACATGACGGCGTGGGCTGCCCACGACGCCCCGATGGGCGGCCGGAACGACTCCGGCCTCGGTCGCCGCCACGGCCCCGAGGGCATCGAGCGCTTCACGGAATCGAAGACCGTCACCACGTCCCGCGCACTCCCGTTCTCGCCCGTCAGCGGCCCGACGGCGCTCGAAGCGAAGGTGCTCGCCACCGGCCTCAAACTCTGGCGGCGAATCCCGTTCTTGCGGTGACGATACCGACCGCTGAAGGAGAGACGATCCCGCACTACGCGTCGGTCGACCCGGTTCTCGCGAGGCACGCGAACGCGACGAGCGCGACCGACAGGAGGCCGAGCGCCGTCAGCGCGCGCCCCTCCGACACGCCCGTCATTAGCGGGACGAAGAAGTGCGTCGCGAGCGACGCGACGACGACCGCGAGGGCGCCGACGGCGAGCGTCGCGAGGACGTGCACGGCCTCTATCGTCTGCGTGGACGCGGCCCGCCCGAGTTCCGTGCCGAGCGTCACCGAGTACTCGCCGACGTCCCAGACCGCGAGCGACGCGGCCATCGCGACGAATACCGCCGGTGCCGGAGCGCCGGCGAACGCACCGGCGACGCCGGCGACGAACAGCGACGCCCCACCGAACACGAACCCGCTCGCGTGCTCGGGCACGAACGGTAGCCCGAACGCGGCGACGTAGAAGAACAGGCAGCCGCCGACGACGACGAGGACGCCGGAAACGCCCGCGAGCACCGACGGGCCAACCCCGTACGCGTCGACGACGCCGGTCACGACCGACTCCTCGCCCGCGAGCCAGCGCACGAGCGCCTCGAACCCGGGGATGCTCGTGACGACGACGACGACCGTCGACAGCGCGACGCCGCCGGTCGCGAACGCGAGGGACTTCGGCGGCCGATTCCCGAGGACCGACACGACTGACCTGCGGACGAACGCTGCGATCGGGAGCGTCGCGAGCACGGCCGCGAGCACGAGGAGTGCCCCGTGGAGGTAGACGCTCGAGAGGACCACGGCCGCGATCACGCCGACGGGCCCGGCGAGCGCGAGCACGAAGTCGAACAGTGCCGCGCCACCGGGGAGAGCGACGAGGAGCACCTGGACGCCCAGGAGCAGCCAGACGCTCGTCGGGACGTCCCGGACGCCCATCGCGTCGACGTCCGACGCGGACCGTTCCGGATCGAGTTCGGCCGCCGCCCGCCCCGCTTTCGTCGCGAGCACGCCGACGAGCAGGAACTCGAACTGGAGCGCGACGAACCCGACCATCGGCGTCACTCCCAGGAGCACCGCGAACACCCCCCACGAGCCGCCGATGGCGGACCCGACAACGTTGGCGTACAGCGCCGCCGCGACGAACGTCCCGACGAGCGTCGCGACGAACGACCGCGAGAGCGCGGCGAACACCGGCCCGACGACCTCGTCGGGGTCGACGAGCGCCGAGACGGTGGTCACGCCGACGGCCGCCGGGACGGTGGCGACCAGGAGCGCGTCGGTGAACGTCCGCTTCTGGAGAGCGAGCGCGAGCACGACGAACACGGACGCGACCACGAGCAGCGTGCTGCCGCGGACGCGCGACCGAAGCGCGTCCTCGGACACGTCCCGAGCGGCGACGCCGAACGCGAGGCCGCCCACGATACCGAGCGCAGTCTGGAGCGCGTACCCCGCGCTGACGCCGAGCACTGCCGTGGCGACCGCTGCGATGGCGACCGCCGTCCGGGCGCCGAGCGTGGTCCGCGAGCCGTCGAAGGAGTACGCGTCAGTCACTGCGACCACCTCCGGCGAGCGCGCTGGAACGCCGCCCGCAACGGTTCGTCCGGCGACCACGCGACGACCTTCACGCCGGCCTCCCGGACGTCACCGATCCGGTCGAGCCACTGGATGCGGTCGACGGTCGACCCCGCGGTCTCCGTGCTCGTCACGTCCGGCGCGAGCATCCGGACCGAGTGCCCGGACGCCTGCAGGCGGCGCGCGGTCTCCGCCGGCTCGTCGTCGGGGACCGCCGAGACGAACACGACCTGCGAGCCGTCGGGCAACCGTCGACGCAGCCAGTCCACGCGCCGGTCGTCGTCGTACGTGCCGAATCCGCCGTCGGTCACGACCGGGAATGACGAGTCCGTACTCGTCTCCAGCATCTCCCGGACGCGGACCGCGTGCCCGTCGCCCACGCCGGGAGCGAGGTACTCGCTGTCGTGCCCGTAGAACGCGAGCCCCACGCGGTTCCCCTCGTCGAGCAGGTGCGAGACGAGGCGCGCTGCCGCGAACTTCGAGAGCGACACCGCGTCGGGTTCGTCCTCGCGTCGCGCCACCCGACAGACGTTCCGGACGTCCACGACCACGACGACGTTCGCCGCTCGCTCCTCCCGGAACTCGACGGTCGTCAACTCGCGCGTGCGAGCGTAGCGCTTCCAGTCCACGCGATTCATCGGGTCGCTGTGGTGGTAGTCCCTGGACTGGTAGAACTCCACGCCCTCCCCGCCCACGTCAGTCGGCACCATCCCCGTCTGCGGGATGGTCTGGTCGGCCAGCGGCACGTCGCCGACGTCCGCGTTCACCGTCATCGCCGTCGACGCCGTCACCGTCGTTCGAGACTCCACGTCCGCGCTCACGTTCCGCGCGACGACGGTGACGTCGTCGAACTCGTGGCGACCGCGGCGCGCACGAACGACGTACGAGTACGTCGCCGATTCGCCCGCCTGGAGCGTCGCCGAGTGCCGCGGCGACCCCTCGACCACGCCGATCGCGTCCGGGACGCCGTCGACGACGCGGACGTCCGGGACCAGCGAATCGCTCGTGTTCCGGACCGTCACCGTCACCTCGACGTCCTGTCCGGCCGTCGGCGCGTCGTCACCGAGCGTCCGCGACACCGCGAACGACGCCTCGACGGGCGCGGTCGCGTACCCGTACGCCGCGTACGCGAGCCCGACGCTCGCCGCCATGAACAGGACCGTGTTGTTCCCGACGATGCCGAGCGCACACGCGACGAGCGCGGCGAGCAAGCCGACCTGCCAGCGTTCCGTTCGCGTCTGCGTCGTCACGCGTCGTCACCTCCGTTCGTCGCGAGCGCGTCCTCCGCGAGACCCGTCGCCTCCGCGTCCGGCGCGGCCACGGTCGATTCGTCGTCGTTCGCCGATCCGTTCGAGCGCGACACGTCCGTCGCAGTCGCCGACTCGAACGTTCCGACGTCGGCCGTCGACCGGATCGAACTCGCGTCGATGCCGTCCTCTTCGATCCGGTCGTCAGCGTCGCTATCGCTCGCGTCCTCGATGGAGTCGAGCGCCGAAGATTCGTGCGTCCGGAGTGCGGACTCGCCGGCGGTTCGCGCGACCGACGACTCGCCGACCGAGTCGCCCGACCCAGCCGTCGACACGCCCGCGTGTCGAGCGAGGGCGTCGACGGTGGCATCGACGCGACGCTGGTAGGCCTCGCCGCTCAACCAGTCCACGAACTGCACGCGCAGCGGGAGCGCCCCGGCCCCGTCGTCGCCGAGGAACGCCGCTGCACGCGCGTCGTCCGTCCACGTCCCGGCCGCGACCATCGCCGCCGCGGTCTCGCCGTCGACGTCGTGCTCGTTCGCGAGCACGCGAACCGCGAGTTCCGTGAGCGTGCTCGTCACGTCGTTCTTCTCGCGGTACGTCCACCAGTTCTTCGCGGCCGACTCCGGGAGTTCACCACCGACCGTCTCGACGGACTGATCGATCTCCTCGCCGGAGACGTGATTCTCCGCGTAGTGCGCTCGCTCGGGCTCCCTCCCGACGAGCGGTGCCGCGGTCGACTCGCGCGTCCCCGTCAGGTACAGGTGCGCGAGCCCGTACACGCCACCGACGACGCTGGCCAGGACCACGAGTACGGGATTCCCGAAGGACGCGCCGAGGCTCCCCGCCACCGCGTCGCCGACGGCGGGCACCAGCGCCGACAGGACCGCGAGGGAGAGCGCGAGAACGCCGACGCCGGCGACCAGTCGCCGCACCGTCCGGCGGTCGCCGGCGTCGCGGAGGTCGTCGAGTCCCATCACGATGACTCACCCCTCAGGGCGGCCCGCACGCGCTCGTACGCGTCCCGGGCGACCGAGACGCGTTCGCCGTCGTCCGGCAGGCCACCGTAGCGGACGTCCCGGAACGCTCGCGTCAACGACCGGACGGCGTCCATCGGCAGGCCGCGGTCGATCGCCGCGCGCGCGATCTCGCCGGGCGTCGCGCCGTCCCGTCCAGAGACGCCGAGGTCCGACTGGAGGCGGTCCCACGCCTCGCGGACGGACGCCGGCGGGTCGGGATCGGCCGGCTCCGTGTCGGCGGTCTCGGTGTCGGTCGCGCCACTCCGCGGGTCCTCGTTGGCCGCGTCCGTGCTGCGCCCGAACAGGCCGCCCGACCCCACCGAGGTCGCGAGTGCGGAGAGGCCGAGCGAGAACGACCCGATGCCACGGCCGAGGCCGCCGACGGCGCCGACGAACCCACCGGGTACTTTCAGTAGACTCCCACCGATCGCGGCGCCGGCTCCCCCGAGGGCGCGCGCCATCGCTCCGAACCCGCTGGTCGCGGCGCCGAAGCGGTCGGCGAACCCGTCGAGGATGTCGGGCGCGTTCGTTCCCGCGAACATCACGAACGCGAGCGACGTTTGCGGGATGCGTCGTACGTACGCCAGCAGCCGGAGGTGTGGCGCCGACGGCAGGTCCCACTCGGAGGGGTTCCGGCGGCGGTGATGCCGGCCGAGACCGACCGCGGCGACGAGGAAGAGGGCCGTCCCGCCGAACAGGACGGTGCCGAACGCGAGCCAGGCGCCTTGCTCGCCGCCCGAGGCCGCGTCGTCGTACGCGGGTGCCTCGGTCGTCGTCGCTACGTCGTCTCGCGAACTCGTCGCCGTGTCGGTCGCCGTTTCGTCCTTCTGGGTCTTCGTCGTCGACGCGTCGGTGTCGGTGGTCGTCGGCGTCTCCGTGGCGGTCGCGGTGGCGGTACCGGTGCCGACGCCGCCGGGTCCGCTGCTACCCGCGGGGACCGGGTTCGCTCCGAACCCCGTCGCGGGGAAGAGGCTCGCGCCGAGCACGACCGCGATTACGCACGCGACTGCGAGCGCCGCTCGATACAGGTCCTGGTCCACACGTCGAGATACGTTCGAACGGTTAAATATATTACCTTTGATACGTGGAAGGAGGTCCCGGAAGGTACCCCGAACGCGTGTCAGGACGGAAACCCTTTTGGTTCGGTACTTCATTTCTTCGAGATACGGTATGGAACGCGACAGGCCCCTCGTGCGACGCATCCTCCTCACGCTCGCCCTGATCCTGGCGATCGACGCCGTCGTCGTCGGCGTCTTCGCCCTCCTCGCGTACCCCTGGCTCTCGGTCGTCCACGACCCCATCGCGGCCATCGTCGGCTCGCAGGCCGCGCTCCTCGCCCGCTGGCTCGTGGTGTTCGTCCCCGTCCTCGTTCTCTTCGTGTGGGCGCAACTGCGCTTCACGAAGCGCGAACTCCTCGCGGACGTCCCCGCGACCGACGCCACGCGCGAGACCCACCCCGACCTCCACGCTCGATTCGCGCGACTCTGCAAGCAAGCGGACGTGCAGCCCCCGAACCTCGGCGTCGTCGATAGCAGCGTCCCTAACAGCTTCGCGGTCGGCGGCGTGACGGACGCGACCGTCGTCGTCTCCGAGGGCCTCTTCGACGCGCTCTCGGACGACGAACTGGACGCCGTCCTCGCCCACGAACTCGCGCACGTCAAGAACCGCGACGCGACCGTGATGACGCTCGCGAGCTTCCTCCCGGCGCTCGTCAGCGACGACCGCCGCGTCGTGAACGGCGACGGTGCGCACCTCTTCGTCTGGATCGCCCTCACGTTCGTCCTCTACGTGTTATCGTCCGCGTTCGTCCCCGGGGCCCTGTTCTCGATGACCTCCGTCCTCGGGTTCGTCGCGCTCGTCGCCATCTCCGTCCTCGGCGGAGGCATCCTCCTCGGCGTCCTCACGGCCCCCGTCGTCCTCCTCTCCCGGCGGCTCTCCGAGAGCCGGGAGTTCGTCGCCGACCGCGCCGGCGCCGTCCTCGTCGGCGACCCGAGCGCGCTCGTCACCGCGCTCGAGAAACTCAGCGACCGCGGCCTCGGCCGCCCCGAGACCGACGCCCGTGCACACTACCGGGGCGTCGACGGCCTCTGCTTCCTCCCCTACGGACTCGACGAAACGGGAGACGAGGCAGCCAACGACGACGCATTCACCGTCGAGACGCGCTCGCATCCGCCGACGCACGAACGCGTCGCCAACCTCCGCGCCCTCGCCGACGAACTGTAGTCCGCTGTCCCGCCGTCGGCAATTCGAAGTCTCTCCCTTCGTCGGCAACTGGTCGGCCGTTGCGTTTATCTCTCGATATCCAACAGTCTCCGGTATGCAACGGGTAACCACCGTCCTCGTCCTCCTCCTCGTCGCCGGGACGCCCGCCGGGAGCGTCCTCGGGGCGAGCACACACGCCGGTCCCGGTCCGTCCGCGACTACCACCGGCGCAGCCCAGGTGGATGCTGCGGCTGCGGACGGCGCCCCCGCGGACGAAGTCGTTCATCAGACCGCCTCGAGTGTGGGGACGCCACGCAGTGCGCCAGCGTCGAGCGACCCGACGATCGTGGAGCGAACGCGACTGAACAGCACGCTCTCGGTCCCCGGACGGGTGACGATCACGTACGAGTACGAGCTCCCGACCTCGCTCTCGGAGTTCAGGATGCAGGCACCGTTCTTCGCGGACGACGCCGTCCAGTCCCTGCAGACCGACGACTTCGAGCGGACCGGCGAGACGGAGTTCACGTGGTCCGAGGACACCCAGACGCCGTCGGTGACGGTGACGACGAGCGTCGACCAGGGCGAACTGACGAGCGACGCGGTCGGCGTGGAGACCGACGCGTTCGCGTTCGTCGAGTTCCCCGCGACGTACGTCTCCTGGCGGTACTTCGGGACGGAACCGACGTTCACCACGACCGGCGAGGTCGCCGGGGACGGCGTCGCGAGTCGCGCGTTCGCGGTCGCCGGCGAGACCACGGCCGAGTCCGTCGCCGCGGGCGATCGAACCGTCGACGTCGTCCTCGCCGGCGACGCCAGCAGCCAGTCGACGCCCGCGGCGTACGGGGACGTGTTCCGGCTCGGCGACCGCGAACTCGTCGACGGCGCCGAAGGCGTCGACGACGACGGCGACGACCACGACGACGGCGACGACGGTCCGCAGAGCGTCGTGTACGTCCTCCCAGAGGACGCGTTCGCGTACGAATATCCCTGGGCCGGGCGCGCGCAGTACGACAGCTTCTTCGTGCAGGATTCGGCGTCGACGGTCGAACGCGTCGAGAGCACGCCCTACCACGAGTACGTGCACGTCCGCATGGCGACGTTCGGCGAGGACTCCTCGGCGTGGCTGAACGAGGCGCTCGCGGAGTACTACGGCCACCTGCTGGCGATGAACGCGGGCGACGGCGACTGGAGCGAGTTCCAGGAGGCGCTGGCGGTGACGCGCGACGAGTACCGGGACGCGAAACTCGCTGACACCGCGACCTGGGACCGCGAGCCCGTGGACTACGAGAAGGGGTCGCTCGTCGCCGCGGCGCTGGACGCCGAGATACGGAACCGAACCGGGGGTGCGAGGACGCTCCAGGACGTGCTCGCGTACCGGTACGGCGACGACGACCCGTACGGCGACCTGCGGACGTACGAGGACTTCTCGGCGGCGGTCGTCGCGGTCACTGACGACGAGTCGATGCGGGCGTGGCTCGACGAGTACGTCGCGGGCGAGTCGACGCCGCCCGTCCCGAGCGACCCGGACCGGTTCGTCCTGAACGCGTCGATGGACTCCGACGGCGACGGCGTCGAGAACCGCCGCGAGGTCCAGACGAACCCGTTCGAGTCCGACACCGACGGCGACGGCATCGACGACGGCGAGGACGCCTATCCGACCGACGACACTCGGTACGAGGCGTCGACGACGACCGAGGAACCGACGACTGTGGCGACGTCCGCGACGCCGACGACGACTGTACGGACGACCGAGAAGCCGACCACGAAGCCGACCACGACGGCGACCACGCAAACCACGGCGGCCACGGGATCGACCGCGTCGACCGCAACGGGCGAGTCGGCGCCGACGGCTGACGATACGGCAAACGGCGACTCCAGTGGTGGACCCGGTGACGGAGACTTCGACCCGACCGCGGTTCCGGGATTCGGCCCGAGCGTGGCCGTCCTCGCACTGCTTGCCGTGGCGTTCATCGTCCGCCGGCGTCGCTGAGGCCCTCTCGCCCCGTTATCGCGTCGGCCCCACCCCACCGTGTCCGGAGTAACCGGCACCCCTTGCCGGGGCGACCGTCCGGGGACCGGGGACGTCAGTCAGTACGAGAAGAGGTCCGCGCCGCCGGTCACGCCGATCACCTGCCCCGTCACGTAACGCGCCTGGTCGCTGGCCAGATAGCACACGAGTGGCGCGACGTCGTCCTCGCGACCCAGTTCCTTCATCGGGGTCGCCTGTCGGATGCGCTCGAACTGCGGATTGAACGCTTCCAGCTGCTCGGGCTCCATCTCCGCCAGGTCCTCGACGACGATGTTCGGCGTCAGGACGTTCGAGGTCACGCCGTACCTCGCGCCCTCCAGTGCGAGGGTCTTCCCGAACCCGATGAGGCCCGCCTTCGTCGTCGAGTACGAGATCTGCGCGAAGCTCCCGCGCCACCCGGCGATGCTCGCCATCGTCACGATGCGTCCCCACCCACGTTCCTTCATGCCCGGGTAGACCGCCTTCGTGACGTTGTACGCACCCGTGAGGTTCAGTTCCACGTCGCGATCCCAGAGGTCGTCGTCGAAGTCCTCCATTTTCGCGACAGCGTCGACGAACCCGGCGTTGTTCACGAGGACGTCGATACCGCCGGTCTCTTCCTCGACGGCTTCGATCGTCGATGCGACGTCCTCACGGTCGGTGAGGTCGCAGTCCACCGCCATCGCCTCGCCCGTCGCGTCCTCGTCGTCGTCGATCTCGTCCACGACGCGCTCGGCGCCGTCCAGGTCGACGTCGAGGACGACGACGGCCGCGCCCTCGCGCGCGAGGTGCTTGCAGTCTTCGCTCCCGAGTCGCCCGGCCCCGCCGGTGACGAGCGCCGTGCGTCCGTCAAGTCCGAGATCCATGTCGCGATACCACGAACCAACCGTTCATAGTTGTTAGCGTCTCGGCACGAACGTCACGTCGCCAGATCGCTCCCGGTAACTTCAGTCGTCGTTTCGAAATAAACGATCTTGAACCACGAACGCCCACTTCGAACGGTAAGTATGACACGACTGAAGCGAGAAGAGATGGTATAACGTCACGTACGCGCAGCAAAACAAAGTGGGAGGGGGTCATGGACGGTTCCACCAAGGCCCGTCCCGGATTCACAGAACGAGCATCCCGGCCCGCAGAACGGCCCTCCCGGCCTCAGACCGGCCCCTCCCGGTGACGGGCGTCGACTACCCTCTCATGTCCCACTCGCACGACCACGACCGACCAGACCAGAGACGCCCAGTAGACGGACGGAACCAGGCCGCCAACCACGCCGCGAACCGTCCAGTACGATCACCGAGCGGCCCGCTCGACGCCGCGACGACCGTCCGGAAGGTGTGCGCGTACGTCACTCGGAACCAGGAGGAACTCCTCGTGTTCGACGGCCCCGGCCACGACGACCCGCAGGTCCCGAAGGGCACCATCGAGGGCACCGAACCGCCGCCGCAGGCCCTCCACCGGGAGGTCCGCGAGGAGAGTGGCTTGACTCCCGACGACGATCCGACGCACGTCGCGACCGACGTCTGGACGCGTCGCCACCACCCACCGCGGCACTACCTCCGGCACTTCTACCACGTGAGCGTCGACGAACCCCGCGACGCGTGGACCCACACCGTCACCGGCGACGGCCCCGAGTGCGGCGCCGAGTTCGCGTACTCGTGGCTCGAACTGGACGAGGCGACGGACTTCGCGCTCGACCTCCACGACTACGTCCCCCTCCTCCGGGAACGACTCTGAATCGACCGGTCCGCCACACCACTGCGAAGACGGGGGTCAGCGCGTGGTCGTCTTCCACCGGCCACTGTCGTCACCCGAGGTCGCTCCGGGCGAAGGTCGCGTACCCCGCGAGCAGCGGGAGCGCCGTCCAGGCCGCGAGCACCACTGCGAAGACGCTCCAGTGCAAGTACGCTGGCGATCCGTCGGCGACTGCACCGGCGATACCGGGGAAGGAGTCGTCGGTCGCGTGGACGACTGCCTGGACGAGTGCGCCGTACGCCCCGGACGGACTGAGGCCCTGTACGAGCACGAACCAGCCGGGGACGGTGCCGGCGGGCGCGGCACCCTCGACGACGAGGTGTGCGCCTTGCGGAACGAGGTCCCAGAGGAGCGCGAGTGCGAGGTACGCCGCGATACCCAGCGTCATCGCTCGCCCGCGCGTCGCCGCGGCCGCCGAAACGCCTACCGCGATACCGACGAACGCGACGCCGAGCGCGCACGTCAGCGCGACGATGCCGGCGAACGCGACGACCGGCAGGCCGCCGTACGCTATCGCGGTCGGGATCGCCGCGAGCGCGAACCCGGCGACGAGACCGACGACGACCACGGCTGCTCGCCCCAGAAACTTCCCGAGGACGACCGTACCGCGACGTGGTTCGAGCCCGAGGAGGATGCGGATGCTCCCGGACTCGCGTTCGCCTGCGATGGAGAGGTATGCGGCGACGAGCGCGACGATGGGGACGAGCATCGCGGCGAACTCCGTCGCCGCCCCGAGTCCGGAGAGGACGTTCGCGTCGAACGCCGGGATGGCGAGCGGCACCATCGAGGTGACTGCGACCATCACCGCGACGAGGGCGACGACCCCCCAGACGACGCGCGACTGGACGGCGTCGCGGAACTCGCGTCGCGCGATGACCGCCCAGCTCATGCCTCGACCTCGCGATGGGGTGCCGGGTCGTTGCGGTGCGTGTACGCGGCGAAGAGGTCCTCTAGCGACGGGTCGTCGATACCGATGTCGAGTATCGTACAGCCAGCGTCCCGGACGCGGTCGATGAGTGCGAGCTTCGCCGTCGGTTCGACGCACGTCCCCCGGACCGCGTCGTCGGTGACGGTGACGTCGACGAGGCCAGGAACGTCCTCGACGACGAGGTCGCGCGGCGGTCGGTCGACGGCGACGGTGACGGTCGCGCCGGTGCCGACGGCGTCGCGGAGTCCGTCGATGGTGTCGACGGTGGCGAGGCGTCCATCGTCGAGGATACCGACCCGGTCGCAGACGGCTTCGACCTGCGAGAGGACGTGACTCGAGAAGAAGACGGTGCCGCCGTCGTCGGCGTGATCGCGCGCGATCGTCCGCAGGTCGCGGATGCCCTCTGGGTCGAGGCCGGAGGACGGTTCGTCGAGGACGAGGACGTCGGGGTCGCCGACGAGTGCCATCCCGAGCGCGAGGCGCTGGGTCATCCCCTTCGAGTAGCCGCCGGCCTTGCGGTCGGCGGCGTCGAGGATGCCGACGCGATCGAGAATGCTATCCGGGTCGGTAGTCGCACCCTTGAGGTCGTTCGCGAACGCGACGTGTTCGCGTCCGGTGAGGCGATCGTAGAGGCTGTAGCCGTCGGGGAGGATGCCGACCCGGTCGTGGACCGCGGGCGCCTCTGACTGCGCGTCGTACCCGAGGACGCTCGCGCTGCCGGCGGTCGGTCTGACGTAGTCCATGATGACGTCGATGGTCGTCGACTTCCCGGCACCGTTCGGGCCGAGAAAGCCGAATACCTCGCCCTCTGCTACTTCGAACGTGACGTCGTCGACGGCGTAGACGTCGTCGTCGTAGCGCTTCGTGAGGTTCTGGACTTCGATGGCGGTCATCGAGGACCTCCTGTCCGCACCGGTCTATACTGGTCGTCGTGGGTCCGCGTCGTCGCCATGCGTCCGGTCGGGGCCGGAGCCCCAAATAAATTATTGAGAATTTGATAACTTGTCGTGACGTTTACTCAAACATTCTTGAGAACGCCAGACGGCGTGTGCTCGTTACCCACCATTCCCGGAGCCGTCCGTCCCGACGACGGATACGGTCAGGTCAGCGTCGAGTGAAAGCGCCAGCGACTCGCCACCGTAGCGGACCGTCACGGACACCGACGGCTCCGTCGAAGGCGACCGGTCCGCCGACATCGGCGGATCGTTCGATTCCACTTCGGCGACGTCGACGTCCCACGCCTCGATGTACCGCGGCAGGTCCCAGAACGCGATCGCGGTCGCGTCGACGCCGTGCCGCCAGTAGAAGGCGACGACCGCTGGATGAAACAGGACGTGCGCCGCCACCGGCGCGAACACCCGATGGTTACAGCGCTCGCACACCGCCACCGCGTACGGGTCGGTCTCACCGTGGGACTCGCGCTGCTCGACCGACACCACCGCACGACCACCGCAGTTCGCACACGTCCCGCCGACCGCGACGGCGTACTCGTGGCGAACGCGCCGATCGCACGCCTCCAGGACCGCCCGCTCGCTCCGCCCCACCACCGCCGCTGGCGGCAGATCGTACGTCACGATTCGCATCCCGCAGCCGTCGCAGCGCACGGTCAACAGGCCGTCCTCCTCCGTCGCATCGAACGCCGTCTCCGGACAGCCCGGACACTCCCCCGACAGCGCGAGCGGCTCGAACGACGGCGTCTCCGTGAACGATCCCGCCAGGACCGCACGCATCACGTCCTCGCCAGCTCGATTCAGCTCGTACCCCGACTCAGAGCGTCGCAGGAACACGCCCTCCAGATGATCGAGGTGGTACGACAACTGGGACGTGCTGTCGATGTCGAGCGCGTCGTATATCTCCGTGAACGACAGCGTCCGCTCGCCGTCGCGTTCGGCGTCCGCGAACGTCCGGAGCACGGCGATGCGGTGCTCGCTCGCAAGTGCCCCGAACGCGTCCGCTGCCGGCACCGACGACGACTCGGCGTCCTCCGTCATGTCGACTGGTCCGTCCACGTTCCACAAACCACTACTGCTCCACCCACTCGAAGTCGTCGAGCGTCGCGTTCTCGCCACCGGTTCCGTCCTCGCCGTCGCCGTCGCCGTCCGTCTCCGCGCCTTCCTCGCCACCGAGCCGTCGGTCGAGGTCGTCGGGCGTCGGCGCCGGGAACTCCAGCGCGGGGAACGGACCAGTCGCCTGCTCGCGGACGCGCTCGACCTCGTCGAAGACGCCGTGGTCGACGCCGGAGAGCGACGCCCACGCTTGCGTCCGCGTGAGCCCGACGAACAGCTCGTTCCGGCGCGTGACGAGGTCCGCGCGCCGGTCGTCGTCGGCGACGCGGTCCACGCCCGCGACGTGCACAGACGCCGCCTCGTTCCCCTTCGCTCGATTGATGCGGGAGACAGTCACTGCGCCGTCCTCCCGGAAGTCGTCGACGTTGCCCTTCCAGACGCGGTTCGCGTCGACGCCCCGCTTGGCGAGTGCGTCCGCGACGCGGTCGCCGAAGTCCCGGGAGTCCCCGACGTCGCCGAGCGGGACGACGAGCACTTCCTCCGGCGCCAGCCCCTCCTCGTGCACGTCGGCTGCGACGGCGTCCGCGACGTGCTCGACCTCGCCAGCGCGACTGTGCGCTCGCGACACCGAGAGGAACGGCCGCGCCGCCTCGCGGTCCCGGAGCGGATGCGGCGAGTGCGCGTCGGGCCGCACGACCTCCACCGGCTCGCCGTGCCGCCGGAAGTCCCCACGCTCGACCTCGTACCCCAGGGACTCCCAGCCGCGCTGGGTCGTCAGCGCCTGCACGGCGCCAGCGTCCCGCAGGAGCCCCATCCCGAGCCCGTGCGCCGTCAACAGCACGGGCCGGGGCGTCCGGTACGCCTTCCGCATCACGATCGACTTCCGCACCCCGCCCTCGTACTGGCCCTTGAGGTCGACGACGGGAGCGCCGTCGTCGTCCGTCCCGAACACGGCCGTCGGACTCGGCGCCTGCAAGCTCTGGAGCGACTGCGCCTCGTCGTACGCCCAAACGAGCCGTTTCGGGGGCTTCAGGACCGCGTGACAGAGCTGCAGAAACCCCGGCTCGAAGTCCTGGGCCTCGTCCACGAGGATGGCGTCGTAGCGCTCCTGGGGCTGACCCGACTCGAGGACTTCCTCGCAGCAGTTCGCGAGCAACCCACCGTCGGCGTCCCCGAACGCCGCCTTCGCGTCCGAGAACGTCCGCGGCGCGACGCCCGCCGCCTGCGCCGCGTCGTAGTACAGGCCGCGACTCGTCTTCCCGCCCCACGCGTGCATCACCTGGAGGCGCGACCAGTCCACGTCGTCGTCCGCGAAGTACGCGTAGTACCTGTGGACGGCCTCGCGAGCGGCCTCGTACAGCGCTCGCGTCTGGAACGTCAACACGACGTTCCACTCGGGGTGCCGGGCGTGCAGTTGCGCCGCCTTCTGGGCGAGCACGATGGACTTCCCCGACCCCGCGATTCCCCGTACCTGCTGGGGGCCGTCCGGGACCTGCATGGCGAACTCTTCTTGCGCGTCGTCCAGGCGCTTCAGCCCCGACTCCAGTTCGTCGAACAGGTCCGCACGAGAGGGCCCACCATCGCCGACGCCGGTGGCGTCCGTGCAGTTCGCGACCGTCGACGCGCCACCGTCCGTGCCGGTCGCATTCCCACCGTCCGTGCCGGTAGCGCCCTCATCGTCCGTCCCTGTGGTCGCCCCTTCGCCCTTGCCCGCGTCCGGGAACCGCTCGCCGCTGATCGGCTGGCCGCCCGAGAGCACGGCTCGCGCGTCGCCGTACTCGCTCGTCGACAGCGAGTCGGCGTCCGGTAGCGAGTCGAACCGGTCGCGTAGCGCCGCGGGCGTCAACTCGTCGCCCGTGATCACGCGCGGCGCGGCCGGGAGGTCGTCGAACCCCTTCGCAACCCACTCCTCGCGCGTGACGTTCGGGAGCGCGACGACGGGATGCATCGCGACCACGCAGTTCGCGCGCCGGTCCATCAACGACGGCTCCTTCGTGAAGTGACTGAGGAGCCTGAACCCCTGCTCGCGGACCTGCGTGTACGGCGCCGCCGCGTCCTGACTCGTTCCCGACAGGACCCAGCGCTCGCCCTCGATGCGCGCGATCTGGTCGATCGTGTACCCCTTCACCTCGAGGACGACCAGGCCGTGCTCGCGCGAGAGGACCAGGACGTCGAGTTCGCGGTCGAAGCGACCGTCGGCCTCGTCCACGACCGGGTACCGACGGAACGCCACCCCCGTCGCGTCCGGCCCATACGCCTCCTTCAGCGACTCCCAGACCTCGTCCTCTGCGTCGACGCCCGCGTGCGTCGCCGCGACCCCGGACGCGACGAACTTCATACCCGGAGAATCCGCCGACCTCGGATAAACCCACCGCCTGCGTCGCCACCGAGCGAGCACGGGCGCGCCGTCAGGTCGCGCCGAACAGGCGCGCGAGCACGACGTCGCCGAGGAGGACGAACGCCATCCAGCAGACCGCGAGCACGACGAGGCCCAGCAAGAGGGCGTTCCCCGCGAGGCCCCTGTAGTACGCCGCGACCGCGGCGAACGACCCAACGACGAGGAACACCGCGGAGATCGTGCTGACGAGGACCGCGACCGCGGTCGCTCGCTCCTGCGGGTCTCCGTCGCGGACGAGCGCGAGCAGGTGTCCGAACACGTTCGTCGCACACTCCCGCCCGCGATGGCATAAATCGACGGGTCGACTCCGGTCGCGAGTCGAGTCCGCGTTCGACCCGCGAATCCAGTCGAGTCCCGTGTCGGGCGACGAGGCGTTGCGAGGGTTTTTGTAGGTGCTCGCGGTAACTCCGGCGAGACGTGAACTCCGCGCTCGACCTCCTGCGACTCCTCGTCGTCCCCTTCTTCGCGTGGGCCGCCTACACGGACGTCAAGACGCGACGCATCCCGAACCGCGTGTGGCCGCCGCTGTTCGTCGCCGGCGTCGTCCTGCTCGCGCTCACCGTCCAGCAGGCGCTCGCGCCGGGCGCGCCCTACGCCTCGCGCGTGCTGCCTGGAATGGTCGTGAGCCTCGGCGTCGTCGGGCCAGTCGCGTACCTGTTCTGGCTGTTCGGCGGGTTCGGCGGTGCGGACGCGAAGGCACTGCTCGTGCTCGCGTTGCTGTTCCCGATCTATCCCGCGTACGATGTCGCGGGCGTCGTGCTTCCGCTTCCGGGGAACGAGAACGCGCTCGGGAGCTTCGCGTTCACCATCCTGACGAACACCGTCGTCGTCGGCGTCCTCTACCCGACCGCACTCGCCGCGCGCAACGCCGCGAACGGCGAGTTCTCGCTCCCGATGTTCCTCGGTAAGCGCGTCCCCGCAAGCGCGGTCGTGGACCAGTACGGGACGCTGATGGGAACGAACGACGGCATGGACGCGGGGAGCCTCGACCTGGACGCCCTCCGCATGTACCTGACGTGGCGCGGGACGACGCTCGCGGCCGTCCGAGGGAACGCCGACGAACTCCGCGATCCGGCGTCGCTTCCCGAGGACCGGAACGATCCCGGCGGCGGCCAGGTCGCGGAGGGTATCGACGACGAGTGCGTGGACTCGGAGCCGGCGCGCGCACCCGACCACGGCGACGGCGCGGTCGATTCCGACGCCGAACCGGATGTCTCGGGAACGATCGACGATACGGCCGGTGAGGATGCGGCGTCAGAGGACGATACGGCCGGTGAGGATGCGGCGTCAGAGGACGATGCGGCGTCCGAGGAAGATGGGACGTACGAGGACGCGTGGGGCGCGGAACTGTTCCTCGAGGAGGTCGAGGGCGACGCGTACGGGACCTCCCCGGACGCGCTCCGGGACGGCCTCGATGTGCTCGCGGACGCCGAGGGGGTCTGGGTGTCGCCGGGCATCCCGTTCATCGTCCCGATGTTCCTCGGGCTCGTCCTCGCGCTCACCGTCGGCGACCTCCTGTCGGCCGCGGTCCCGATGCTGTAACCCGGACGGCGATCCGGCGGTGGCGAGAATAGGGTGCCGTCGTCGATTCGTCTGGAGCGGGAACAGGCCGCCGTCGGTATGGAAGCAACTTAGTGTCGGAACTGTCACTGTTCCCGCATGCCCTCCCAGCAGCAGGCGTCGATCGCTCCCGACGCCAACAGTTCGCTCTACGTCGCCGCGTTCGTCCTCCTGGCAGTGGCGGCCGTCGGTGCGACGTGGCTGACGTTCGCCCTCCCACTCGGCTACCTCGTCGACGACGCCATCGCGCAGGGAGTGGCGACCGTCGTCACGCTGGCGCTCGTCGTCCTGGCGGTCCACCTCGACAGCTCCGGCGGGTGGCGGGCTCGCGCGACGGTCGCCGCAGGCGTCCTCGGGATCGCCGTCGTCACCGCCCTCACCGCGCTAGCCGTCCACCAGCTACTTCTCATTCCGACCGCCGTCGTCCTCTCCGACCAGGTGCTCGGTACTGCGCTCGCCGCCGTCTTCGCGCTCGCGCTCGCCGCCGCGGTCGCCGTCGCCGTCCTCGCGGCGATCGGCGACACCGACACCGACTGGACGCTCACGCTCCGCATGGTCGCCGCCTGCCTCCTCCTCGTGGCACTCACCGTCGCGTTCCTCGACGTGGTCTGGGTGCTCGCGTTCCTAGCCAGCGGCATCGTCCTCGGCGACGTCGACGCCGGCGTCGTCGTCGCGACCGTCGTCGTCCTCGCCACTGTCGCGCTCGTCGCCATCCGACAGGTCGGGACCGTCGACCGCCTCGAGCGGCGCACGCACGCCACGCCAGTCGACCCCGGCGACTACCCCGCGCTGCACGCGACCGTCGGCCGCCTCGCCGCGCAGTTCGACGTCCCGAAACCCACGGTCGCTGTCGCTGACAGCGCGACCCCGGAGGCGATGGTCGTCGGGTTCCGGCCGTCGTCGATGCACCTCGTCGTCTCCGCGGGACTGCTGGACGCGCTCGACGACGACCAGCGGGCCGCTGTGGTCGCGCACGAACTCGCGCACGTCGCGAACCGCGACGCCATGGTGATGACCGCCGTGAACGCGCCGGTCGTCGTCGCCGACGGCCTCCGACGGTTCGGCGACGACGACGGTTCGAACGGCGTCGCCGTCCTCCTCTACCACGTCGGCACGGTGATGCGCACCGCCGCCCGGGCCGTCGTCGCCGTCCTCTCCCGTGCTCGCGAGGCCGCCGCCGACCGAGCCGCCGTCGCCGTCACCGGCGACCCGGCAGCGCTCGCCACCGCGCTCGAGGAGCTCGACGCCGCGGTCGCGGACACGCCGACCGTCGACCTGCGGGCGGTCGCCGGCCTCAGCGCACTCTCCATCGTCCCCGTCGACCCCACGGAAGTGGAGAAGGTCATGCTCGGCCCGGAGGGCGACCGCGAGCCGTACCTCTGGAAGTATCGCGCGCCGGTCGAACGTGCCGCCGCGGTCGTCTTCCGGACGCATCCCTCGACGGAGGCCCGGATCGACGCGCTCCGCGAACTCCAGGCCGAAGTCGCCACCGACGACGCCCGAGGACCCGCCGCACCGTGAGCGGGCTTCGAACGGGAGCGGGCGGACTGCAAGCGTTATTCGGCTGGCGACCCCGGGTCCGGGCATGGACAAGCAGTCGCTCCGCGAGGCGGTCTGGGACGAACTCGAGGAGTCGGGAGAGGCGCGGTTCCCGTTCCCGCCGCACGGCCGCATCCCGAACGTCGCCGGTGCGGCGGACGCGGCCGACCGGCTCGCCGCGACCGACGCCTGGCGGGACGCCGACGTCCTGAAGGCGAACCCGGACGCCCCGCAGCTCCCCGTGCGCCGTCGTGCGCTCCACGAGGGGAAGACGGTGTACATGGCGGTGCCGCGGCTCGCGACCGAGGAACCGTTCTACGAACTCGACCCCGAGCGCCTCGACGCGTCCGACTACGACGCGGCCGCGACCGTCTCGAAGGTCGAAAGCTACGCCGAGCCCGTCGCCGTCGAGGACGTCGCGCCCGTGGACCTCGTCGTCTCCGGGAGCGTCGCCGTCTCCGAGCGCGGCGCGCGCGTCGGGAAGGGCGAGGGCTACAGCGACCTCGAGTGGGCGGTGCTCGCGATGGCGGACCTCGTCGACGGCGACACGACGGTCGCGACGACCGTCCACGAGCGGCAGGTCCGCGACGTCCCGGAACCGGACGCCCACGACGTCCCGATGGACGCCGTCTGCACGCCCGAACGCACGATATGGACCGACACGCCGTACGACCGGCCCGCCGGCATCGATGCCGAACTGCTCTCAGACGACCGCGTCGAGGAGATTCCCGTTCTGCAGGATAGGACGTAATGGCGCGTTGTCGCGCTGGAGGGGCTCGGTGGCGTTCCCGGTGGCGCTCCTCTCAGAACTCGGTAACGACCTCGATGCCCGCGGTGTCGTAGGTCGTCATCGCGGCGAGGCGGTCGGAGACGTCCGCGAGCGCGACGCGCTTCGAGACGAGCGCGCCCGGGTCGAGTCGGCCCGCGTCGAGCAATCGCAGGAGTTCGTCGTAGCGCGTCGGCGGCATCCCGCGCGAGCCGTGGAACGTGACGTCCCAGCGCGTCATCTCGTCGACGGGGAGCGCGACCTCGCCGCGCTCGTCGTCGGTTGTGAGCCCGAGCTGGACGTGCTCGCCGCGCGAGCGCAGGCACCGGACGCTGTTCCGGCACGTCTCCGCGCGCCCCAGCGCGTCGACGGAGACGTGGGCACCCCCGTCCGTGAGCGCGTCGATCGCCGCTGGGACGTCCTCCACTTCGCTCGCGTCCACCGTTTCGTTCGCGCCTACGTCCCGTGCGAACGCCAGCGGGTCGTCGCGCACGTCGACGGCGACGACGCCGGCTCCGAGCGCGCTCGCGATCTGGACCGCCGCGAGCCCCAGGCCGCCGCAGCCGTGGACCGCGATCCAGTCGCCCGCGTCGACGTCGACCCGATGGGAGAGCGCGTGGAACGCGGTCACGTATCGACAGCCGAGCGCGGCCATCTCCTCGAACGCGACGCCGTCGGGGAGCGATACGACGTTGTATTCGGCGTGCGGGACGTGCACGGCCTCCGCGAACGCCCCGGGGACGTCGGCCTCGAACCCGAGCGCGTAGCCGTCCTCGCAGACGTTCCCGTGACCGTTCACGCACTCGTGACAGGAGCCGTCGCCGAGGTTGAACGGGACCGCGACGCGGTCGCCCGCAGCGAGTGCGTCGACGCGGTCGCCGACCTCCGCGACCACGCCCGCGGGTTCGTGCCCGAGTACCTGCCCGATCGGCACCTGGTCGTCCGCCCACTCGCCGTGGCCCTGCCAGGAGTGCCAGTCGCTCCGGCAGACGCCACACGCCTCTACGTCCACGACGACGCCGTGGGGGTCGGGCTCCGGGCGCGGACGAGACTCGATCCGCAGCGGTTCGCCGTACGCCTCCAGGACGGCTGCTCGCATACCGGACCCGTCGCGGGAGACCCACATAGACCTGTGGTCCCCGGCCGTTCGCGACGGTAGGCACGTTCCGCGGAGTCGGCCGAGTCGACGGTCGCGACGGCCGCGTCTCCCGCGGGCATCGGGCGAGTCGCCGTTCGCGACGGAACGCCTATCCCGCTGTCGACTGATTGGTCGCGCATGGACGCGTGCTGTTTCGACATGGACGGCGTCGTCGTCGACTCCGAGCGCCACTGGGTCCCACTGGAGAACGACCGCATCCTCCCGACCGTCGTCGAGGCGACCGACGAAGACGGCAACGTCGCCGGCTCCGACCGCGGCGGGCCGACGGCGAGCGAGATAACTGGCATGAACGTCCGCGACATCTACGAGTACCTCGACCGCGAGTACGGGACGACCGTCGACGAAGACGGATTCGTCGCCGAGTACGACGAGGCGGCGGTGGAACTCTACGAGGACCGCGTCGAGCTCGTGCCGGGGTTCGAGGCGCTCGTCGACGACCTCCGCGCCGCCGGGACGTCCGTCGCGCTCGTCTCCTCGTCGCCGCATCGCTGGATCGACCGCGTGCTGGAGCGCTTCGATCTCGCGAATCGCTTCGACGCAGTGGTTAGCGCGGAGGACGTCGACGGTCCGAGCAAGCCCGAGCCGGCCGTCTACGAGGCCGCCGCGCGGCGACTGGGCGTCGACCCGGCTCGTGCGATTGCGATCGAGGACTCCCGGCACGGAATCGCGGCCGCGAACGCCGCCGGGATGCACGCGGTCGCGTACCGCACCGAGGCGAACGCGGACGTCGACCTCTCCGCGGCCGCGACCGAGGCCGAAGGCCCGGAGGCGCTCCGCGAGACGCTCCTGTCGCTCGCGAGGGACCGATGAGGCGCGAACGCGTCGCCTCCGGGACGCCGTGGGAGGACGCCGTCGGGTACTCGCGCGCGATCCGGGCGGGCGACGAGGTACACGTCTCCGGGACGACCGCGACCGACGACGACGGCGACCTCGTCGGCGCGGACGATCCCGCCGCACAGATGCAGCAGGCTCTCTCTAACGTCGCTGACGCGCTCGAACGAGCAGGTGCGAGCATCGACGACGTCGTCCGCACGCGCATCTACGTCGTCGACATCGAGGACTGGGAGGCGATCGGTGCCGTCCACGCGGACGTATTCGAGGACGTCCGGCCGGCGACGTCGATGGGGCAAGTCGAGCGCCTCGTCGACCCCGAGATGCTCGTCGAGGTGGAGGCTGTCGCCATCGTCGACGGGCACGACGCCGACGGGGAGGCCGATTCGCCCGGCGAGTGAGCGACCGAGAAGGCCACTCGAGACGACCCCGACGCCGGGTGGTAGTCGACGACCCCGTAATGGCGTCAATCGTCGCGCCGTCCCCCGACTTTTCACTTTCACCGTACGAGGCTACTACTTAACACCTTACCGTCCGGATACCAGTTCATGTTCGATAGGCTACGAGCGGTCTTCCGGGCGCCGGGGACGGGCTTCGCGGAGTGCCGCCGCTGCGGGTCGAACGTCGACGACCCGACCGCGGGCTGCGCGACCTGTGGGTCGACAGAGGTCGCCGAGTACGACCTCTAACCGACCGATCGCTAGGTACGACGGTACGTGGTCCGCGTCGCCGACCTCAGGCGAGGTCGCCGTCGACGGCGTCCTCGACTGCGTCCGCGAGGAGGCCCGAGCGGACGAGCGTCCCGGCGGCGTCCATCTCGGGCGACAACTGGCGGTCCTCGGCGAGGGGCGGTGCGACCTCGCGCACCGCTTCGACGGCCGCGGCGGACCCGACGCCCGGCGAGAGGCCGTCGTCGACGTACTCGAGCGCTTGCGCGCCACAGAGCAGTTCCACGCCGACGACCGTCGCCGCGTTCTCCACGGCGGTCTGGGCGTGCATCGCCGCGCCCGCGCTCATCGACACGTGGTCCTCCTGGCCGCCGGAGACGGGCGTGTTGTCCGTCGCGGCGCGACCGAGACTCCGGCACTCGTTGACGAGCGCGGCGCTCGTGTACTGCGCGATCATGTACCCCGATTCGAGGCCGGGGTCGGCGGCGAGGTACGCCGGCAGGTGGTCCTCCTGGAGCTTCGGGTTCAGCAGGCGGTCCGTTCGGCGCTCGCTGATCGCCGCGAGGTCCGTCATCGCGGCGGTCAGGTAGTCGAGGCGGTGCGCGAGCGGGGCGCCGTGGAAGTTCCCGCCCGAGAGGATGGCGGCGTGCTCGGTGCCGCTCGCGCGCTCGTCGGTCGCGTCCGCGGCGAACACGAGCGGGTTGTCGGTCGCGCTGTTCAGTTCGGTCTCGACGGCGTCCCGTAGATGGTCGACCGCGTCGCGGACCGCGCCGTGGACCTGCGGCATGCAGCGGATGGCGTAGGCGTCCTGGACGCGGTCGCAGTTCCGGTGCGATTCGACGATCTCGCTCTCGGCCGTGGACGCGCGGACGTTCCGCGCGCTCGCTGCTTGGCCATCGTGGGGCCGCACGGACTGGAGGGCGTCGTCGCAGGACGCGGTCGTCCCCATCGTCACCTCCGTCGTCAGGCCACCGGCGACGTCCGCGGCCGTGAGGATGCGTTCGGCGTCCACGACCGCCATCGCGGCGATGCCGACCGTCAACTGGGTGCCGTTGATGAGCGCGAGGCCCTCCTTCGGTGCGAGCGACACCGGGTCGAGGCCGGCGGCGGAGAGTGCCGCGGCGCCGTCGACGCGCTCGCGCTCGTCCGGCGGCCCGCCCTCGGGCGGCTCGACGACTGCTTCGCCCTCGCCGAGGAGGACGAGCGAGAGGTGCGCAAGCGGTGCGAGGTCGCCGCTCGCGCCGAGACTCCCGCGCGAGCGGACGACGGGGTGAACGCCCTCGTTGAGGAACGCGACGAGGTGGTCGACGACGCGCTCGCGGATGCCGGAGTACCCCTTCGCGAGCGCGTTCACGCGAGTGACGAGCATCGCGCGGACCTCTTCGCGCGTGCAGTCCCGGCCGGCGCCGGCGGCGTGACTCCGCAGGAGGTTCGTCTGGAGCGTCTCCACGTCCTCCCGCGGGATGCGCTCGGTAACGAGGTCGCCGAACCCCGTATTGAGGCCGTAGACGGCCTCGCCGGAGTCGACGACGTCCTCGACGCGCTCGCGGGACTCGCGGATCCGCTCGCGCGCCACCTCCGGGACGGCGACGGGCTCGCCCTCGCGGGCGGCCGCGACGACGTCCTCCGGTGCGAGCGTCTCGCCGTCGAGTTGGACGGTCATACTGACTGCCTCCAGTTGCGCGGTGCGGTCATACTGACTGCCTCCAGTTGCGCGGTGCGGTCATACTGACTGCCTCCAGTTGCGCGGTGCGGTCATACTGACTGCCTCCAGTAGAGTCGTGCCGTCATCGAATGCACCTCTGGTACTCGGTTCGCATATCTTCTGGAACTGGTACGGCCGACGCCTTCGACCTTTCGCCGCCGGGCTTTTTCGACGTACAGAATCCCGCATACGAGGGCAGTCCTGTCCAGCGGGGGACGCGAGTTCACCGAACGGATAAGGAACGTGGGGTCGTGGTCCCGCTCGATGACTGGGCGAGACGACGCGGAGCCAGCCGACTCGGGGTCAGCCGACCCGACGCCGACCGCGTACGCGGCGGCGTACTGTCCGCGCTGCGGGACCGCGACCGGGGAGAAGGTCGTGGACGGCCGCGAGCGCACGTGGTGCCCCGAGTGCGACGTCGTGCACTGGCGCGCCGCGGTCCCCGTCGTTGGCGTCGCGCTCGTCGACGACGGCGAGGTGCTGACGTTCCATCACTCTCGAACTGGATCGTTCGACCTCCCGAGTGGTCACCAGGAACTCCCCGAGAGCGCGCCCGAGACGGCGTCGCGCGAGCTCGAAGAGGAGACGGGGCTCCGCGTCGATTCCGCCGACCTCTCGATCTTCGACGTCACCGTCAAGGAGCATCCGCTCGGCCGGTACAACTTCTCGACGACGTACGTCGCCACCGTCGACGACGCGACCGGCGAGCTCGAACCGGAGACCGAGGCGGACGTCGTCGAGTGGACGACGCCGACTGCGGCGCGCGAGCGCGAGGCGGATTTCGTCCCTGGCGTCGTCGACGTCGTGGAACGAGCCGTCGACGCGGTCGCCGGGAGCGAACGCCACTGAGAACCCACGACCCGGCCGACCGAGAGTTCGGCCTCGGGCTCCGAGCTGCGCTTACGCGGCTTCCTCGAGGGCGTCGTCGAGCCGGTCCAGGCAGCGGTTCGCGGCTGCGAGGTGCTCGTTCGCGTCCTCGTTTCCGGTGTCGTCGACCTCCCCGAGCAGTCGGCGTACCTTCTCCGCGCGCTCGCGGACGGTCGCCGCATCGAGGTCCTCGGCGTACCGGAGGTCCGCCGCGATGGCTTCTGCTTCCCCGAGCCACCGGCTCTCCTTCGGGGCGACCGCGCACTCGCCGGTCGCCTCGAGGTGCGAGTGTAGCGTTGCGAGCAGGTCGGTCAGGGAATCTGTGGGCACAGTCCGAACTGGCACCGGACAGTGTTAATTGTTACCGTCTCTCCCCTCCGTCGGGCGGTTGGGTTCCGGAAGCCCACGTCGCGTTCGACGCCATTTATGCCGCTCGCGGGCGACGACTCGACCATGGACGTGACAATTGACGACGTCGCTCTCGGGTCGACAGGACTGACCGTCAGCGAACTCCCCTTCGGCACGTGGCGGTTCGGTCGCGAGGCACCCGACGGCGACCTCGAGATCGACCGCGACGCCGCACTCGAACTCCTCGACGCATACGACGACGCCGGCGGGTACTTCGTCGACACCGCCGACGTCTACGGCGGCGGGAAGTCCGAGGAGTGGATCGGTGACTGGCTCGCCGACCGCGACCGCGCCGACTACGTGATTGCGTCGAAGATCTACTGGCCGACGCGCGACGGCCCGAACGGACACGGCCTGGGCCGGAAGCACATCCGCCAGAGCATCGACGAGATGCTCGACCGCCTCGGCGTCGACGCCATCGACCTCCTGTACGTGCACCGCGTCGACGACGATACGCCGATCCGCGAGTTCATGCGGACCCTGAACGGCCTCGTCGAGGACGGGAAGGTCCACTACCTCGGCGCGTCCAGTTTCGAACCCGACGCCTGGAAGATCGCGAAGGCGAACGAGATCGCCGAGCGCGAGGGCTGGGAGCCGTTCTCGGTGACGCAGCCGCGGTACAACCTCGTCGACCGCGAGATCGAGGGCGAGTACAGGGAGATGTGCGAGCACTACGGGATGGGAATCGTCCCGTGGAGCCCGCTCGGCCAGGGCTTCCTCACCGGGAAGTACTCGCGCGAGGACCGCAATCCCGAGGACACGAAGGCCGGCCTCGGCGACCGCTTCCGCGAGAACTACCTCACCGAGGAGAACTTCGACGTCCTGGACGAACTGCAGGCGGTCGCCGACGAGGCGGGGGCGACGGTCGCCCAGACCGCGCTCGCGTGGCTCCTGCATCGCGACGGCGTCACCGCGCCCATCGTCGGTGCGCGCACCGTCGAGCAACTCGAGGAGAACCTCCGCGCCGCCGAGGTCGAACTGACTGACGACCAGGTCGACCGCCTCACCGAAGCGAAGGGCGGTCCGTTCTCGCACCTCCAGTAGTCCGCTCTCGTCCTCGCGTCCACCTCGAGTATGGGGCGGACTTAGAGGAACGCTGACGCGGCGAGCGCGACGGCGGCGACGAGTGCGGCGTAGTCCCGTCCGCCGAACGCGAGCGGTGGGAGCGTCGGGTCGTACGCGAAGCAGCGGGCCTGGAGGGCGACGGCGAGCGCGTCGGCGCGGTCGAACGCGCGATTGAGGCCGCTCGTCGCGAGGAACTGCATGCGTTCGCGTAGCGGCCGCTCGGTCCCGAGTCGGGCGTGCATGGCGGCGCGCGAGCGCTTCAGGTCGGCGACGAGGACGGGGACGAACCGGAAGACGAGCGCGACGCCGACGCCGAGCAGCTGCCCGACGCGGCCGGGGACGAGGCGCTGGACGGCAGCGCGGGAATCTCTGGCCGGCGTCGACGCGACGTACGCGCCGCTGACGAACAGCACGAGGAGGACGCGGTAGCTCGCGAGCGCCGGGAAGCGAGCGTCCGCGAGCACGAACCACGGCGCGCCGAGGCGCGCACCCTCCAATATCGGTGCGAGCACGAGCACGGGCAGTACGAAGCGGACGTCGTACACGACGGTGACGGGCGATAGACGCGCGCTGGCGAGGATCCCGAGCGCGACGAGCGAGAGGGCGGCGAGCCCGCGCGGCGTCGTGTGCGCGAACGCCGCGAGCGCGAACGCGACCTGGACCGCGAGCTTCGAGCGCGGGTCGAGCGCGTGCGCGAGCGTCCCACCGGACTCGTACCTCACCATGAGTGAACGGACGGTCTCGTCGTGGTCGGCCGTGGGTTCACCATGGCCTGACGTCCAGTTCGTCGAGTCGCCCCCGGACGTCGCCGGGCGGGCCGTCGAGCGCGATCTCGCCGTCGGCGAGCACGACGATGCGGTCCGCGAGGTCCGAGACCGCGTCGAGGTCGTGCGTGACGACGACCACGCTCGTCCCGTCGGCGTGCAGGGCGGCGAGGTGGTCGCGGACGGCGTCGCGCGACGGCGCGTCGAGGCTCGCGAGCGGTTCGTCGAGCACGACGTGATCGGGTGCCATCGCGAGCGCGCCCGCGATAGCGACCCGCGACTGCTCGCCGCCAGACAGTTCGTCGAGTCGTTCCTCGCCGCGGCCGTCCATGCCGACGGCGGCGAGCGCGTCGTCGACGCGGGTGGCGATCTCCTCGCGGGGCAATCCCAGGTTCTCCGGGCCGAACGCGACGTCCGCGCGCACCGTCGCCGCGACGAACTGGTCGCGGGGGTCCTGGAACACCATCCCGACCGCAGTCCGGGCCGCGACGAGGTCGTCCGCGACGCGGCGGCCGTTCACGAGCACCTCGCCGCTGTCGGGTTCGAGGAGTCCGTTGAACTGGCGGACGAGCGTCGTCTTCCCCGCGCCGTTCGCCCCAGCGAGCACGAGGAACTCGCCGTCGTCGACCGACAGCGACACGTCTTCGAGGACGACGGCGTCGCCGCGGTGAACGGTCGCGTCGCGGACGGTGATCATTCGACGGCGAGCGCGTCGCTCCGGACGATACCGACCGCGGCTGCGATCTTCACGGCCTCCGCGGGGATGAACGCGGCCGCGCCGACCGCGAACGCCTTCGACAGCGAGTAGCCGACGACGACCATCAAGCCAGCGATACCCATCGCGTAGATGACGACGGTGCCGGCGACCATCGCCGCGACCAGTCGCCACACGGGGATCTCAACGCGGGGCACCGTCTCGAGGCCGCCGTGTGCGACGACCCCGACGAGTGCCGCCGCGAACGGGTACGAGAGGAGGTAGCCGCCGGTCCCCCCGAGGAGGTGTCCGAACCCGGCCGCGCCGCCGCTGAAGATGGGTGCGCCGAGCGCGCCAGCGACCAGATAGAGGCCGAGCGACGCCGCGCCCCACGTCGAGCCGAGGAGTGCGCCGGCGAGGAACACGCCCAGGACCTGGAGGGTGACGTTCGCTGCGGGACTCACGGGGTTCGGGAAGCTCACGTAGGCGAACGCGCCGACGAGCGCCGCCACCATCGCTGCGCGTGCGACGTTCAGTGCGACCTCGTCGCCGACCAGGTCGACGTCTTCGGTTCGCGTGCTCACGGCGACCACCGCGTCTGCGCGCTCGACGTAGTCATACGCGAACGCTCGCCGTCAACCGAGTTCAAAACTTCGGTTCACGACGCGCCTCGGCGGTCGGCGCACGGGTCGCCGTTCCCGGCGGTCAGTCGGCGGGCGCTTCCGTTCGGTCTTCGTGGAGGAACGCGGTCTCGTACACCTGCGAGTACGTCAGGACGAACGCGAGCGCGGCGAGCACCGCGACGAAGACGAACGGCGTCGCGAACCCGAACCGAACGAGGTAGCCCGCGGCGAGCGGGCCGATGGCGACGCCGAACCCGAACGCGGTCGTGAGTACCGAGAGCGTCGTCCCGGACTGGCCGCGGCGCGCGAGGTCGCCGGCGAGCGCGAGGCCGGGCGCGAACACCATCGCGACGGAGACGCCTTGGAGCAATCGCAGGAGGATCATCACGAGCGCGGGCCCGTTCACGCCGAAAATCGTCGCGGGGAACAGCGCCTGGAACTCCGGCACGTACCCCTGCAGGAGGACTGACGGGGCGAGGAGCGCGAACCCGACGACGAGGAACGGCCGGCGGCCGTACCTGTCGCTGGCTCGTCCGATCGGGACCTGGAAGAGGACGTTCGCGATGACGACCGCCGCGAACTGGACGGAGAACAGGAACGGCCCCTGCCCGAGCGCGGCGTTCACGACCTCCTGGAGCGTCGCGTAGATCGCGATGCCCGTCGCCATGAAGAACGTCCCGACGCCGACGACGAACACCGGGTCGAACAGCTGATCGGACCCGAAGACGGCCACCGAGAGGTCGTCCGAGGCCGCGACCTCGCCCTCCGGGTCGTCAACGAGCACGGAGACGAGGACGAGCGAGACGAGTGCGCCCGCGACCGCGACCGCGAACGCCGCGTCGAACCCGGAGACGCCGGTTCCGAAGACCTGGTACGTGACGACCGTGTTCGACGCGAATCCGCCCGTGATGAGGATCCCGGCGAGGATGGGGCCGAATCCGAACCCGATGAGCCGAAACGTGTTGAACACGCCGAAGTTCCCGCCGCGCTGGCTCGCGTCCGTCGAGTACTCGTTCACGAGCGCGATCGTCACGGGGATCGTCAGCGCAGCGCCGATGCCCTGGAGCGCACGGAGCGCGATTACGCCCCAGTACGTCGTCGCGAGCGGGTAGAGCGCACTCGCGATCCCGAAGACGACGAGGCCGGCGAGGATGAACGCCTTCCGGCGACCCGAGCGGTCACTCGCCCGGCCCGTGAACTGCTGGAGGCTGCTGTTCAGGAGCCCGAACAGGGAGAGGACGACCCCGATGAGCAACTCCGTCGAGAACCCCTCGAGGCCCGCGAGCGAGATCTCGCCGCTCGCGATGTACAGCGGGAGCACGATGACGAGGAAGGAGTTCCCGAGCGAGTCCGCGAGCCGCGCCATCGCGAGCGCGAACACGCGGTCGTCCGTACCCAGCACCATTCGACCGAGGCTTTCGGTTCGAAGGGCTTGAAGGGCGTGGATTGCGCTGTTCGTCGCCGAAGTGCCACTGGTATGGGCGCAACGTCCTTACCATGCGCGGTTCAAGACCATCTATGACGAAACCCCGGGTGGTGTGCGTGGACGACGAGCCGTCGTTCGCGGACCTCACGGCGACGCACCTCGAACGGACGGCGGCCGTGTCCGCCGAGGGCTACACCGATCCGCGGGACGCGCTCTCCGCCATCGAGGACGCGGACGACGTGCGATGCGTCGTGAGCGACTACGACATGCCGGCGATGAACGGCCTGGCGTTCCTCGACGCCGTCAGAGAACGCCATCCGGACCTCCCGTTCGTCCTGTTCACCGGGAAGGGCAGCGAGCAGGTGGCGAGCGAAGCGATCTCGATGGGCGTCACGGAGTACCTCCAGAAGTCGACGGCGGCGAGCCAGTACGAGGTCCTCGGGAACCGCGTCGAGAACGCGATCGAGCGGTACGAGGCCGAGTGCGCGCTCGCCGAGCAACGCGAGCTCGTCGACCGGATCGTCGAGGCGACGCCGGTCGCGATCGTCGTCCACGACGCCGACGGTGACGTCGAGGTGGCGAACGAGCGCGCGAGGGAACTCCTGTCGATGGACGTCGACTCGCTGCACTTGCGCTCGTACGACTCCAGCGACTGGTCGCTGTACGCCGCGTCCGGCGAACGATTGCCGGAGGCGGAACTCCCGGTCGCTCGCGTCCTCGACACCGGGGAGACGATGCGCGCGGAGACGTTCGTCGTCGCGGTCGACGGACGACGGACCGAGGTCGCGCTGAACGCGGAGCCGCTCGTCGGCGACGACGGCGCGATCGACCGCGTGGTCGTGGTCTTCGCGCCGACCGCGGACTTCGATGGCGTCCCCGGCTAGGTGTCGACGCGGACGCGTGTCGCGTTCGGCGTCGGGTTCAGCCGACGAACAGCAGCGGGATCATGACGGCGACCCCGGCGACCAGTCCGACGGCGAGTTCCCTGTGGCCGCGACCGGGGAGGTCCGCGCCGGCTTCGAGCGCTTCCGGGACGAACTCGGTGAGGACGAGGTACACCATCGCGCCGGCGGCGAACCCGAACCCGAACGGGAGGAACTCGCGCGCCCAGCGCACGAACGCGAACGCGACGACCGCACCGATCGGCTGGGGGAGACTGGAGAAGATGGCGGCGCCGACCATCCGCCACTCGCCGACGTCCATCGCCCGCAGCGGGATGGAGATGGCGAGCCCCTCGGGGACGTTGTGGATACTGATCGCGACCGTCATGAATATCGCGAGCACGGGGACGGTGAGTCCGAGTATCGGAACTCCGCCTTCGAGGCCGAGTTCGGCGAAGGACACGCCGACGGCGACGCCTTCCGGGAACGAGTGCACGGTCAGGACGCCGAGGATGAGCACCAGTTTCTTGACGTCCGCCTCGGCGAACGCCGCCGGATCGATCCCGTGGTCGTGCCCGTGGCCGTGGTCGTCGTCGGCGTGGTGGCCGTGGTTGTGCTCGTCGTCGGCGTGGTGGCCCTGGTTGCGCTCGTCGTCGTCGTCGTGCTGGATGCTATCGTCCTGCGCGTCGTCGGCGTCGTCGTCGCGTGCGACCGGTTCGCCGCCGTCCGTGCTCGCACGACTGCCGCCGACGTCGACGCGTTCGAGGACGCGGTTCGCGACGACGACGAGGGCGACGCCGGCGAGCAGGCCGAGCGCGAGGAGCCACGGGGTGCCCGTGGACTCGGCGAGCCCCTCGTCGATGAGTCCGAACAGGGACGCCGAGAGCATGATGCCGGAAGCGATCCCCCAGAGGGCGACGTTCCAGCGGTCGCTCACGTCGTCGACGAGGAAGAACGGGATGGCGCCGAGCCCGGTCGCGATGGCCGTGACGAGGCCGGCCACGAACACGAACGCGAGCGCGACGAACTCGACCATATCGGTGCTCGGGTCCGAACCCGCATAATACCTTTCACCGAAGTGTCAGGTTTTGGGTGGCCTAAACGACGTCGATCCGAACGACGCCGATCTGGACGCAAACGTCTTGTGCTCGTCTATCCAGTTCGAAACGTGCGACGCACTCTCGCACTCGTCGTCGCAACTCTCGCCATCGGGGCGGTACTCGTAGCGCCCGCCGTCCCGGCCGAAGAGCCGGGCGAAGCGCCGACCGAGATGGCCAACCCGGCGCCCGACCAGCTCGTCGCCCCCGACGCCACCGGCAGCCAGCTCTGGCCGTACACCAGTCGAAGCCGGTCCGTCGACGGGCGCACGCTCGCCGTCAACGTCGTCATCGTCGGCCCACCCGCGACCGTCGAGCGAGCGCTCGCCGACCGCACTGGCGCGAACTGGACCACCGCCGAGGAGCACCAGACCACGCCCGTCGTCGACGATCCGTCCCCGTGGACCGCCGCACGCGGATCGACGCGCTACACGTACGTCGTCCCCGCGGACGCGAACGGGGGCCAGTGGGTGGACGCCAGCTACCAGCTCGGGACCGGAACCTACCTCGGGACGCGCGTCCACATCCGCGCCTACCCCGCGCCGACGGGGAACTGGACTGCGATCCAGGCCCACACCGAGTACTGGGACTGGTACCGCCTCCGGCACACCGTCACGAGCGTCCCCGACGCCGCCCGGTTCGTCGAAGCGGACCTCCAGGACGAACCGTTCGTCATCGACGTCGACAGACAACACCACGGCCGTAGCGGTGGCGGCAGCCGCGGCTGGATGACCGTCGTCCAGTTCGCCGCCATCGGCGTCGCCGCGAGCGCGTTCGTCGACCGCGGGACGATTCGTCGCGAGGACGTCGCCGTCCCGGTGCTCGTCGCGGCGTCCGTCCTCGGCGTCCGAGCGGCCGGCCTCCTCGCGGAATCGATAGCGCCAGGCGTCTCCCCGAAGGCGTTCGCGGCCGTCCTCTACCCGATCCTGGTCGCCGGCCCACCACTCGCGCTCTCACTCGGCCGCGACCGGCCGGCCGCCCGGACCGTCGCGCTCGCCACTGTCGCGCTCGCCGTCGCCCTCGTCGCCGACCTCGCGTTCGTCGGCGTCGCGCACGTCCCGGACCGACTCCTCCACCATCGCATCGCGCTCGTCGGCGCCTTCGGCCTCCTCGCGTTCGGCGTCGCGGAACGCGACCGCCTCACTGCCGCATTCGGCGTCCTCGCGTGGCTACTCGTGCTCGTCGCACCGCTCGCCGGCTACGTCTGACGGCCCGTCGCGCGCCAGTCCGACGCGACCGTCGACGTCGACCGCGAACGCGCTCGGCGCTCGCGCGCACTCTCGTTCCCGCTCTCGCTGACGTCGACGGAACGGTACACGACGACGCCGTCGTTCTCGTACGCGCGCTCCCATCCAGGCGACGCTGCGAACGATCGTTCGAGCACGCCGAACTGGACCGCTGGCTGCCCGCGGATCGTGTACGCGCCCTTCGGGACGACGACGTAGTCCGGCACGACGCCCACGCCGGACGCGCCCACGCCGACGCACCACGCCGTCTTGCACGCCGAGACGTTCTCGTACGCGTCGATCTGGGCCTCGAACGAACTCGGCGTGACCCACTCCACGCCCCACGGCGACACCACGATCGTCCGGTCGGCGAGCACGGGGAACCACTCCGCGGCGTCGCCGAGCACGACGAACGTCGCGTCCTGCGGCGTCTGCTCGGCCGCCCACTCCATCGCTGCGACGTCGTCGTCGTCGACGAACTCCGGCGTGGATGGATCGTTCGCGAGCGTCATCTCGTGCGCGAGGTACGCGCCGCCGACCGCCGTCCCGAGGACGATCACGACCGCGAACCCGGCCGCCGCAGGCGTCTCGAATCGGTCCGCGAATCGAGCGCTCGTCGAATCCGCCGGTCGCCATCGCGCGAGGGCGTCGCGGCGCACGAGGTCCACGACCGTCGTTGCCATCGCGAACGCGCCGACGGCGTACGCGAACCGGGGCTGCTGGAACACGACCTCTGCAACGACGAGCCACGCCGGCAGGAAGTACCGGCGCCTGGCGAGGAGGTACGCGCCCGTGGCGAGCGGGACGACGACGAGAGACGACGCGAATCCGCCGAGTGCCGCCCCACCGCCGACCCCGCCGTGCGTGCCGGCGGCCGACACGTACCGCCCGATGCCGTGCGTCGTCACCGTCCACGCCAGCCAGGGAGCGGCGACGAGCGCACCACCGAGTGCGATCGCCGCGCCTCGAACCAGCCCGTCGAGGGACCGCGACTCGGTCGCGTAACACGTCAAGATCGAGAGCGCCGCGAACAGCGTGTACGTCGGATGCGAGAGGACGGTCGCGCCGAACGCGACCGCCGACACCGCGACGGCGCCCCAGCCGTCCGTGGTGAACGCGCGATAGGCCGCGTAGATGGCGACGAGCGCGTACAGGAACGCGAATGCGCGAACGACGCCGCCCGCGGAGACGTGCCACTGGAGGACCTGCGGGTTCAGACTCAGGAGCGTCGCGGCGAGCGCACCGCCCGCTCGCGACTCCGAGAGGTCTCGACCGAGGAGGTACGCGGGGACCGTCGCCGCGACGACCGCGACTCCGGGCAGGAAGCGAGCGATCGCGAGCGGATCGACGCCGAGGTCCAGGAGGACCGCGAGCACGTAGAACTGCAGCGGCGGGTACGCGAACGGGACGCCGATCGCGGTGTATCCCTCCACGTCCGTCGGCGGCGCGTACCCGTTCGCGGCGATCTCGGACCCGAACTGGAGGTACAGTCCGGCACCGAACGCCGGGTAGGGATTCGTGGCGATGTAGACGGCGACCGCGACGACGGCAGGGAGCGCCGCGAGCGCGAGCCACCGGCCGTCGCCGCGCTCGAAGGGAAGGCCAGCACGAACCCGACTGGCGCTCGGCCACGGTCCACTCCAGAACGACTCGGTGTCCGTCATTCCTCGCGCTCGAACGTGACGGGCGAGCGAACGCCCAGCGAGACGGTCGACCAGCGATACTCGAGCGCGAGCCACGTCGGAACGACGAGGAGCAGGAGGACCACTGCGACGGCGTGAATCGGCGTCACCCAGCGGGGTAGCACGTACGAGATCGCGTTCTGGACGCTCGGCGGCAGGAGTGCGCTCGCTCTCGACTCGAGCGAGCCGTCCTCGTCTGGCGTCCGGTCCGGGAGGTCGAGCGCTGCCGCGCTCGGCCCGTTCGCGCTCTCCGGCCCGGTTCCGAGGCGTTCGGCCTCGTACGGGAATCCGATCGACGCCGACCAGACGACGTCGCCGTCGCGGTCGACCTCGAGCACGCGGTCGCCGTTCGAGTCCGTGACGAGCGTGTGGCCGTTCGGGAGCCGGTCTGCGTCCCGCGGCCACGTCAACCGCGCGTCCGACCACGTCCAGGACTCGTTCCACGTCCCGTCCTCGTGCTGGTACTCGACGACGCGACCGTTCTCGGAGTCCGCGACGAGGACCGCTGGCCCACCCTCGCTGGCCGGCACGAAGTCCGGGTTGTGCTGCTCGTAGAGCACGTCGTGGTCGCCGTCCGTACCGAGCGTCCACTCGTCGAGCAGGCCGCGCTCGTAGTCGACGAACACGACCTGATCCTGGTTCCGGAGGCTGAGCATCGCCGCCTCGCGCCCGTCGATGGTGACGGACTCGACGTCGTTCAGGTGCGTCCAGTCCGAGGGGAACGGTCCGCCCGAGTCGATGTCGTAGTCGGCCTGGGCCTCCCACTCCCACTCGATCAGCTCGGTCGTCGTGTTCACGACGAACGCTCGGTCCTGCGCGATGTCCGCGACGAGGAGGCGCTCGTCGTCGACGCGGTCGACGTCGTGCCAGCGCGTCGAGTGCTTCCCGGCCGTCACGCGACTGAACACGGTCGTCCGCTCGCCGTTCGTGAGGTTCACGCGAACGACACCGTTCTCCGTGCAGACGCCGTCGCCGTCGCACTCGTCGCTGTCAAGGTGGTCGGCGTACACGAACTCGACCGTCGCCGCCGTCCCCTCGACGGGGTCGACGTCCCAGTACCGCGTGTGCCGGTTCTCGTAGTAGTGGATGCTCCCGTCCGGGGCGAACGCGACGAGCTCGGCTTGCGCGCGCGGGCCGTCGTTCTCGTCGCTGACGAACGCGTTCGAGTCCGTCGCGACAACGGTCACGTTCTCGCGCGCGCCGACGACCGCCGACCTATCGCCCGACCGGAACGCCTGCTCCACCGCCGGGTCGCCCGTGACGGCGTCCTGTTGGCGTTGCGCGTCCACGTACCCGAAGACGAGTACCGCCAGTGCCAGCACGAGAACGACGGCGAACGCGCGACGAATCGTCCGGCGACTCACGACCATCGTCCGGTCGTTCCAGCCACAGTGTATAAAAGTAACCGACTCTATCACAGTCGTTCCCCGAACAGGAACCGTCCCCAGGCGACAGTTCGCGGGCACGATACCGAACTCATTTCAACTCGAGCGAACAACCTCCACGCGATGCAGAACGCGGCGGGATCCGCTACCGTGGGGCGACGCGAGCTCCTCGGCGCGCTCGGCACCAGCACGCTCGCGGCCAGCGCCGGCTGTACGCGCCGCCTTCGGTCGATCGCGGGCTGGCAGAGCCGATCCCAGATCTCGCTGTCCATCGCGACGCTGCCCGACGACGCCGACCCGTTCGCGCTCCGGGCCGCACGACAGATCGCGGAGTGGTTCCGGGCCGCCGGCATCGACGCGACCGTCACCCCGATGGCCAGAGAGGAACTCCACAGGCGGACGCTCCTCGACCACGACTACGACGCCTTCGTCGGCCGGATCGCTCCCGAGGTCGTCCGACCGAACTCGATGTACGCGCTCGTGCACTCGAAGTACGCGGACGTCGCCGGCTGGCAGAACCCGTTCGGGTACGCGAACCTCGACGTCGACGACGGCCTCGACGAGCAGCGCCGAGTGACCGGCGACGACCGCGTCGAGGTCGTCGCGGACGTTCAGGAGACAGTCGCGCGGACGCAACCGTTCACGACGCTCGCGAAGCCAGACGACGTCCGCGCGGTCCGCACGTCGCGCTTCGAGAACTGGAGTGCGGACGTCCTCTCGAACCCACTCGGGTACCTGGCACTCGACCGCGCCGCGGACGCCCCGAGCGACGAGTCGACGCTCCGCGTCGTCGCTGCCGACCACCGCGTCACGGAGAACCTGAACCCGCTCGCCGTCGAGTACCGCGGGTTCGGGTACGTCATGGATCTCCTCTACGACTCGCTCGGGTACGTGACGGAAGCGGGAACGGTCCAGCCGTGGCTCGCCGACGCCTGGGACGTCTCCGCGACCGCGGACGCGCCGACGGCACGAGTGAGTCTCCGCGACGACCTCTCCTGGCACGACGGCGAGTCCCTCACCGCGACCGACGTCGCGTTCACGTACGCGCTCCTCGCCGACACCTCCGTCGGTGCGAACGGCGACGGGGACGGCGACGACGGGACGAGGACGGTCCGCACGTCGATGGACGGCGACGACGGGAACGTCGTCCCCGCGCCCGTGTTCGCGGAACGCAGCAGCCTCGTCGCGGACGTCGACGTCGTCGACGAGCAGACCGTCGACGTCCAGTTCGTCGAAGCGACGTCGTCGGTCGCCATGCACGCACTGACGATCCCGGTCCTCCCAGAGCACGTCTGGGCGGACCGAACCGGTCGGTCCTCGGTCAGCGGGATCGAGTTCGGGCCGACGACCGAAGCCCTCGTCACCGACAACGTCCCGCCCGTCGGGAGCGGCGCGTTCGAGTACGTCGACAGCACGCCCCGCGAGACGCTCGTCCTCGAACGGTACGACGACCACTTCCTCGAGCGCGGCACCGACCCAGACGTCGACGGCGTCGCAGCGTACCGGCCCGCGTTCGATCGCGTCCGGATCGACGTCGTCGGGACCGACGACACCGCGGTCTCGCTCGTGAAGGACGACGAAGCGGACGTCACCGGAACGCCAGTCGGTGCGGGACTCGTCCCCGACATCGGCCGTTCGGACGACCTCGACCTCCTCGTCTCGCGCTCGAACGCCCCGTACGTCGTCGGGTACAACGTCCGCGGGCCGCCGCTCTCGAACCCGCGCTTCAGGAACACGCTCGCGCACCTCGTCGACCAGACCGCGCTCGTCGACCAGACGTTCCGCGGGTACGCCGAACCCGCGGTCACGCCACTCACCGCCTCTCGCTGGGTTCCCGAGTCACTCGCGTTCGACGGCGAGAACCCCGTGACGCCGTTCCTCGGCAGCGACGGCGACCTCGACGTGCGCCGCGCGCGAGCCGCGTTCCGCGACGCCGGGTTCCAGTACGACGACGGGAAACTGGTCCGGACCACGTGATCGAACGACTCCTCCCGCCACCATCCACAGATGTCCCTCCTCCAACTCCTCGCGTCCGTCGTCGCCGTCGTCGCCGTCCTCCACGGCGTCGGTCTCGTCGCGGTCGTCGGGCGCGAACGCGTCTTCGCAGGCGGTTCGACGATTCGACGGAACGTTCACGCGGCGAGATACCTCATCGCGTTCCTCGGGGGCGTCCTCGCCATCAACAAGGTCGTCCGCGACGTGGGCGTGGAACTCTCCTGGTTCGTCGGCGCGAACGTCACGGGCGGCATCTACGCCATCGAGGGCGAACTCGTCGCGACCGTCCAGTCGTACGCGATGCCGGCGCTGACGTCGTACTTCAGCGCCGTCTACGTGTACGGCTACGTGTTCCTCCTGACGTTCCCGCTGGTCGCGTACGCGTTCACCGACCGCAATCACCCACTTCGCGTCCTCCTCGTCGCGTACACCGTCAATTACCTCGTCGGCCTCGTCATGTACGTCGCGTTCGTCGCGTACGGGCCGCGGAACTACATGCCCGAGCTCGTCGACTCGCTCCTGTACGTCCACTGGCCGGACGTCCAGTTGCTCACGAGTCGCGTGAACAGGAACACGAACGTCTTTCCGTCGCTGCACGCGTCGCTGTCCGCCACGGTCGCGTTCGCCGCGTACCGGTTCCGGGCCGACTACCCGGCGTGGACGCCGATCGCAGCCTGGCTGGCGGCGTCGATCTCGGTCGCGACGGTCTACCTCGGCATCCACTGGATGACGGACGTGGTCGTCGGCGTCGCGCTCGCCGCCGGGAGCGTCGCGTTCGCGCTCCGCGTCGTCCAGTCCGACGACTCGACGGTGAATTAGTTCCGGTAGCGACTACTGCTTGTAAAGCGGCATTGAACCGCTCGCTCCAAAAAATCCCCCTCTAGCGGTTACTCACCTTGTCGACGAGGAAGAACGGGATAGGGCCAAGGTCGGTTGCGACGGCCGTGCGGAGGCCAGCGACGAACTAGAATGCGAGCTTGGCAAACTTGATCATCCCGACGCTCGATTCAATCCTCGCATAGTACCTCACCACGAATATACTATTTTCTCGTGTGACCTCATTAGGGCATAAATGACATAATTATGACTTAGTTCGAATACTTTGAGGCAAAGATGTATTTATATCATTAACCAACTGTGTGAAATTTTCCACGGACTTTTCTGTCAAGACTTCTCCCACATCATGCTTCTTTAGTTGCATATCAATATAGTCTGCAATTTCTCTCTTGCGGAAATCCGGTATGTCTCGACCTTGTTGCCCCCTTAGTTTTTGGAATCGAATATTCACGTCTTCTACAATTGATTGTTTACCCTCTCCTACCATCTCAAAATCACCCCTACTCACATCTTCATAAACATCGCAAACAAATCTTAAAAAGTCTTCGCGGTCAAATACGTCTTCAATTTCGACCTTATCTCCCTCTGAAATTGTTTTGTCAAGTATACTGTCGATACGGATAACATCTTCTTTATCTAAATAATCATCTTCTTCAATACGTCTATCTGAATTATCTTCAACACCGTCATAATCAAGTAGGAGAACATAATCGTATCCTTCACTTTCTAAAAACCGGGTATACTTCTCCCATTTAGCTCCACCTCCCATATCGACGATCCCTGCGTCCTGGGCGAATTCTACCCGGCCTGAGTTCTGAAAGATATTCGCGAATCTCCGTAGATATACGCGGTCCGTATATCCTTCTACAAGTATTGTCTGGTTGCTTCCAAATAGGGAATCGCTGAATGTGGCGCCAAGAGCTCCTCTCACGGGTTCAAGAGAGTCACCGTCCAATTCCCTCGCCTTGGTGAGATTTGACTCAATTATAGTCCCTTCGTGACCATTCTTTGAAGAGATAACACGAAGACCGTTGATATGGCTCTTATCTAGCATGTATGGGGAATGGGTTGAATACAAAATTTGATTAAAATCACTAAGGTTCGAAATAGCCTCAATGAGGTCCTTTTGTCTTTCGGGATGGAGGTGAATCCCAGGGTCGTCCAATAGGATTACTTGATTGCTAAAGGATTCCCCACCGTTGTTCGTGAGAAGACGTAGGAAGAATGTAAGAAATTCCTTAAATCCTCGAGATCGCTGGCTGACGTACTGTTCTTCTTCTGACTCGTCGGATATAAGTAATGTAGCTTTCCCATTGACAAAATCTAGATCGAATCGAATCTCTCCCTGTGTCCAGAATTTAGTGAATAAGCTGGTGAACTCAGACATGGCGCTCTCAATAGTAGATCGTCTTTCCCGGGGATCCATTCCCTCAACTTCGTCCGGACCGATGCCAATGAATTCTAAAAGACTCGAATACAATAATTCCTCTTTTTGCCCAACTTTATCGAGTTTAATCGAATCGTCAATAATAGGCGGATTCTGATATAAGACGGTCGAGAAAAAGTGATCAGCGAAGAGATCACCGGCTGGCCGAGAGCTAGATATTTTTCGCTCTAATTCCATAGCTTGACTAGTCAAAGGGCTAGGTAAATCATCAGATCGCGCCGAAACTAATATACCTTTCAGAGTCTGGTATTGGTTCTGGAGGCCTCCAATGTCCACTTTATCTGTACTTCGGAAGCTAGAATAAATGGACCCAGAGTTCCCTGATTGGGTGGCAATGGATTCGATTTCTTTTTGCGATTCCCCTATATCCTCCTCAGAAAGTTCATCCAGCATACTGGATGCTAAGCTTTTGAGGTCCTTGTGCAGATTCTGTGACCTCTCTTGGCGAGATGACTCATATTGTGTTATCTCAGATTCAATATCGGCAGATTCAACCGAGTAGCTGCCGTCAAAATATTTATATATGGTAATGTCTATTTCTCGATCGATTTTCAGAAGGTCGGGTTGGTTAAATGAGGCAGTATGTCTTGAAGATGAAGAAGCAGGGGTCACCCCAGACAACCTAATAGATACCATCGCGGTGTTTTCAAGATCGGGTGAACTAACATAGTCACAAACATCATCTTCGTTGAATCCTTTATTTGGCTCAAATCTTCTAAGGGCCTCTAAAATTGCAGTCTTGCCCGCTTCATTGGGTCCGACTAGAGTTGTAACTCCATCTTCAAGTGAAACCCATTCGGAATCAATAATTGAACGAAAGTTTTGGATTCTTACTTCATCAACCACTGTCATGTCTTTAAAGGACGTTGGTCAGGAATATTAACAGTTACGGCCAAGGGCCAGTTGTCAAAAAATATAGGTTACGATGGACTAGCCAGAATCGTCTACAGTCCGAGTACTTTCGCCGGGCGTCTCCCGGATCGACGGCATCGCCGGGTCGCGGTACGGGGACCGACCGAGGACCGCGTCCTCGAGGTCCTGCTCGACGACTTGCTCGCGGAGCGATCGCTCCAATCGATTCACCTTCGTCACGTCCAGGTCCTGGGCCTCCATGAGCTCCTGGAAGCGATCCTCGTCCGAGAGCGACTCGTAGCGGTCGTACAGCGACTCCATCTCGTCACCAGTGAGGCTCGCGACGAACGATTCGTCCTGGAGTCCGAGCTTGCGCTCGCGCTCGTCGTCGACCACGTACTTCAGGACGACCAGCGACACCTTCTCGATCGCGCGCTGCTGGCCGAACACGGTCAGGTCGAGGTCGACCATGATGCCCATCGCGCGGTCGCGCTCCCACGGCGTCACGTCGAGCGCCGAGGCGTACGCGTGCGTGATCCGGGCCTTCTCGAGGCGATGCATCCGGGCGCTGTGGCCCGCCATCGCGGGATGCTGCTCGTCGTGGAGCCGTCGGAGGTTCTCGCTCACGTCGCCGTCCGGTGACTCCGGGCGACCGATGATGGTCGCCGCTGGCGTCGCGACGTCCCAGCGCCGGAATCGCTCGTCCTTGACCGCGTCGACGCGCGACAGCGACCCGTCGCCCGGCCGCGAACTCACGTCCCGCCGCTCGACGTCGTCGAACGCGGGATCGACGTCGCGCGGCGGGTGCCCCTCAGTCATACGATGACGGTAGGGCCGCGCCGCTACTTAAGGGATGGGACCGCAGACGAAAGCCGGGGACGACGGCGACGAACGACGCCGGGTCGGACGGCGCCTACTTCCTCACTATCAACCATTGAAACCAGAATGACTTGAACGACGGTGGCCGTCGCACCCGATCGCTTCGCGCGGTCCGGCCCCGCGGACGAGGACGTTCGAACCAATGTACGGCAGCGAAAGTGGAGCAAGAAAACCGTGGGAAGACCCACCGAGTGACGCCGTCTCGCACCGTTCCGGGAAGGAAACCCCTATGTTTTCGAAACGAAATACTCGCTGGTAGTGGTCCGGTACCAGAATCCCGTCCGACTGCTCTTGCTCTCGGTCGGCCTCCTCCTCGCGAAGGCCGGCCTCGTCCGCCGAGAGCACGTCGAACGGACGACGGACCTCTCCTGGCCGCGGATCGTCACCGGCCTCGCGCGGATGAGCAAGAACGCGGTCGACGTGGCGATGGTCGGCATCGCCATCGGCGAAGTCGCGATCGCCGGCGTCGGGTTCGCCGGCCCGTTCTGGGGGATCGCGTTCTCGCTCGGCGGCGGGTTCGCCGCCGGGACGATCGCGCTCGTCTCCCAGGGGTTCGGCGCGGACGCGCACGACGAGATCGGGCAAGCGATCCGCTCCAGTACCGTCATCGTCCTCGCGCTCACCGTCCCCGTCGCCGCCGTCTTCGCGACCTACCCCCGGGCGCTCGTCGACCTCATCGCCGCGGAGCCGGCGACCGCCCGAGCGGGCGCGGAGTACCTCGGCGTCGTCGCGTTCGGCGTCCCGTTCGCTGGGCTGAACCTCGTCGGGAGTCGCGTCTTCATCGGCGCGGACGACGCGTGGACGCCGATGCTCGTCCGCGGCGGCGGCGCCATCGCGAACATCGCGGGGAACGCGGTGTTCATCTTCGCACTCGACATGGGCGTCGCCGGTGCGGCCCTCGGGACGGTGCTCGCGAACGTCCTCGTCACCGCGACGTTCGTGCTCGCGATGGTCGCCGGCCGCATCCCCGGCCTCGGCGACCTCCCCGTCCACGTCGACCCGTTCGGGACGTACCTCGACTGGGCGACGATCCGGGACGTCTTCGAGATCGGCCTCCCGGTCGTCGGCCGGAACTCCGTGTGGACGGTCGCGAAGTTCCCGATGCTCGCCATCGTCGCGCTGTTCGGGCCGAGCGTCGTCGCGGCGTACGTCATCGTCCGCCGCATCCTCGGCTTGATGAACACGCCCGGCTGGGGCTTCGGACTCGCCGCGTCCAGCCTCGTCGGGCAGGAACTCGGCGAAGGCGACGAGGCCGACGCGGAGGCGTACGCGGACGACATCCTCGTGTTCTCGTTCGCGACGTACGCCGTGTTCGCGGTCGTCGTCGCCGCGTTCGCACAGCCGATCGTCGAACTGTTCGTCGGCCCGGACGCGAACCCGAACACGGTCCCCGTCGCCGTCGGTCTGACGTACGCCGCGTGCGTCGCCGTGATGGCCCAGAGCGTCAAGGGGACCGCGGCGGGGCCGCTCGACGCCTCGGGCGACACGAACTGGACGTTCTACAGTCAGGTCATCGGCATGGTCGGGTTCGCGATCCCGCTCGCGTACGTCGGCGCGGTCGTCCCCGCCGTCGGCATCGTCGGCCTCTACCTCTCCTTCATGGGGGAGGCACTCGTCCCCGCCATCATCAACTTCTGGCGGTACCGCTCCGGGAAGTGGAAGGCCATCAGCAAGGAGTACCGGCCCGAGACTCCCGTCGCGGACGACTGACCGACCGATCGTATCCGTGAGCCACCGGTCCGCCGTCGCGGTGCGGGACGCTCAGTCCGAGTCGACGAACGGGTTCTGTCCGCCGACGAGGTTCGTCTTGTAGACGCCGCGGGTCTTCGCGATCGAGTTCTCCTCTGCGTCGAAGAGTTCGGTCTCGACGACGCCCGTGTCGGAACCGTACCGGTCGACGACGGCTTCGCCGTGAATGTCGCCTGTGGCGGGCCGGAGGTAGTCGATGCGGACGTCGAGCGTCGGTCCGGGATTGCCCTCGACGGACGCGAGCGCGGCGGCGGAGAGCGAGTCCGCGAGCGCGAACGGCACCGCGCCGTGCGCGAGCGTCGTCGTCTCCGACAGCGAGTGGTGGTCCTCGAGTGCGACGTGCCCCTTGGCCACGCCGTCTTCGGCCGCCGTGATCTCCAGGCCGAGGTGCTGACCGAACGGGTACTTCTCGTTGAAACGCTCGAGTACGTCCATGCAGTGCCCCTCGGGCACGGGGGACAAAACCATTGTCCTGGTTCGAACAGGTAACGTCGCGAATCGAAACCCGAGGGATCGCCGTCGAATCAGATGCCGTGGCCGGCGAGGAAGTGCGCGACCGTCCGCGCGGCCGCGTCGACGGTCCGGTCGTTCTCGTCGAGCGGCGGGGCGGTCTCGACGACCTCGAACCCGGCGACGCGGTCGTCGCTCGCGGCGACCCTGACCATCCGGAACAGTTCGCGAGCCGTGATGCCGCCGGGCGTCGGCGCGCTCGACCCCGGGTAGGGTGCGTCGAGCACGTCGATGTCGACGCTCACGTACACCTGGTCGACGTCGCCGAGCGCGTCGAGCGCGCGATCGACGGCTTCGACGTCGTCGTCGCCGACCTCCTCGGCGGTCACGATCTCGTAGTCGTTGTCGCGGACGAAGTCGTGGTAGCCCGTCGACGTCTCGAAGTGCCGTGCGCCGACGACGGCGAGCGCGTCGAGGCCGTCGTCGTGGAGCTGTCGGTACGGCGACCCGCTCGTCGGGTCCTCGCGGACCACTCGACAGTCGAGGTGCGCGTCGAAGCTCACGACGCCCAGCGAGTCCGTGCCCGCCCCGACGTCCCGGTCGAGTAGGGGGCTGGCGTTCGCGTACGTCGTCGAGTTGTCGCCACCGAGAAACACGGGCGCGGTGTCGCGATCGTGGACCGCTCGCGTCGCGTCCGCGATCGCGCTCTGTACGACCGCGGTCGACTCCTGCTCTGGGAAGGCGACGTTCCCGAGGTCCGCGAGCGAGTCGACGGGCCCGGCGTCGAAGTGATGCGTCTTCGTGCTCATCAACGACCGCCTGATCGCGGCCGGGCCCTCGCTCGCGCCCTGCCGCGAGATGACGGCGCCGTCGTAGGGGACGCCGACGAGGACCGCGTCGTAGTCCGCGGCGTCCTCGAGCGTCGCACCGTCGACGAGGTGCCCGAACTGGTCGTCGACGGGGTCCGTGCTCGTCGGTCGCCACTCCGGGGGCTCCAGTAGGTCGGTCACGTCCGGAGAGTCGATTGCGCCACCCTTCAATCGTCCCCCTTCGAGCGGTGACGGACGATACCGTCATCCCGACGGTCGGATCTTCGCGGTCGGGACGACGCCGGTGACGCGCACGAGGTGGTCGTCCTTCAGGACGGTGACGTTCGACACCGACGCGTCCGGCGTCAGTCGGGACTCCCATCGGTCGACGACGTCCAACCGCGCGTTCCGCTTGCTCGGGTCCCGGTGGTCGGCTGCGAGTCGCGCCGTCGCCAGCACCGACTGCTCGCCGCGCACAGACACCCCGAAGATCTCGCTTCGAAAGTCGACGTCCGAGAGCGACGGCGAGACGCTCACGTACTGGCAGGCCGGGAGCGCGTCCGCGACGCGACGCGAGGGCTCGTGGACGTCGAGCAACCGGTCCTCGTCGCCCGCCACCGCGGCAGCGATCGTGGTCGCGTACTGGCGGCGTTCGCGAGCCGACCCGACCAGGGGTGCGGCCGCCTCCACCACGGCGTCGTCGGTGACAGCGGCCGCCCAGTCCTCGCCCTCGAAGTACGGTCGCCCGGACGCGGTGGTCTCCTCGCCTGCGTCGGCGAGCGACGACCGGGCCGCGTCCGCGTCGACGCCGACGAACGCGCGCGCCCCCGCTACCTTCGCGTACGCCGTCGTCGACGGCAGGGAGACGACGTCCGAGACGGGCGACGAGAGGGGTTCGTGTCCGGCGAGCGCGTGGGGTGGGTCCGCGAGGTGCGCGCCGTGATCTCTGAGGTCGTCGAGCCTGCCGAGTACGACCGGCGGCCGCCGCGGGATCGCCACGTCGGTCGCCTCGTACGCGAAGCGGAACTCGGATCCCGCGACGCCAGGTGCCTCCGCGATCGACGGGACCGTCGGTCCGCCACCGCTACAGCCGGCGAGCCCCGCGGCGAGTCCGGCACCCGCGGCGCCCAGGAACCGTCGTCGTGTCGTTCGCATCGCCGGTCGGTTCGTCACAGCGCGCTGAAAAGGTCGCGGTTCGTGTCTCGGGTTCCCTCCGGCGATACCTGCACGGGCCCGCTCGAGGCTCGGTCCGTGATGCTCACTCCTCGTCGGTCGTCGTCCGACGCCTCCGACGTAGTGCCACTCCGGCCGCGGACGCCAGTGCCGTCGCACTCGCGACGACGCCGAATCCCGGGGTCGACCCGCTCCCGTCGGTCCCGGTCCCACCATCACCCGTCGGGTCCGTCGTCTCCGACGCCGTCTCGGTCGATGGACTCGTTGCCGTCGCCCTCGGCTCCGTCGTCGACGCATCGGTCGTCGGACTCGCCGTCGTCGACGCCGTCGGCGCACAGACAGCCTCGATCGAGAAGTCACCGCGGTCGCCGGTGACCCGCAGAAGGCGCTCGTTCGAGGCCAGGAAGAGGTCGCCGTCGACGACTCGCGGCGTCGTCGACGCCCGCTCCCCGACCCGGTACTCGAAGCGCTTCGCGCCGCCGCGGACCGCGAACCCGTACAGCCAGCCTTCGCGGTCCACGACGTACACCGTCCCGTTCGCGACCGTCGGCGGCATCTCCACGGCGGCCCGGGTGTCCGCTCGCCACCCCCACTCGCCCGTCTCGACGTCCATCGCCGTCACGTGCCCGCCGAGCGACCCGACGAACGCCCGACAGTCCGCTATCGCGACCCCGTTCCGCGGCCCGAACTCGAACCCCTCCTTCTGCCAGACCATGTCGTGACCGTCGAGGTCGAACGCGAGCATCCGACCGCGCGTCCCGTCCGGCACGAGGAGGTGGTCGTCGGCGACCGCTGGCGGCGCGACGCCCTTACCGCCACCGAGTGACACGTCGTACTTCCATCGCTCGCGCCCGTTCTCGACGTCTAGCGCGTACAGGAACGACGCCTGATCGCCGGGCGCCCACGTGTTCACGTACACCAGACCGTCGTCGATGGGTTGACTCCCGTAGATCCGGAGGTTCTCGGCGTCGTCGCTGGTGTCGTGACGCCACACCCGGAACCCCTCCGCGGGGTCGAGCGCGTAGAACCGCCCGTCGTTGCAGCCGACGAACACCGTCCCGTCGTGGTACTTCGGCGAGGACTTCACGTCCCGGCCGACCCCCCACTTCCAGAGCTCCTGGCCGCTCTCGAGGTCGAGCCCGACGACGAACGACTCGTTCCCGGCCGCGTACACGCGACCGTCGCCGACGGCGACCGAGGCGTTCACCTCCGGCATCGTCGTCCGCCAGACGTGCTCGCCGGTCTCGACGTCGACGGCGTGGACGTAGTTCTGGCTGGACGTGACCGCGCCGTCGCCGAAGATCACCACCCCGTCGGCGATCGTCGGCGGTGCGTACTCGATCCGCCCGGTCTTGTACTTGCCGCCGCGGACGTGGTCGACGCTCACGTCGAACTCCCAGACCTCAGAGGCCGACCCAGTGACCGCGGACGCGTCCGGCGCGTACCTGGTGTTCGCGACGTCGAACCCGTCCATCACCCACTCCGTCGGCGTCGCGTTTGCGGCGGTCGGCGTCGCGTTCGCCGCCGTGGACTCGCCAGCACGCTCGCGGCCCACGCCGGGCGACGACTCGCTCGCGTCCGCGGCGGCGGACGAGACTGTCGCGCCGACCCCGAACGCAACTGCGGCGCCCGCCGTCGCACTCAAGACCGTCCGGCGACCCAAGCCACTGCGAGCGTCCGCCCCGTCCATCGTCACCACCTTCGACCGGTCGAGTGTCCCCCGCGATGCCCCACCGTCGGATTCCACGGTCGACTCGCGTGCCCCGCCCGCGTCCTCCTGCCCATGATCGCTCGACATTGCGGTTCGAACCGACCCATGCATCGAACACACATATACGTTGCAGACTGCATCCACTCGGTGGCCAATTCGCAATCGCCCACAGCTGACCGACGAGCGCCGTCCGGGCATTCAAGTGCGATCGGGCGGCGACGGTCGACATGACTGGACGGAGGCGGTCGTAGGTGGGGCATCGTGCACTCGTCGCGTACGAACGACCGACGGGCGGGTACACGGTGCGGTACTCGCAGTGGGGCGCCCACGGCTACCGGTTGCTCGACGCCGTGACCGAGTCGACGCCGCTGGGCGGACGCGGTCGCGGCGGGGACGCACCCAGGGTTCGGCCGGGTCCGCTCGGCGTCGCGGACGACCTCGCGGACCTCGCGGCGACGTACGTCGATCCGCTCGCGCACGAGGCCGCGTTCGTCGTCACGCCATCGTTCTGCGTCCGCGCGTTCGAATCGCTCGCGTTCTGGCTCGACGACCCGACCGTCGAGTACGGCGGCGCGCTCGTTCCTCTCAGACGGGATCGCGACCCCGAGCACGACGCCAGCGAGTTGCGCGCGTGGCGCCGCGGCGCCACTGCCGCTCACGCTCGAGCGGTGGGCGACGCACCCCGTCGCGTTCACGAGGACCTCCTGGACGCGCTCGACGCCGAGGTCGCGGACCGGACCGTCGTCGCCATTCCGCCCGATTCGACGGACGCAACCGGACTCTGAGACCAGTTGGATTCGCTCTCAGTCGGAAGGTACGGCCAGCGCGGTCGCGACGCTTAACTGCGGGCGATGGTTACGCTCGTTCGTGACGCTCGACAGCGGGCCCACTCCGTCCGAGCCATCCGGCCAGTCGGGCGTACGGACAGTCTCGGACCCGGACGCGACCACGGCCGCCGACGTTCTCGACGACGCGCGGCGGTCGGGCGCGTACGCGACCGTCGTCGGCGAATGTACCGTGGCCTACGATGGGACGACGTCGAGCACGCACGCGCTCGCGTGCCGCCACGGGACGTTCAAGCCCGACGGGACCGTGCTCGTCCACGACGCCAGCGGACACCGACCCGTTCACCCGCAGCCGTCGAGCGACCGCGTCGTCGTGGAGGCGACAGACGACGGCGACCTCCGGGTCCTCCTCGGCGACGGTCGCGTCGGCGGTGACGATGCCGAAGGTATCGAGGACGGCTCCGAGTGCCTCCGCGTGACGTGGACGTCGCTCGACCTCGTGTCGGTACTCGCCGTCGACGACCCGGACGCCGCGACCGAATCGGGGACCGAGGCGGACCTGAAGTCGCTGGTGCTCGACGACCCGGACCGCGTCGAACCCGGCCTCGTCCCGCTGGCGACCGAACGCCGGACGCGCGCCGGCCCCGTCGACGTCTACGCGGAGGACGCGACCGGGCGCCCCGTCGTCCTGGAACTCAAGCGCGACCGCGCCGGGCCGGACGCCGTCGGCCAACTCGACCGGTACGTCGAGGCGCTCGCCAGGGATTCCCACGCCGACGCCGACCCCCGTGGCGTCCTCGTCGCGCCCGGTCTCACCGACCGCGCCCGCCAGCTGCTCGCCGAACGCGGGCTCGAGTTCGCGCGGGTCGACCCCAGGGACTCCGCGGAGAGCAGCGATATCTCGACGCACGCGTTCGACGGGTGAGGGCGGCTCGCATCCCGAACGGCGTGACGGCGGAACCAGCAGGCGGCGGGGTGAACCGGAACGCCTTCCACGCTCGATTCCGCAGTGGGGTGCATGGAGAAAGTCGACATCGACGACGTCGAACCGCGGTTCTTCGGCGGCGAGGACGTGGACCGACGCGGCCTCACCGAGCACCTGAACGCCGAGCACCTCGCGATCAACTACTACCGGCTGGAGCCCGAGCAAGCGCTCTCCGGCGGGATGCACACGCACATGGACCAGGAGGAGGTGTTCTACGTCGCCGAAGGCACGGTCACGTTCCAGACGCCCGAGACCGAGGTCGAGGTCGGTCCGCACGAGGCCATCCGGTTCGCGCCCGGCGACTACCAGACGAGCGGGAACCAGACCGACGAGGACGCCGTCGTCATCGCCCTCGGCGGACCCCAGGAGAGCACGGACGTCCGCGTCCCGATGGCGTGCCGCGAGTGCGGCGACAGCGACACCCTCCAGTTCGTCATGACCGCGGACGGCCAGCACCTCGAGTGCCCCGAATGCGGGAACACCGTCGACGTCTGAACGCCGACGTGCAGAACGTTCGGTCGAAGCGATACCTCGCGTTCAGATCGGCGACGGGTCGCCGGTCGTCTGCGCCTCCCCGCGCACCGCCCGTTCCAGCAGCGGTCTGAGCAGTCCGACGAGCGGCGTGTTCGCGCCGTCGGTCCACACCGCCCGATGGCCCTCCCGCCCCGGTAGCGACGCTGGGTCGTCGCTGCTGACGAGGAGCGCACGCCCGTCGACCAGCAGGACGCTCGACACCGCGCCCGGTCGGATCGGGAACGTCTCCCACCACGTCCAGGTCTCCTGGACTGTCGCCGCGGGGACGGCGTCCGCGACGCGTTCGCGCACCGGCTCGCCCGGCGACCCGACCGTCACGTCCACGCCGCGGTCCGCCGCCGCCACGAGCGCGGAGAGGAGTTCCTCCGTGAGCAGTCCCTCCGCGCCGACCGCGACGATCACGGACGCCTCGGCGTCCCCGACGAGCGTCGTCATCCGTTCGGCGACGTCAGCCCCGCCCTCGATCACCCAGACGTCGTCGTCCTCTGTCTCCGTCGCCGTCGCGTGTAGCGACGGCAGGAGCGCGTCCAGTCGCTCGAAGCGGTCCTCGAACGCACGCCGCAGCGTCGCCACCGCCGTCTCCGGCCGAACGACGCGATAGCGCTTCGGGTTCGCCTCCTGGACGTCCACGAGGCCGCGTTCGCCGAGCGACTCCATGCAGTCGTACACTCGCGCCCGCGGCACGTCCGCGACCTCGCTCACCTCCTTGGCCGTGCCCGTCCCGACGCGCGTCGCGGCGACGAAGCACTTGGACTCGTACTCGGTGAACCCGAGGGCTTCCAGGACCGCCTCCGTCTCGCCGACGGCGTCGTCCGTGTCGTACTCGGTCATGATGTTCCTCGGCGTGCAGGCATTCGTTTCCAGGTGATTGCCATCGCGCACTGAAATACGTTACTCGGCGACGGCCACGACGACGCCACCGAGGACCATAGAACCCCGACGCCGTCGCGGACCGAAGCGATCGCGCCGGACGGGCGATTCAGTCAGCAGTCGCGCCGGACGGGGGGTTCAGTCAGCAGTCGCGCCGGACGGGGGGTTCAGTCAGCAGTCGCGACGTTCCGGTCGTCGGCTGCCCGCAGGAGTTCGCGGTAGCGGCTCCGGATGGTGACGGCACTGACGTCGGCGACGTCCGCGACCTCCTCCTGCGTGAACTCCTGGTCGAGGAGCCTGGAGGCGGCGTAGATCGCGGCGGCGGCGAGCCCGGAGGGACTCTTGCCGCTGTGGACGTGCGCGCGCTTCCCGGCCGACAGCAAGTCCGTGGCGCGACGCTCGAGTTCTTCGGACGCGTCCAGTTCGGAACAGAATCGAGGGAGGAAGTCGTCTGGGTTCGTCGGCTCCATCGCCAGTTCGAGTTCGCGAGCGACGTACCGGTACGCGCGAGCGAACTCGCGGCGGTCGACGCGACTGACGGGCTCGAACTCGTCGAGGCTCCGCGGGACGTCGGACTGGCGCGCGGCGGCGTACACGGCCGCGGTGGCGACGGCCTCGATGCTCCGGCCGGGGAGGAGGTCTTCCTCGAGCGCGCGGCGGTAGACGACGCTCGCGGTCTCCGCGACGGGGTCCGGGAGCGAGAGCGCGCTCGACAGCCGCTCGATCTCCCCGAGCGCCTGCTTGAGGTTGCGGTCCTTCGCGCTCGTCGCGCGGAACCGCTCGTCCCACGCCCGGAGGCGCTGCATCTGCTTGCGCTTGCGCGCGGAGAGTTGACCGCCGTACGCGTCCCTGTCCTGCCAGTCGATCACCGACGACAGGCCCTTGTCGTGCATGAGGTTCGTCGTGGGTGCGCCGACGCGGGACTTCTCGGCTTTCTCCTGGCTGTCGAACGCACGCCACTCGGGGCCGCGGTCCACGGCGTCCTCGTCGACCACGAGGCCGCAGTCGCGGCACGCCGTCTCGCCGTGGGTCTCGTCGGCCTCGAGGCGGCCGCCGCACTCCGGGCACTCGTCGACCGCCTCCGACTCGTCGGTCCGCGCTGCTTCGCGACCGCCCGTCGCCTGCTCGCGGTCGGTGCGATCCCGCTCGGACGCCGTCTCGAATCTGGTTCCTGTCATCGTCGGTCCTCGGGCGCCGATAGCCCTGCTACAACCCAACGTAGTATCTATACTACTATAATAGTGTCGCTCCGAGACTACTGAGATAGTAACAAAACGTGTGGCCGTCGCGGTCGCCGTCCGATCCGTCGAACGGCGGCTGGAGTCCGTCCCGGTCCTCCGCGTCCCGACTGGGTGATGGGTGCTCGACCCGCCGCGGGTCGATTCGTGGGGTGATTCATCAGTGGGATTGGGTGAATCGTCGGTGGGCTTGGGTGATCCGTGGGTTGGATTGGGTGATCCCTGGGTGGGATGATGTGGACAATTCCTCGGTGGGCAGATCGGACCGAGAGCGGTCACGTGACGCAATCGTCTCGCGACGCCACAACACATGGTCGGACGTACACGGAAAAGGCGTCGATACCCGACTAGTTAGGGGTCCGTCGCTGCGGTCCGCTTCGCTCCCCGCAGAACGGGCTCGAAGCCAACGAATACAGGCGAAGAGAACCCGTCAAAGTGGAACGGAACGGACCCCGAAGCGGGAACTGACGCGGACCCGCGACGGTCAGTCGTCGAGTTCGCGTTTGAGTTCGTCCAGGAGCGCGAGCGCGTCCATCGGCGTCGTGTCCGCGACGGTCACCGACCGGAGCCGGTCGACGACCGACTCGGGGACGGCGACGGTGTCCGCCGCCGCGAACTCGTCGAGCGTCGCGTGCTCGCTCGCAGGGTTCGCGGCCGCGTCGGCCTCGTCAACACCGACGTCGACGACGTCCGCGTCGACCGCCTCGCTACGGGCGAGCAACTCTCGAGAGCGCGCCAGCACGCTGTCCGGGACGCCCGCGGCCTGCGCCACCTCGACGCCGTAGGACGCCGTCGCAGCACCGCGAGAGACCTCGTGGTCGAACCGGACCTCGCCAGTCGTCTCCGTCGCCGAGAAGTGCAGGTTGAACGCCCCATCGAGGTCGTCCGCCACCGCCGTCAGCTCGTGGTGGTGGGTCGCGAACAGCGTCACCGCCTCCACCTCGTCGTGGAGGTACTCCGTCGCCGCCTGCGCGATCGCGAGCCCGTCCGTCGTACTCGTCCCCCGTCCGACCTCGTCCAGGAGCACGAGCGAGTCCGCGGTCGCGTCCGCGAGGATGTCCGCGAGCTCCGTCATCTCCACCATGAACGTCGACTGGCCGCCCGCGATATCGTCGCTCGCGCCGACGCGCGTGAACACGCGGTCGACCACGCGGAGGTCCGCGGACGCCGCCGGCACGAAGCTGCCCGCCTGCGCCATCACGCAGATGCACGCCACCTGCCGCATGTACGTCGACTTCCCGCTCATGTTCGGGCCCGTCACGACCGCGAGGAACTCCTCGCGGTCGAACTGTGCGTCGTTCGGCACGAACGACTCCTGCGTGCGCTCGACGACCGGATGCCGACCGCCCTCGACGTCGATGCCAGCCCCCGAGAACGTCGGCCGACAGTAATCGAACGTCGCCGCAACGGCCGCGAACGACACCAGGACGTCCAGGCGCGCGACCCGGTCCGCCACCCCCTGCACGCGCTCGGTCTCCTCCCCGACGCGCTCGCGGACGTCCCGGAACAGCTCGTATTCCAGCGCGTCCGCGCGCTCCTCGGCGGAGACGATCTCTTCCTCGCGCTCCTTGAGCGCCGGCGTGTAGTACCGCTCGGAGTTCTTCAGGGTCTGCCGGCGCTGGTAGTCCTCGGGCACCGCGTCGAGGTTCGGGTTCGTCACCTCGATGTAGTACCCGTGGACCTGATTGTGGCCGACTTTCAACGAGTCGACGCCAGTGCGCTCGCGTTCGCGCGCCTGGAGGTCGTCGATCCACTGCTTGCCGTCGCGCTCGGTCGCCCGCAGTTCGTCGAGTTCGTCGTCGTAGCCCTCGCGGATCACGCCGCCCTCCGTCACCTCGATCGGCGGCTCCGCCCGGATGGCGTCCCCGATCAGCTCGCGGACGTCCGCGAGCTCGTCGAGATCCTCCCGAATGTCGACGAGGAGGGGACTCTCCGCGTCCGCGAGCGTCTCCTTCAGCGTCGGGACGACGTCGAGCGTGTCCTGCAACGACCGGAGGTCCCGCGCGTTCGCTCGACCGCGGGAGACTCGCGAGATGAGTCGCTCCAGGTCGTAGACGTCCCGAAGCGCGTCGTGGAGCGCCTCGCGCGTGACGACGTCGTGCTTGAGTTCCCCGACGGCGTCGTGTCGGCGCTCGATGCGTGCTGGGTCGAGGAGCGGTCGCCGCAGCCACTCCTGGAGCCGGCGGCGACCGAGCGCGTTCGCGGTCTCGTCGAGCACGCCCGAGAGCGTCGCGCCCTGGACGCCGCGGACGCTCCGTCGCTCGAACAGCTCGAGGGACTCGAGTGCGGTCGGATCGAGCACGACGTACTCGCGCGGGTCGTACCGCGTCAGGTGATTCAGGTACCCGAGTCGCTCGCGTTCGTCCGCCGTCTCGGGGTCCTCGGGAATCTCGCCCGAGGCCGCCGCGCCACCGCCGCGCGTGTACTCGGCGTACGCGAGGAGCGCACCGCAGGCTCGAACTTCTGCCTCGGTCATGGCGTACTCGTCGGGGTCGCCGAAGTACTCGCGGACGCGCTCGGCCGCCGTCTCGCGGTCGAACGCCGACTCGTCGTACGGAGACACCATGCAGTCTGCATCGAACGCGTCCGCGGCCACGTCCGGGCCGACGATCGCTTCCGCGGGCGCGAACCGCCCGATCTCGTCAGCGACCGCCGCCGGCGAGGACGGGTTCGTCGCGTAGAAGTCCCCCGTCGAAACGTCCAGTACCGCGAGCCCGTAGCCCTCTGCGAGCGCGGCGACGAAGTTGTTCTCCGCGCCCCCGAGGAGTTCGTCCTCCGTGAGCGTTCCCGGCGTCACGACCCGAGTCACGGCGCGGTCGACGACGCCACTGGTCTCCTCGGGGTCCTGGACCTGGTCCGCGACCGCGACCCGGTAGCCGGCGTCGAGCAGTCGCTCGATGTACGACTCCGCGTTGTCGATCGGGACGCCCGCCATCGGGTACCGGCCCGTGTTGTCCTCGCGCTTCGTCAACGTCACCTCGCACGTGCGGGAGACCGCGCGCGCCGCGTCGCAGAACGCCTCGTAGAAGTCGCCGACTTGGAAGAGGACGAGCGCGTCGTCGTACCGGTCGGTCAGCTCGAAGTACTGGCTCATCATCGGCGTCAGCTCGGCTTCCTTCTGGGCCATCTCCGGCGGCGGCCCGAGCGCCGATTCCATGCACGCGACTCCGGTACGGTGCGGGAAGAACTTCACGGAACCCGCGTGCGTCGAGTCGACGATACCCCTCTGTCCGCCGACGAACGCCAGGCGGTTCCGTACGGTTTTTTACGGGGACCCGAGTATCGTTCCGTATGGACGACGTTTTCGTCGCGCAACTGATGACGTCAGACCCGGAGACCGTCGCGCAGGACACGCTCGTGGAGGACGCAGCGAACACGATGCTCGACCGCGGCATCGGGAGCGTCCTCGTCGTCGACGACGACGACCGCCTGCGGGGCATCCTCACGACCACGGACTTCGTGAAGATCGTCGCGGAACGCAAGCCCAAGGACGAGACGCCGGTCTCGGAGTACATGTCGACGGAGGTCCTGACGACGAACGCGCAGGAACCCATCGAGGAGGTCGCCAACCGCATGCTCGAGGCCGGCATCCACCACATGCCCGTCGTCGACGACGACGGCACGCCGATGGGTATCGTGACCACCACCGACCTGGCGGCGTACGTCTCCACGATCTACGACCCCAGCCCGAACTGACGGGTTCGCGCGGACGAATCGACGGGCTCGAAGCCCCCTGTCACCCTGGGTGCAATCGGCGTTTGAGGCTACCCAAGGCCCTTACCGATCGGTGGTCACTGCCAGAGTATGCGCCGCCGATCCCTCCTCGCGGTCCTCGGCTCGACCGCGGTCGCCGGCTGTGCGAGTCGCTCCGGCGAATCGACGACGAGCCGGACGACCGCGACCGACGAGACGGCGACTGCGACGACGACCGAGCCCGACACCACGCGAGCGACGACCGCCGACGACGACGGTCCCGACGGGCCAGCCCCGCCCGAGGACCAGCTGTCGTTCGACGCCCTGGACCTCGAGACCGCTCCGAAGACGTACTGCATTCCGCGTACCGGCGAGTTCGTCGACGGCCGCGTCACGTTCCAGGTACAGTGGGCGTCGACCGCCACGGAGTCTTCGCCCGCAGTCCTCCGCTCGTGGGCGGTCAATGAAAGGGACCACGAGCAGGTCGTGGACCTGTCGAATCTCCCCGCGTTCGGTCGCGCCGAGAGTGACACCCCGCACGCGGTCGGGCGACCGCACGAACGGTTCACGCAGCACTGGGAGACGCGGCTGTTCCTCGTCCCGACCGCGAACAATCCCCTGGTCGAGGACGCACCGGGCGTCGAGCGGGACGCGGACGGCCGCTGGCGGGCGACGCGACTCGACGACTGGTCGGTCGAGCGAGCGACCCTCGGCGCGGGCGAGTACGCGTTCGGCGAGTACCACGTCGTCGCGCACCCCGAGCGCGAGCAACCGTTCCCGCGGAGTGCGGTATACGAGTTCGAGGCGGGCGACGCCGAGATGGCGATCGCGACGTGGCGGACCAGCGAACCGGGGCCGACGACCGAGTCGCGGTTCGCTGGCGAGCGCGTGCCGGCGCACCGGGGCGATTCGACGCGTTCGTGGTACCACGACGCCGACGAGACGACCGCGGTGTTCGTCGAACCCGACGTCGAGCGCGGGACCCTCCCCGAGCAGGTCGAGTTCGTCGCCGTGAACCGCTCGCGGAGCGTCGCCCAGTGCGGGCACTGGAACCTCTACAAGCTCGTCGACGGCGAGTGGTTCCACGTGACGCCGTACATTCACACCGCGGACTGCCGCGGCCTCGCGCCGGGGACCGGGAAGCGGTACGTCCTGAACGCGTACCACGGCGAGGCGCTCCCGGACCCGGAGTACTACGGGCCGGGCGGGAGCGTCGGCTGGCTCGGCGGCGGCACGTACGCCGCGGTCGCCGGCTACGGCGCCGGCACCGACGAGAGTGCCGCGCTCGTCGAACTCGTCGGCCCCGAGCGCTCGATCGTTCCGACCGAGGACGCGTCGGCGACCCGCGACGGCGACGCGGTCACGGTCGCGACGGACGCGCACGCCGCCGAGCGCGAGTCGACGGAGCCGGCGGTCCTCTCGCTCGAACGCTCGTCAGGTGGATCGGAACCGCGTCGCGTGATCGCAGAGCAGGTGATGCGCGACCGGTACCGGGCGCTCCGCAACGCGCTCGCTGTCTTCGACGACGACGTGACGCGCGTCGACGTCGAGACGAGCGACCGGTACGCCGAGCGCACGACCGGGTACGACAGCAAGACGATCGCGTTCGAGTTCCGGGGGGAGCAGTACGAGGTCTCGTGGGAACTCGACGAGTAGACGGGGCGCACGCGGTGGCGTTCAGAGGACGTCACCGGGGTCGTGTTTCGCGGCCATGCGCGACGCTTCGGTCGAGAACCACTCGACCTGCTCGGGGTCGTCGACGGGCCCGAGGTTCTTCGGGTCGGCCAGCACTGATACCTCGGTCTCGCGCGCGTCGCTGAACGACGTCAGGGCTCGCTCCTTCCGGAAGTACCGTCGGCCGTCGGGCGTCGCGTACGTCAGGATGACGAGGTTCTGTTCGTCGTCCGAGTACGTCCGCTCGACGAGCCACGTCCTGACGCCGTCATCGCTCTCGTCGGTCACGTTCGAACGTCGGTCCGTCGACGTATCAACGTACCGTGAGACCCGAGAGGCGACCATCATTCGACGTCGTCGGTGCGTCTCTCTCTGACGAATCGACCGGCTTCGACGGCGTCGGTTCGTCTTCACTCCAGCGAGTAAACGCTATATACCGCTGTGGTAGTGTCCCGCAGCGCTCACTTAGCCGACGCATAGTAATGCCCGGCAGCGAGCAAGGGGCGTATCCATGCAGACCGTGCTCCTCGCCGCCGGGGACGGGTCGGGCCTGGAACCGGTGTCGTCGTCCGTACCCAAGCCCCTGCTCCCGGTCGCCGGCGAACCCCTCCTCCAGCGTGCCGCGCGGCGAGCGGTCGCCGGCGGCGCGACGGACCTCGTCGTCGTCGTCCCGCCCTACTATCAACCGTTCACGCGCGCGCTCGGCGAAACCGTCGACGGCGTCACCGTGACCTACGCCGTCCAGCCCCGACCCGTGGGGACGGCGAACGCGCTCGTCGTCGCACGCCGACATCTCGACGACGACTTCGTCGTCCTGCCCGGCGACGCCCTGTTCGACGTCGACGACCTGGCGTCGCTGTACGCGACCGTCCCCGCCGTCGGCGTCACCGCCCGCGCCGAGGGCGGCGACGAGGCGATGATCGTCGGCGACGGCGGCCCCATGGACGTCGCCTCGCTCTCGGACGATTCGGCCGGAACGTACGTCGACGCCGGCGCGTGCTCGCTCCCCGGCGAGGCCTGCGAGTGGACGCGCGTCCCCGCGAACGACGACGGCGAGCGCGACATCGCCGGCATCGTCGAACGGACCGCCGACGGGCACGACGTCCGCCCCGTCCACCTCGGCGACTACGTCGACGTCGACACGCCCGGCGACCTCCTCCGCGCGAACCGGGTCGCGTTCGACGAGTGGGCAGACGCCACCGACGACCCCGTCGTCGAGGGCGACGTCGACTCGCAGTCGCGCCTCCACGGAGCTGTCCGCGTCGAATCCGGTGCGAGCGTCGCCACCGGCGCGGTCGTCGAGGGACCGGCGATCGTCGCCGCGGACGCGACCGTCGGTCCGAACGCGTACGTCCGGCCGTACACGTACGTCGGCCCTGGCGCGACGCTCGGGCACAGCGTCGAAGTCCGGCACTCGATACTGCTCTCCGCAGTCCACCTCGGCCCGCACGCGTTCGTCGCCGACAGCGTCCTCGCGCCCGACGTCGACTTCGGGAGCGGGACGCGCGTCGCGAACCTCCGGCACGACGCCCCGTGCGTCGTCGCTCACGACGACCACGAGCGGCGGTCCACCGACCGCGACTGCATCGGCGTCGTCGCTGGCGAAAGCGCGAGCACCGGCATGGAGGCGACGCTCGACGCCGGCGTCACGCTCGAGCGGTACGCGTCCATCGACGACGGCGCGACCGTCTCCCACGACTGACCGCTCTCCGAGCGGAGACAGTCGCCGGCTACCGGGGGCAGCGATCCGCTAGGCGGAATGTAACTAACGGGTGACCGACTGACCGATACGAACGTCGAGTCGGTCTCGAACACGCCACATCTGACACCATGGAACTTACCGTCAAGCCACTCCGAGAGGAGAACGTCGGGAACGGCCTCGCGGCGGTCGACATCGCCGCGATGTCTCGCATGGACCTCCTCAGCGGTGAGTTCGTCGAAGTGACGAGCGACGAGGGAACGGTCCTCCCGCGCGTCTGGCCGGGCTACCCCGAGGACGAGGGGACGGCCATCGTGCGACTGGACGCCGACCACCGCGACGAACTCGAGGTGGACGTCGACGACGTCGTCGACGTCGCCGCCGCGTCGCCGACGCCAGCCGACGCGGTACTCGTCGGCGTCGAGGAACCGTTCGCGTCCCTGTCGTCGTTCGAGCACTCGCTCCTCGCGGACCTCGAGGACTGTCACCTCGCCGCGGGGACGACGATCGCGACGACGTACGAGGGCGCGCCCGAAAGGGAGTCGATCCCGGTCGCGGTCGCGGCGACGCGCCCCGAGGGCGTCGTACGCGTCACGAACGACACGGAGCTCGAGGTGCGCGCGTACGACCACGCCGGACGGAACGAGGGTCCCGGTGCTCGCGACGACGAGCCCTCGGGCGGCGACGACGGAGCGAGCGGCGGCGACCGTGCGGCCCGCAGCGACGGCGGGGAGACGAAGGTACAATCCGGTGGCGGCGGGACGGACGTCCAGCGGACTCGTCCCGGGACGACGTACGCCGACGTCGGCGGTCTGGACGAGGCGATGCAGCGCGTCCGCGAACTCGTCGAACTCCCCTTCCAGCGACCCGACCTCTTCGACGACCTCGGCGTCGACCCGCCGACGGGCGTCCTCCTCCACGGTCCGCCCGGGACGGGGAAGACCCTGCTCGCGCGCGCCGTCGCGAACGAGGTCGACGCCGAGTTCGTGTCGCTGCCCGCCGCCGAAGTGATGAGCCGCTACTATGGCGAGTCCGAGGAGTACCTCCGCGAGGTGTTCGAGGAGGCCGAGGAGAACGCACCCGCGGTCGTGTTCATCGACGAGGTCGACGCGATCACGCCCGAGCGCTCCGAAGCCGCGGGCGACGTCGAGCGCCGCGTCGTCGCGCAATTGCTCACGCTCATGGACGGCCTCGACCAGACCGCGGGCGTGGTCGTCATCGCGGCGACGAACCGCCCCGACGCCATCGACCCCGCGCTGCGTCGCGGCGGGCGCTTCGACCGCGAGGTCGAGGTGTCGATCCCCGACCGCGACGAGCGCGAGGAAGTGCTCGCGATTCACGCGCGCGACGTCCCGCTCGCGGACGACGTCGACCTGGAGTCGATCGCGGACAGCACGCACGGGTTCGTCGGATCGGACCTGGCGAGCGTCGTCCAGGAGGCCGCGATGGCCGCCCTCCAGCGGTCGCACGACGGCGACCTCACCGAGACGTCGCCCCGCACCGCGCCCGAAGTGACCGCTGCGGACTTCCGAACCGCGCTTGAGGACGCCGACCCGAGCGCGCTCCGGGACATGCAGGTCGAAGTGCCGACGGTCACGTGGGAGGACGTCGGCGGCCTCGGCTCCGTGAAGCGCACGCTCCGGGAGGCCGTCGAGTGGCCGCTCAAGTACCCGACCGTCCTCGACCAGGCCGGCCTGGACACCACGAGCGGCGTCCTCCTCTACGGGCCGCCCGGCGCGGGGAAGACGATGCTCGCGCGCGCCGTCGCCACCGAGTCCGAGTGCAACCTCCTGTCGATCCAGGGCCCCGAGTTGCTCTCGAAGTGGGTCGGCGAGTCCGAATCCCGGGTCAGGGACGTCTTCGAGCGCGCTCGGAAGAACGCGCCAGCGATCGTGCTCTTCGACGAGATCGACGCGGTCGCGGCCGAACGCGGCCGCACGTCCGGCTCGGGCGTCGGCGAGCGCGTCGTCGGCCAGCTGCTCACGGAACTGGACGGCCTCGGCGAGGCAGAGGACGTACTCGTGGTCGCAACCACGAACCGACCGAGCCTCATCGACGACGCGCTCCTCCGCCCCGGTCGCATCGAGCGCCAGTGTCACGTCCCCGTCCCCGACGAGCGCGCTCGCCGCGAGATCTTCGACGTCCAGACCGCGGACGTCCCCCTCGCCGCAGGCGTCGACCTGGGCGCGCTCGCGGCTCGTACCGACGGGTATGTCGGCGCGGACATCGAGGCGATCTGTCGGACTGCGTCGGCGCGCGCGACGCGGTCGTTCCTCGAATCGCACGAATCGCCGGCGAGCACCACCGCGGACCCGACTGCCGGTGCGGAAGCGACTGCCGGTGCAGAAGGGACCGCCGGCGCGGACGCCGTGGACGGCCTGACCGTCGACCGCGGCGACTTCGAAGCGGCACTGGACGAGGTCGATCCGAGCGTCACCGACCGAACCCGCGAACGGTACGCGGACTACCGGTCCCGACAGCGCCAGCAGCGCGTCGACGCGAACACCGGCGCCGGCTTCCAGTAGGCGGGCCACGCCGGTCCGACCGACGCCTGATCGCCAGACATCGTCCCGTAGTAGACCACTTGCGGTGGCGTGCGGACTCTTTTCGGACGGTAACCCGCGTTTACGGGAACCGTTCGGGACCGTTCTGGATTTACTCGCGGATACTGCACGAATAACGATACCCGTTCGACGCCTGTCCCGAAACGACAACGCCTGGGGTGGCGTCGTTGGGAACGACCACGTCCAGCGCATCGCTCACAATGCCACTGACAGACAGCACACTCGCAGCCGATGGAACAGTCCACGTCGACCTCTACCACTGCGCGTCGATGTACGGGACGCACGAACAGCAACGAACGGTGATCGACCGCCTCGAGTCGCTCGCGGAGGCGAACGCAATCGATAGCGTCGACCGGCACGCGTGGGCGCGCACGCTCTCGCCCGACGCCGCCGACGACTGGTGTCGCGAAGCACGCTCGAAGTACGGTCGATTCTGGGCGTGGGCGCGCGAGCACGACCGGACGCTCGAACCCGCGTTCGGGACGCGCACGGTCGGGTCGATGATCTCCGACGACACCCACGAGGTCATCGAGTTCCCCGTGCTCTGTCTCGCCGTGTACGTCGACGACGCCCTCGTCCACGTCGCGCCGTCGACGGACGCGACCACCGGCGAGACCGCGACCGTCGCCGACAGCCTCGCGGAACTGGAGGAGACGGCGAACGTCCAGCACGCCCACGCGAGGACCTGATCGCGTGCAGTCACGTCTCGCGTCCACGCAAGGCAACCGACCGACGATTCCCGTTCTCGTCGCAGTTACTCACGTAGAGACCCACGCCGTTACACCGACCAGGAGCCAGCCACACGCATGAACGCCCCTAGCTTCGAACCGACGTTCGACGCCGACGACGGCCGCTACCACCTCGAGTGCTCGTGGGACGGCCGCGACCAACCAGGACTCGTCGTGATCCAGGCAGTCGCCGACGTCCTGGGGCGCGACCCGCTCGACCTCGAGCCGCTCCAGGCGACCGTCGACGTGGACGCGCTCACGAAACTGCTCACGAGGCACGAGACGCCGTCGCTCCTGGTCACGTTCGAGTACGCGGACGCGACGGTCACGATCGACCGCTCGGGAAGCGTCACCATCGACCCGGACTGACCGCCATTCGACCGTCCGTCGTTGACTCGCCGACGACCGACCGGCTCGTCGACGTCCGACCGGCTCGCCGCTCCGAGTCGTCGCCGCTCCTACTCGTCGTCGCCGATGTTCAGGACCGAGAACAGTCGCTTGGTGACGACGCGCTCGACGACGTCGACGAGCGGCGCCCCCTCGTCGCCGTAGTCCGCGAAGATGCCGAGCGGGATCTCGCCGCCAGCCATCTCCTGATGGCCCCCCGCGGACCCGACGTCGCCGAACGCCTCCGAGAGGACGGACCCGACGTTCACGCGCGAGTCCGTCGACCGCCCGCTCAACTGGATGTCGTCGTCGACGATCCCGAACACGATCGCGGTCGACACGCCTTCGAGCGTCACCAGGTAGTCCGCGGCCTGCGGGAGCGCGTCCCGCTCGCTCGTCCGCCCGACGTGCGACAGCAGTACCGACCCCGTCACCGTCCGGTTGTCGATGGCGTCCGCGATCGCGTCGACCGTCGCGCCGCTCACCGCCGGCCGCGACAGCCGCTGGAGGAGGTCGTCGTCCGCGAACGGATGCAGGAATCCGGCCGCCGCGTACTCCGCGTCGGTCACGCCCCGGAGGAAGTCGAGCGTCTCCCGGCGGATCGCGAACAGGAGCGCGGTCGCGAGCGTGTCGTCCACCGGGACGTCGAGTTCGCGCACGTACTCCGCGAGGATCGTCGCCGTCGCCCCGACCTCCTCGCGGTGGTCGACGTACCTCGCCGTCACGTCCTCGGCGGGATGATGATCGATGACGACGTCGACGTCGACGTCATCGGGGACCTCGTTGTTCGAGCCGGGTTTCGAGTGGTCGACGAACGCGAGGAGGTCGCTCGGCGCGCGGTCCCGCACCGCGTCCTGGTCGAACTTCGCGAGATCGATGTCGAGGAGGTTCACGAACGCGCGGTTCTGCTGGTGGCTGATGTCGCCGCTGTAGATGATGTCGTACTCGTCCATGCCGACGGCCATGGCGATGCGGCCGAGCGCGAGCGCGCTCGCCAGACAGTCCGGGTCCGGGTTGTTGTGACAGACGATGGTGAGGGACGTCCCGTCGGCGAGGAGGTCTCGGAGTTCGCTCGCGGCCATTGCGTCGGCGTTCACGCGCCAGCGTCATGTGGGTGTCGCCGACACGACCGATTCCAGCCCGCTCGTGGCGTGGGGTCGCGTCGACGCAGTACCGTACTTTCATTGTCCGCCGGCCCGGGGATTCGTAGTGATGTACAACTATCGGGTGGCGACGGTCTGGGGTATCCCCATCAAGATCAACATCTCGCTCATCGTGTTCCTGCCGGTGCTCGCGTGGATCATCGGCGGAGGGGAGCAGATCGAGTTCTACGCGGGACTCGTCGACGGCCTCGCCGGCACGAGCCTCGACGTCTCAGCGCTCCAGGACGGCTCGACGCCGTGGGTGGTCGGCAGCGCCGCCGCAGTCGGCCTGTTCCTCTCCGTCGCCGTACACGAACTCGGGCACGCCGCCGCCGCGCGACGTTACGGGATCGAGACGAGCGCCATCACGCTCTGGATCCTCGGTGGCCTCGCCAGCCTCGACCGCATCCCGAAGGAGCCCGGTCGCGAACTCGTCATCGCGCTCGCCGGCCCCGCGGCGAGCGTCGTCACCGGCGTCGCGTGCTACGCCGCGCTCGTCGCGCTGCCAGCGTCCACGACGCCAGCGGTCGTCTTCGTCCTCGGGTGGCTCGCCATCACGAACATCACGCTCACCGTCTTCAACCTCGTGCCCGCGTTCCCGATGGACGGCGGACGCGTCCTCCGCGCGTTCCTCGCCCGCAACCGGCCGTACGTCGACGCGACCCGGATCGCGGCGCGCATCGGCACCATCTTCGCGCTCCTGTTCGCCATCCTCGGCATCTTCGCCGCAGCACCGATGCTCCTCCTGCTCGCGCTCTTCATCTACAGCGCAGCGAACGGCGAGAGCCGCGTCGTCGCACTCGAAGCGATGCTCGACGGATTCGTCGTCCGCGACGTCTACCAGGCCGATCGCCCGACCGTCGACGCCGACGTCTCCCTGGACGCGTTCGCCCAGCACGTCCTCGAAGACCGCCAGGACCACCACGTCGTCCGCGACCGGAGCGGCCGCGTCGTCGGCCTCGTCGGCCTCGACGCGCTCCGCGAACACGGCCGCGACGACGGCGTCACCGTCGGCGACGCCGCCGACACCGACCTCCCCACCGTCGACCTCGACACGCCAGCGTTCGACGCCCTCCGCGCCATGGAGAAGTCACCGTACGCGTTCGTCGCCGACGACGGCGAACTCGTCAGCGTCGTCGAACGCGACGACTTCGCCTCCCTCCTGGAACTTACCGGCCTCAGCAAGAAGGACCGCTTCGCGCAATAACGGGACGCCGAGCGGAGAAGTCGTCGTTCGACCCGACCATACGAATCAGTCGCTTGCGTCGCCGCCGCGACAGTCCGAATCAGTCGCTTGCGTCGCCGCCGTCGGAGACGGGGTCGCCGCTCTCGGGATCGACGGGCGGATCCCCGGCGTTCTCGTCGTCGCCGCTCACGTCCGGCTCCGATTCGTCGGGGCGTGGGTCGCCGGCTTCGAGCGGCAGTGATTCCCGTTTCTCGACGCCGTACGCGACGAGTTCGAACGTCTCGACGAGGAGGCTCAACGCGAGCGGGCCGGCGATGATGCCGATGGGACCGATCGTGAACACGCCGCCGATGAACCCGACGAAGTAGAGGCTCGCGGGCATCCCCGCGCTGTACTTCGCGAGTCGCGGCCGCAGGATGGCGTCGGGGAGGAACCCGATCAGGGTGAACCCCAGCACGAGGACGAGCACCGCCTCCGCAACGTTCCCGTTCGCGACCTCGACGGCCGCGAGCGCGACGACGAGCACGGACGGCCCGATGACGGGGATGAACTGGAGGATGCCCGCGACGACCGCGAGCGAGAAGAACGCGTCGTACCCGATGATCCCGAACACCGCGAGCGCCAGGACGAACGTCAGCACGCCCGTCGCCGCCTGCACGAAGTACAGCCCGTAGAGCGTCTCGCGAACGCGCTCGTGGTACGCCGTCAGTTCCTCCTGGACGGGGCCGTCGACGACCGCGAACACGAGCGACCGCACGCCCCCGGGCCGGTACAGGACTGCGTACACGAGGAACACGAACAGGAACACCTTCATCGCGAGCTCCGGCGCGGCGCTCGTCGCCGCCACCGCGAACGACGACAGCGCGTTGCGGACCACGGGCACGAGCGACTGAAGTTCGATCGCGTACGTGAACCCCGCGAACGACATCTCCATGGTCTGCGGGAGGTTCCGGAGGAAGTCCAGGATCGGCTTCCGTCGCTGGTAGACGACGAGCAGGACGGGCACGAACAGCCCGACGACGCCCGCGAACGCCACCGCGGTCAGCACGCCCGCGGCCGCTCGCGGATGCAGCCCGCGGTCCACCAGCTCCTCGCGCCACGGATAGAGCACGTAGACGAACGTGAGCGCGAAGAACACCGTCCAGACGATCTGCCAGAGGACGTACAGCGAGACGATGGAGACGACGATGGCCGCCAGCCCGAGCCGGTGTCGCCTGTCATCGAGCCAAGACATAGTCGTTCGTTCGCCGCGAGACCCCTTAGTACGGCGGGTTCCAAGCGACCGTCACGCGACCGGTCTCACCGGTCGCTACGTTCCGCCGACCCCGTCGGGAGTCACCGTTACTGGATGCCCATCGCCTCGATCTGCTCCTGGTAGCGGTTGCGGATCGTGACCTCCGTGACCTGCGCGACCTCCGCGACCTCGCGCTGGGTCTTCTTCTCGTTGCAGAGCAGCGAGGACGCGTAGATCGCCGCGGCCGCGAACCCAGTCGGGGACTTCCCCGAGAGCAGGCCCTTCTCGGCGGTCACGTCGATGATCTCGTTCGCCTTCATCTTCACCTCCTCGCTCACCTCGAGCTCCGAGCAGAACCGCGGGACGTACTCCTTCGGGTCGACGGGCTCCATGCGGAGGCCGAGGTTCTTCGAGACGTACCGGTACGTCCGCCCGATCTCCTTCTGTTCGACGCGCGAGACCTCCGAGACCTCCTCGAGACTCCGCGGGATGCCCTCCTGTCGGCACGCCGCGTACAGGCAGGACGTCGCGACGCCCTCGATGGAGCGCCCGCGGATGAGGTCCTCGTCGAGCGCGCGCCGGTAGATCACGGACGCGACCTCGCGGACCGACCGCGGGACGCCGAGCGCCGAGGACATCCGGTCGATCTCGCTGAGTGCGAACTGGAGGTTGCGCTCGCCGGCGTCCTTCGTGCGGATTCGCTCCTGCCACTTCCGGAGGCGATTCATCTGGCTGCGCTTCTCCGAGGAGAGCGAGCGCCCGTACGCGTCCTTGTCCTTCCAGTCGATCTGGGTGGTCAACCCCTTGTCGTGCATCGTCTGCGTCGTCGGCGCACCGACGCGGCTCTTGCTCTGACGCTCGCTGTGGTTGAACGCGCGCCACTCCGGCCCGCGGTCGATGGACTGCTCCTCGATGACGAGGCCGCAGTCGTCGCAGACGAGCTCGTCGCCGTCGCCGCTCGTCACGAGCGTCTCGGACTCGCACTCCGGGCAAGAGTCCGTCTCCGTCTCCCCTTCTTTCGCCGTCGTCGTCGAGGATTCCTCTTCGGTCTCTCCCTGTCGATTGAGACGAACCATCTAGTTCTACAGTACCCAAACGGTTGGAGCCGTTAATATGTTACAGCCGAATGGCCATGGTCAGCACGAATCACGACCTTCGGCACCCCCCGAACGTGGCGTCCCGTTCGTCCGCCCCTCCGATCGGGGCTCGCCCCCGTTCGTCGGCCGCCGCGACCGAGCGATTTTCACGCGCTCGCTGTGAACGGGGGGTAGTGAGTTCGCCGCTTTCGTCGGTCGTGGAGTGGGTTCGGTCGCGACCGTACTACGACGGGCAGGTGGTCGCTGACCGGACGGTCCCCGGGCGGGAGGCGTCGTTCGCGGACGTGGACGTTGATCCGCGGGTGGCGAGTACGCTCCTCGGGGCCGGCATCGAGGACGTGTACGCGCACCAGGCCGAGGCCGTCGACGCGGTCCGCGAGGGGAAGGACGTGGTGCTGGCGACGCCGACGGCGAGCGGGAAGAGCCTCGCGTACACGATCCCGGCGTTCGAGCGCGCGCTCGACGACCGCGCGACGACGCTGTACGTCGCGCCGCAAGTCGCGCTCATCAACGACCAGACGGAGACGCTGTCGGAGCTCGCGCACGGCCTCGGGTTCGGGAGTGGCGTGAACGTCGCGCAGTACACGGGCCAGCTCTCGAAGACCGAGAAGCGGTCGGTGCGGGACCGCCAGCCGACGGTGCTGTTGACGACGCCGGACATGCTGCACTACGGCATCCTCCCGCACGCGCATCGGCTCTGGGACTGGTTCTTCCAGCGCCTGGAGACGGTCGTGATCGACGAGGTGCACGCGTACCGCGGCGTGTTCGGGAGTCACGTCGCGCTCGTGATGCGCCGGCTCCAGCGGCTCTGCGACCGGTTCGACGCGGACCCGGAGTTCGTCTGCTGTTCGGCGACCATCGGGAACCCCGTCGAGCACGCTGCGACCGTGACGTGTCGCGACGAAGCGAACGTCGCGCTCGTCGACGAGGACCGGAGTGCCACGGGACCCCGCAGGTGGTTGCTGTGGAATCCACCGGAGTACGACGCCGACGACGGCTGGGGCGACGACGGCGGCCGGCGGCGGTCGCCGCACGTCGAGTCGAAGAACCTCTTCTGCGACCTCGTCCAGCGCGGGCTCCAGACCGTCGTGTTCACGGGGTCGCGCCAGATCGCCGAGCGGTACGCCCAGGAGAGCGCGGACGAACTCCGGCGACGCGGCGAGACCGAGGCGAGCCAGCGCGTCGCCGCGTACCAGGCTGCGCTCCGCGACGACGAGCGCGAATCCATCGAGCGCCGCCTCCACGACGGCGACCTGAAGGGAGTGTGGTCGACGAGCGCGCTCGAACTCGGCGTGGACGTCGGCGGCCTCGACGCCGTGATCCTCGACGGGTACCCCGGCACCAGGATGAGTACGTTCCAGCGCGCGGGCCGCGCCGGTCGCGGCGAGGACCCCGCACTCGTCGTGCTCGTCGCAGGCGAGGACCAGCTCGACCAGTACGTCATGGGCGACCCCGGGTCGCTGTTCGACGCCCCGCCCGAGCGCGCCGTCTCCAATCCGGAGAACGAGCAGTTGCTCCCCTCGCACGTCGCGAGTGCGGCCCAGGAGAACTGGCTGTCGACCGCCGACCGCGCCTACTTCGGGGACACGCTCGGGGACGTCGTCAGCGACCTCGTCCGGGACGGGACGCTCGAACGCCGCGACACGAACGATGGGACGCGCTGGACGTACAGCGGCGGTGGAAGTCCACAGCACGAGACGAGCCTCCGCAGCATCGACGACCGCGAGATCGACCTGCTCGACGAACGCACGAACGACGTGTTCGCGACGCTCTCCTTCGAGGACGCGCTCCGGGACGTCCACGAGGGCGCGGTCTACTACCACCAGGGCGAGAAGTTCGAGGTCCGCGAGCTGGACCTGGACCGCGACGTCGCGGTCTGTTCGCCGACGTGGGCGGACTACTACACGCGGACACTCCACGACAAGACCATCGAGGTGCTCGCGGATCACGACGAGCGGGCACCGTTCGCGCGCGAAGACGTCCCCTGCCGGTTCGCGTCCGTCCGCATGCGAAAGCAGATCACTGGCTACGAGCGCAAGGACGCCCAGACCGGCGAGACGCTCGGCGAGGTCCCACTCGACCTGCCGGAGACGAGCCTGGAGACGCGCGCGCTCTACTACACGGTCCCGGCGGACGTCCAGACGACGATCACGGGCGAGTGGGACTTCCCGGGGTCGATCCACGCCGCCGAGCACGCGCAGATCTCGATGTTCCCGACGACGGTCCTCTGCGACCGTCGAGACATCGGTGGACTCTCCACGCCACTGCATCCCCACACGCGGGAGCCGACGATATTCGTCTACGACGGCCACCCCGGCGGCGTCGGCCTGTCGAAGACGGCGTACGAGGACGTCCACGCGCTCTCCGCGCGCACGCTCGACATGCTGGAAGCGTGCGGGTGCGAGGACGGCTGTCCGGCGTGCGTACAGAGTCCCCATTGCGGGAACGCGAACGACCCGCTCGACAAGGCCGGCGCCGCCCACTTGCTCGACGCGCTCACCGCGTCCGAGTGACGACTGGCGAGACGCCGCGACGGAACGAGTCTCTTATGTATCACTTTCGAGTACGATTTCGCGTGAGCTCTCCACTCGAGAACCCGATGGTGCGGTACGGTATCGGCCTGTCCGGCGCGCTCGTCCTCGTCGTCGTCGGCGTCCTCTACTTCGACGGCCTGATGCGGTATCTCGTGTTCGGGATGGCCGTCCTCGACGCCGTCGTCGTCCCGAAGATCCTCGAGATGGCGGTCGAAGGCGACGGGCAACCCGCCTGAGCGATGTCGGGACGGACTCATCAGACCGGAGCAGCGTCGGAAACGACTTTGACGGACGCGGTCGAACCGTCGGAAACGTGACGACTGCAGACGACGCGACGTTCCTGTCGAGTTCGCCGGAGCGAGCGCGCGCTCTCGCCGCGCTCAGCGACGCGCCCGCGTCGCCTGCCGCGCTCGCGGACGACCTCGACCTGTCCCGGCGAACCGCGCAGCGACACCTGTCGGCGTTCGCCGACCGCGACTGGGCGCGGAAGGCCGGCGGGGAGTACGCGCTCACGACGACCGGCGCGCTGGTCGCGCGGACGCACGCGACGTACCTCGACGCGCTCGACGCCATCGACCGCCACGAACCCCTGTTCGCGCACCTCTCCGACCCCGCGGACGCACCGGATCCGTCGTGGCTCGACGACACCCACCTCGTCGCGAGCACGCCCGAGAACCCGCAGGCCCCCGTCCAGTACTACCTCGAAGCGGTCGGGGAACTCGACGCGAGCACCGTCCGGATGCTGTCGCCGGTCCTGAGCCGACTCTACCACGACGCGCACGCCGACCTCGCGAAAGGCGGGACGCACACCGAACTCGTCCTCCCGGCCGGGGCCGTCGAGCGCGCGCGGTCCGAGAACCCGATCGAGTTCCGCGCGGTCCTCGGGCTCGGCGTCCTCGACCTCTACCGGACCGAGGAGTCGATCGGCGTCGGACTCACGTGCACCGACGACCGCGCGCTCGTCTGCGCGTACGGCGACGACGGCCAGCTGGCCGCGGTCCTGGACGCTACGGACGACCGCGTGCTCGGGTGGGCGACCGACGTCTTCGAGCGGTACCGGGACGGGGCCGAGCGCGTCGGTCCGCCCGGACCCGGACGACGTCGGGGCTCGCGCTGAGACAGCCTCGGCTCTCGCGGCGTCCGACGCGCGACAGGTCCCGTCGTCTTGGACGCCCCCTAGCGTAAACCCCCTTCCCGTCGTCGACTCGGGCATGACGACCAGCGTCGAGTCCGACGGGACGGGACGTGGCAGTTCGAACGGGACGGGGCGTGGCAGTTCGGACGGGACGCCCCCCGGGGACGACGGACCGCTTCGAACCCTCGCGCGCGTCGCCGCGGCGGTCGCCGCGCTCGCTGGCGTCGTCGGGAGTCTGTTCATGCTCGGCGCGTTCGGTCCAGTCTCGTGCTCGACGTCGCGCGCCACGACCGGCGACGGCGTCGTGACGACCACGCGCGAGTGCAACGCCGGCATCGACTACCTGTTCGGCGCCGGCGGGAACGCGCCCGTCCTGTTCTTCTGGGCGATGGTCCTCCTCGCGCTCGTCGCCCTTGGCAGCGCGAGCGCGTGGACCGGTCGCGTCGCCCTCACGTGGGTCGCGACCGTCGTCGGCGCAGTCGTCACGATCATCGGCGTGTTCAGCATCGGTTGGATGTTCCTCGTCCCCACGCTCGCGCTCCTCACCGCCGCGATCGCGACGACCGTCGACGAGTACCGGCGGCCGAGGGAATCCCGAGACTGAGCGGGCGAAAACTGCGATTACTCCACGGCACGAACCCGGAGCGACCACGATACCAACGGCCAGCGTGGTTCGCCGTGGCGTACTTTGAAACGGCCGGTCGCCGAACCTCTTCCACATGGTCGACACGAAGCGACTCGTCCTCGACGTCCTGAAGCCCCACGACCCCGGCATCCGCGAGTTCGCCACGGAAACCGCTCGCTGCGACGGCGTGGACGGCGTGAACGCCGCCCTCGTCGAGACCGACCGCGAGGTACAGAACGTGAAGATCACGGTCGAGGGGGAGGCGATAGATAGCGACGACGTGGAGGCGACCGTCGAGGACCTCGGCGGAACCATCCACTCCATCGACGAGGTCGTCGCTGGCGACGTCGTCGTCGAAGAGAGCGCGACCCCCCAGGACGCGTAACGCGATGACGCGCGCCGAACGACTCCGAACGGTGCTCGCGGACGCGGACGCGAGAGCGCTGTCGCGACGGTACTTCATCTCGAACGGGTTCGACGGGACGTTGACGAGCATCGGCGTCGTCGTCGGCGCGTTCCTCTCCGGCGTCTCGGACGGGACGACGGTGTTCGCCATCGGCGCGGGCGGTGCCGTCGGGCTCGGCACGTCGGGGCTCTGGAGCGTCTGGGAGATAGAGCGCGCGGAACAGCAGGCGGAGACGCTCCAGGTGGAGGCGGCGATGCTCCGGGACCTCGGCGACACGGTCGTCGCCCGTCGGAAGCGCGACGTCCGCGTCGTGAACGCCGTCGCGAGCGGCATCGGCCCAATCATCGGCGTGCTCGTCCCGCTCTCGCCGTTCCTCGTGTCGCCGGAGTTGCTCTCGCTCGCCGAAGCGACGGTTCTCGCCGTCGGCCTCGGCGTCTCCCTCCTGTTCGCGTTCGGCGCGTACCTCGGGTCGCTCTCGAAGCAATCGTGGTACGTCGCCGGCATCCGGATGGGACTGGCGGGCCTCGTCGTCGCCGCGCTCAATATCGTCCTCGGTGCCTGACCGTCGGTCACCGTCGACGGGATCCATCGACTCGTCGTCGACGCATCGCGACGGACTGTCATTCGGCGCATGGTTTTTTGCGGTCATCGACCGCAGTTCCGTGTAGTGTCCTGGCACGACCGCGACGTGGCTGCGGTGCTCGACGCACTCGACGTCGACGCGGACGGCCTGTCGAGCGAAGCCGCGGCGGGACGCCTCGAAGAGCACGGGTCGAACCGACTCGCGTCGAGCGAGTCCACCTCCGCGCTCGCGCTGTTCGTCTCGCAGTTCCGGGAGGCGCTCGTCTACCTGCTCGTCGTCGCGGCCGCGCTCTCGCTCGCGGTCGGTTTGCTCCCGGGCGCGGAACCAAAGTACGTCGACGCCGGGCTCATCGTCCTCATCCTGCTCGCCAACGGCGCGTTCGGGTTCGTGCAGGACTACCGCGCGGAGCGGTCGTTGGCGGCGCTCCGCGCGATGTCGGTGCCGGACGCGACCGTCGTCCGCGGCGGCGAGGAGCGGACGATACCGGCGCCGGACGTCGTCCCGGGCGACGTGATCGTCGTCGGTGCCGGGGACGCGATTCCCGCGGACGCTCGCGTACTCTCCTCGCAGGCGCTGTCAGTCGACGAGTCGGCGCTCACTGGCGAGAGCGTCCCCGTCGAGAAGCGCTCGGACCCGGTGCCCGCGGACGCGCCGCTCGCGGAACGCTCGAACATGCTCTACATGAACACCGCGGCGACGAAGGGACGGGCGCGAGCGGTCGTCGTCGACACGGGCATGGACACCGAAGTCGGCGACATCGCGACTGGGCTGGCGGCCGTCGAGGACGAGGAGACGCCGTTCGCCGCGGAGGTCGACGCACTCGGTCGGCGCATCGGCGCTGGCGTCGTCGGCCTCGTCGTGCTCGTCGCCGTAATCCAGTTCCTGTTCACCACCACGGACCCGCTGGCCGTCGCACTCACCGCGATCACGCTCGCGGTCGCCGCCGTCCCCGAGGGTCTCCCGGCGGTCGTGACGTTGACGCTCGCGCTCGGCTCGCAGCGATTGCTCGCGAAGAACGCGCTCGTTCGACGACTCCCGGTCGTCGAGAGTCTCGGGAGCGTCGACACGATCGTCACGGACAAGACCGGGACGCTCACCGAGAACCGGATGACGGTCACGCGCGTCCACGCCGGCGGACGCGAGTACGCGGTCACCGGGGATGCGACCGACGTCGACGGCGACTTCGAGCCGGCCGACGCGCCCACGGCGGACGGCGGCGCGGTCCAACCGCAGGAGGTCGCCGACGACCCGGCGCTCGAAGCGGTGCTTCGATGCGGCGCGGTCTGCAACGACGCAACCTTCGACCCCGACGCCGACGACCCCCTCCGCGGCGACCCGACCGAGTCCGCGCTCCTCGTCTCGGCCGCGAAAGCCGGCTTCGACCCCACGTTCGACCGCCTCGGCGAGGTCGCGTTCACGTCGGAACGCAAGCGCATGACAGTCGTCGGTCGCGAACCCCGCAGCCACGCCCCGACGACGGACGATCGGGTCGACGGGTCCCCGAGCGACGACGATGACGGCCGCCGCGACGCCGAGGGCGAGTCGGTCGTGGCGTACACGAAGGGTGCGCCGGAAGCCGTTCTCTCGTGCTGCGACCGCATCCTCCTCGACGGCGAGGTCAGAGCGCTCGAGGACGCGGACAGGGAGGCGGTGCTCGCGCGGACGGAGTCGTTCGCCGCGGACGCCCTCCGCGTGCTCGGGTTCGCAGTCCGGTCCCTCGACGGCGAGCCCGGAGGAGGGGTCGCTCCCGTCGACGAAGACGGCGTCGCCGACCCCGAGGTCGAATCCGGGATGACGTTCCTCGGCCTCCAGGGGATGCTCGACCCGCCGCGCGCCGAAGTCGCCGACGCCATCGCGGACTGTCACGACGCCGGCATCCGCGTCGTCATGGCGACCGGCGACAACGCCGTCACGGCGCGAGCGATCGCCGACGCGGTCGGCATCGACGGCAGCGAGTCCCGCTCAGGACCCGAGGTCGACGAACTGTCCGACGACGCGCTCGTGGACGCCGCGATGTCCGTGGACGTGTTCGCGCGGATGTCCCCGGACGCCAAGGTACGCGTCCTCGAAGCCCTCCAGCGGTCCGAGCAGACGGTCGCGATGACCGGCGACGGCGTCAACGACGGACCCGCGCTCCGGCGCGCCGACGTCGGCATCGCGATGGGACAGCGCGGTACCGACGTCGCGAAGGGCGCGGCCGACGTCGTGCTCCGCGACGACAACTTCACGACGATCCGGGACGCCGTCGCCGAGGGCCGGGGGATCTTCGACAACGTCCGGAAGTTCGTGAACTACCTGCTGTCCGCGAACGCCGGCGAGGTGCTCGTCGTGTTCTTCGGCGTCCTCCTCGGGAGCGCGCTGTTCCCGGCCGTGTTCGCCGGGGGCGGCGACGCGCTCGTGCTCACGCCCGTGATGCTCCTCTGGATCAACCTCGTCACGGACGGCCTGCCGGCGCTCGCGCTCGGCTCGGACACCCGCAGTAGCGACGTGATGCGTCGACCGCCGCGCCCATCCGGCGAGCCCGTGATCCACGCGCGGATGGCGGCGTCCGTCCTCGGGATAGCCGCGACGATGACCGTCACCGGCCTCGGGGCGTTCTTCTACGCGCTCGACGCCACCGGCGACCTCCGGTACGCGCAGACGGTGCTGTTCGCGTTCCTCGTCGCGGTCGAGATGGCTCGCATCCAGCTCGTTCGACGGCGGTACGGCCAGTCGCCGCTCTCGAACCCGTGGCTCGTTGCGGCCGTGCTGGCGTCGCTCGCCCTGCAGGCGCTCGTACTGTACACGCCGCTCGCGGACCTCTTCGACGTGGTGGCGCTCAGCGCGAACGGGCTCGCGATCGTCGCCGTCGCCAGCGTCGGCTTCCTCGTCGTCGGCACCGCCGTCGAGCGCGCGCTCGACGTGCTCGTCACGAACAGGACGCAGTGACCGAGGTCACGCGAACCAAGTCGCGTGAAGGAAGTCACGCGAACGAACTCACGTGAACGAGAACAGGTTCGCGAGGAAGATCGCGTACAGGAGCAAGAGCGCCACGCCGTCGTAGGGCGTTATCTCGCGGTCCTGCGCGATGAACAGGTAGAGGACGGACGCGATAACCATCACGGGGAGCGCGAACTCGCGGATGCTCGGCGGGACCGCGAGCGGCCCGACGAAGCTCGAGACGCCCATGACGGCGAACGCGTTGAAGACGTTCGACCCGAGGACGTTCCCGACCGCGATGTCGACGCTCCCCTGGCGGACCGCCGCGACGCTCACGGCGATCTCCGGGAGCGACGTCCCGACCGCGACCGCGGTGATCGCGACGAACTCGGTACCGACGCCCGCGACGGCAGCGATCGCGAGGATCGCCTCGACGAGGTAGTTCGCGCCGACGACGACGAACGCGAGCGACGCCACCGCGACGACCACGGTACGGACGCCGACGTCGACGCGCTCGGAGACGTCCGCTGGCTCGGCCGGCGGAGGGTCGACGGTGACCTCGGCGTTGCCCGAGAAGTCGGCGAGCTGGTCGCCGAGCACGGACTGGACGGGGCCGCGCAACCGCCCCGGGTTGGAGACGCTGAACTCGACGTACGCCACGAGACCGACGAGCGCGAGCACGCCCTCGTACCACGCGAACGCGCCGTCCCACGCGGCGATCAGGAGGAACACCGCGGACGCCGTGAGGAGCGGGAGGTCGACGCGCATCACCTCGCGGTCGACGACGATACCGCCGCCGACGACGGAGACCGTCCCGAGGACGAGGAAGACGTTCGCGACGTTCGACCCGACCACGTTCCCGGCGACGATCCCGGGTTCGCCCGCGAGCACCGCGAGCACCGACGACGCGAGTTCCGGGAGCGACGTGCCCGCGGCGACGATAGTGGCGCCGACGACGAACGGCGAAATGCCGAGTCCGAGCCCGATGCGCTCCATCGAGCTCGTGAACGCGTCCGACGCCTTCAGGAGCACCGCGAGCGAGACGACGAACAGTCCGACGCCGGGGAGCAACGCGGCCATCGTGTCCCCAACGACCGGCGCGCGACCCATAACTCCGATGCAGACGTGGTCGGGTCGGCCCACCACCCTCGCCTGCGGTCACTCGTCCCCGTAGAGGACGTCCTCGGCGTCCTCGCGGAGGCGTTCGGCCTGCACCTCCCGGTAGCTGTCGTGGGTGGTGGTGACGCTCTCGTGCCGGAGGACCTCCTGGGCGAGTTCGGCCTTCTCCGAGTAGAGTTCGTGCCCGAGGCCGCGGCGGCCGCCGTGGGGTTTGAGGTACTCGCCGTCGACGCTGACGTCCGCGGCCTCGCATCGGCGCTGCATCATCGACCGCGCGCCCTGGAGCGAGATGGCTCGCGGCGTGACGTCTTCGGCGCGAGCGAGCGCGAGCGGGCCGTCCGCGTCCAGCCGCGATTCGATCCGGTCTTCGGGCCAGCCGCAGTCGGCGAGCGTCTCCCGGACGACGCGGTACAGCGACGGCCGATGCAGCGAGACGAACACCGGCCAGTCCTCGCTGGGCGGGTCGAGCAGTCGCCGGAAGCGCTCCAGGCGCTCCAGCGCGGGCGTCATAACCTGCATCGTCTGGTGCTCGCGGGTCTTCCCGAACACGCGGACGACGCTCGCGTCGAAGTCGACGTCCGCCCACGTGATGCCGTTCCGGCGGTCGTCGTCCGGGTCCCGAAGGATCTCCGCACCGCGCGCGCCCGACAACCCGAGCGTGTAGAACAGCGCGCGGTCCCGATGAGCCTTCAACTGGTCCCACGTCGCGCCGGAGCGATCGCCGGCGGTCCTGAAAGCGGCGTCGCCGGGGGCGTTCTTCGCTTCGTCGTTCGCGCCGTCGACGAGTGCGTCCAGCGCGGCGAACATCGCCTCGCGCTCCTCGGGCCACCAGTACTGCCGGTCCGCGTCCCCCGCGTCCGTCGGGAGGTCCTCGGTCGCCCGGAGCGTGTCGGCGGGGTTCTCCGCGATGCGGCCGTCGCGCACGCACCACCCGAGCCACGCTCGCACGACGTCGTAGTACGTGTTCGCCGTGCTCGCAGCGACCTCGCCGTCGCGCACGCGGTCGGCGAGGTGCTGGGCGTAGCGTCGACAGTCCGTCGCGTCCAGGTCCGCGAGCCGGTCGATACCGCGCGAACGCTGGAAGTCGACGAACGCCTCGAGGACGAGCTCGTTGTTCCGCCGGTAGTTCCCCGATTCGAGTCGGCGAAGGCGCGCCTCGACGGCGGCCTCGAGCGACGTCGTCCCATCCACCATGTACCGCTACGAACGCCCGCCGTCGACAAGAATCCACCTCCCAATCGCCCCAATGACGACAATAGTTAACACGACACAGCACGTCCTGTCGCTTGCAATGGCAGATACCAAAGACGGACGCGAGAAGAAGGCCCACCGCGAGGCCCGCGCCGCCGAGCTGCGAGTCGCCGAAGCCGACGTCGCCGCGTTCGAGGACGACACGCCCGACCCCGACCACTTCGAGGCCGAAGACGCGGACGTCGACGAATCCGACCTGATGCCCTACCTCGTCGACGACGCCGGGCGAGCCCTCACCATCGCTGCCGACCGAACCGAGTACGACGTTCCCGAACAGGACTGATCCCGGCGTCCGCTCCGTCCGCGGCAGTCGCGATGTCGATGCGAACGCACTCGGTGCAAACGCACCGGCTCAAACGCGCTCGACGCGGGAACGCTCGACAACGTGCCGCCCGTGACTGACGGCGAGCGCTTCCGGGACCCGAGCCCCATTACCTCGCCGTCGTCCATCCCAGAACGTGACAGACACCAACCGACAGTTCGTCCTGGCGAAGCGACCGAGCGGCGTCCCCGACCACGACACCTTCGAACTCGTCGAGACCGACGTCCCCGAGCCCGCGCCGGGCGAGGTCGTCGTGAAGGCGCGCTACCTCTCCGTCGACCCCTACATGCGCGACCGCATGAACGCCGGCGAGTCCTACGCGGAGGCCTGGGACGTCGGCGACCCCCTCCAGGGAGGTGTCGTCGGCGACGTCGTCGCGGAGAACGGCACGCAATTCGACGAGGGCGACGTCGTCGTCGGCAACCTCGAGTGGGCGGACTACACCGCCGCCGACGCCAACACGCTCACGCAGATCGACCCCGACCTCGGCCCGGTCTCGACCGCGCTGGGCGTCCTCGGGATGCCCGGCCGGACCGCGTACTTCGGGACGCTCGAGGTCGCGAACGTCGACCCAGGCGACACGTTCGTCGTCACCGGCGCCGCCGGCGCCGTCGGCTCCGTCGCCGGCCAGATCGCGAGCGAAGCCGGTGCGCGCGTCGTCGGATTCGCCGGTAGCGACGAGAAAGTCGCCGTCCTCGAGGACGACCTCGGGTTCGACGCCGCGATCAACTACAAGGAGACCGACGACTACCGCGCAGCACTCGACGACGCCGCCCCCGGTGGCGTCGACGCGTACTTCGACAACGTCGGCGGCCCCATCACGGACGCCGTCTTCGCGCGCCTGAACGTCGACGCGCGCGTCGCCGTCTGCGGCCAGATATCGCTGTACAACGCAACCGAGATTCCGACCGGACCGCGGAAGCTCCCCGCACTCATCGAGTCTCGCGCGACCGTCGAGGGGTTCCTCGTGAACGACTTCCAGGCGCGCTTCGAAGGAGCGACCCGCCAGCTCGCCGAATGGGTCGGCGACGGCACCGTCCAGTACCGCGAGACCGTCACCGAGGGCCTGGAGAACGCGCCCGACGCGTTCCTCGGTCTCTTCGAAGGCGAGAACGTCGGGAAGCAACTCGTCGCCGTGGACGCCTGAACCACGACACCGATCACTGCTCGAATTCCAGAGAAGAGCGGTGCGGCGCGAACCCAGCTATCAGTCAGCGAGTGTCGCGCCGAGGTCGCCGTCGTCCTCGAGTTGCTCGAGGACGTCGCTGCCGCCGACGAACTCGCCGTCGACGAACGTCTGCGGGATCGTCTCCCATCCGCTGTGGGACTCCAGGGCCTCGCGGAACGCGTCGAGTGCGGGGAGGACGTCGACTGTCTCGTACTCGTCGCGGTGGCGCTGGATCAGCCCGAGGGCCTTCTTCGAGTACCCGCACTGGGGCATCAGTTCGTTGCCCTTCATGAACAACACCACGTCGTTCTCCGCGATGGCGTCGTCGACGGTCGCCTGTACGTCGTCGGGCGCGAGGTCAGTCTCCGGGTCGAACGTCATGCCATCGACTCCGGCGGCCGGACGCATATGGCTTGCGTCGAGAATATCGGTTGTCCTCGGTCAGGTGGGGAGTGTCGATTGCCGTCGGTCACGTCCGGCCGTCAGTCTTCGACCTGGTCTGGCGTGCGCGTGGTGAGTTCGATCGCGTGGATGTCGGTCGTCATGTGGTCGCCGAGCGCGTCGTACACGCGCTCGTGCTGCGCGACGACGGTCTCGCCCTCGAACGCGGGCGAGACGACGCGCGCGGCGTAGTGGTCGTCGTCGTCCGGGCCGCGCGGTCGCGTGACCGTCGCGCTCGCGTTCGGGATTCCGTCCTCGATGAGTGCCTCGATCTCGTCGGCGTTCATGCGTCGAACCACGGCGGTGGACGGGAAAGGGCTTTGCGAACTGCGCGGCTCGGACCGTCGGCGCCCGAACGCCTGTGATTCCACGCTCTCGTCCGCTCGAAGCCCGGTTCTCGCCATGCGTACTGACACCGCTGTGGGGGCAAGCAGCGCCTCAGAGTGAGCCACTTGTTCTTTCTACACAAAGCGAAAGTGGGATGCGTCCGTGGTGATTCTCCCGATATCACTACTGACGAGACCGCTATGGCCGGATTAGGGCATTCATAAAGTGTATGACGCGATATTAAATCTATGCACGCGGTGCGCCCTGGCGCTTTCGACGAAGGCCGGAAGCCGTCACGGCGGACGGCAGAAGTCGTCACCGCCACGGTCAGAACTCGACGCGGTGGTCGTCGGAAGTCGTCGCGTCGCGCGCTCGGACTAGCCGCCCCCGTCGACGTAACGGACTCCTACCCAGGGTCGGCCACTTGGCGAGGGGAAGCATCACGTCCTGTCGGTCGACACGCCGCGAGGTTCCTCCTCGTCGGTCACCATCGTCACGGACCGCCCCGGCGTCACTCCCATCGGTCGGGACGAGGGCGTACTCCTCGGAGCACTCGAGGTGCTCGCGCGCTGAACCCAGGAGTGAGGACTACGGCCCGGTCGTGAACGTGCTGGCACGAGTCGAGGTGCGTGATCGGTGCGATTCCCGTCGAGAACGTCTCGGCCTCTCCATATAGTTCGTAAATAATAATGTATATTTATCGTGGTTGGGGACGACGTTCACGTACGATGACTCGGGACGGTCACCGGTCCGATAGCCCGGACGACGTGGCTCGGACCGAACGCGACCGGGACGCGGAGTACCGAGCACTGGCCGAGACGAACCGCCGACGCGTCCTCCGCTACCTGCGGAACGTCGAGGACGGGAGCACGCTCCAGGACCTCGCGACGGTCCTGGCCGGCTGGGAGTCCACCGAGTCCGATCGGGTGGTCTCGAACGACCGTCGACGGGAGCTAATGGTCGCACTCCACCACGTCCACTTGCCGGTCCTCGCCGACGCGGGACTGCTCTCCTACGACTCGAACGACGGGACGGTCGCCCTCGAGTCGATCCCCGATGCCGTCGAAGAGGCGCTAGCGGACGAGGAGACCAGCCAGACCGATCCCGGCGCGTGACGATGCTCGACGCCCTCTTCGAGTCGGTGCGCGAGTCGCGAAAGCAGTTCAGCGTGTACGCGCACGCGGACGACGCCGCGGACGTCGACGGGTTGTTCGCCGGTCACAACGTCGCGGTGGAGCGCCGGCCGCTACCACCCGACGGGCCGCCGCCGTTCCTCGTCGTCGAGGAGGACGACGAGTTCGTCGGTGCCGTCGGACTCGAGACGCTCGAGGCGCTCCTCGAACCTCCGCGTCATCGACCGTCGGAGAGCGTGCCGGGGATCTCGGCAGCCTACCGCGTGCTGTTCGAGGCGCTCGACGAGACGGTGTTCGCGGCGATGCGCCGACGCGAGCTGGTCGCAGTGAGTCGCGAGATAGAGGAGCGCGCGTACCGCGTCGGCGAGGGGACGCTCCGGGTGGGATTCCAGAACCTTTCGACGTTCAGGCACCAGGTCGGGGTGTACCGTGGTCTGGCGTCGCGGTCGATGCTCGACGTGCACGTCTACGGGGCGAGTGACTGGGAGCCGCCGACGATACCGGGCGTCTCGTACCACGAGTACCCCGATCGGTCGCTGGAGGCGTACTGGGTGGTGGCGTTCGACGAGGGCGCGCCCGGTGGGCAGACGACGGCGCTCGTCGCCCGCGAGACGGCGGACGGCTACGAGGGATTCTGGACTGACGATCCGGAGATGACGCGAGAGGTCACGGCGGCCCTCGAGAGCTAGCAGCGACGTCCCGGCGCCGTCGGCCTCGCGACCTGGATTCGAACCGTCGGCAACCTATTTCTCCCGCGGGTGCTTCGATCTAGGTGAGGCCCAACCATGCCCAAAACTATCGAATTCGACGACGACCTCGTGGACCGACTGGAATCGCACCTCGAGGAGGACGAATCCATCCAGGAACTCGTCGAGGAACTGGTCTCGATGTACGAGACGGATGGGACGTTCCTCCAGGAAGGCTACAGCGAGTGAGTCGTCGACGAGTCCGGGACGCTACCCGTACGTCCGGACAACGTTGCGCATGGTGGATGGTGGGTCGGTAGCGCGACGAGCGCGGGACGGTCGCTCTACGGCGCGACGAGCGCAGGACGGTCAGCGGACGACGGTGACCGTGTGGGTCGCGCGTGCGACGAAATTCTTCGTTACGGGCCCGAGTACGTGCTCTGCGCGGTCGCTCTTCGCGCGGTCGCTCTTCGCGTGGGTGCCGACGAAGACGCCGTCGACGTCGCGTAGTCGATGGCGGTGTCGCTGGCGTCGGAGCCGTCGAACGCGATCGGGAAGTGCATCGTTCGAATGTGGCGTGTCGGGACGGGTGCTCGAGTGGTTCCTGTGTCGAGTCGTCAGGCCGGTGCGGGCGCGACGAGGACGTTGCGGTCGGTGCGGCCGGCGACGCGTCGGCCGACGCCGCCGAGGTGGACGTCGTGGTCGCCGTGTTCGCCGACGACGATGGGGTCCGCGTCCAGGTCGTCGGCGTACGCGAGGATCTCGTCGACCGGGATGCCGTGGACGACTCTCCCGTCGACGGCGATGTCGCGTCGGGTGGCGGCGTCGCGGATCTCGTCGACGAAGTCGTGTGCGCGATCCTCGGCTTCGATCGCGGTCAGTTCCCCGGTGCTGAGTCCCGGTTCGCCGTGGACGCGGGTGTCGACGACGCAGAGGACGTGGAGGTCCTCGCCGAGGTCGGCGGCGTGGTCGATCGCGGCCGTCGCGGCGCTCCGGGCGTAGTCGCTGCCGTCGGCTGCGAGGAGTACTGGAGCCATGTGTGGTAATAAGTCACAATCGGTATTGAGTGTTCCCGATGGCTCCCAACAGATGCTATCCAGACGGGTTCAGAGCGGCGAGCGGGACTGCCCCCGTGAGAGCGAATCGTTCCCGAGTCCGGCTACAGCACGGCGATCTCGTTCGAGCAGTCGACGACGCGTTTCCGGTCGCGGTCGTACTCGACGAGCCCTGCGTCGGCCAACCGTGGTAGGTGGTTGTGGTGCAGTGCGACCGTGGTCTGCTCGACGACTTCGTCGGGGGGGTCCCCCGACGAGTATCGCGCCGCGGCGGCGTCCCGGGCGAGCGACTGGAGGGCCACGGGTGCAGCGGTGTCGTCGAGGACGGTGAGTACGGCCCGCCGCGTCGAATCGGCGAGGAGCCGGTATCGCTCCGACTCCCCGAGGTCCACAGCGATTCCCCCATCAGCGGTTTGCTCGACGGTGCGAGCAGGCATGTTGTCAGTCATGGTAGTGGAGGCATATCGGCTCCCCCATAGGATTCACTGACCCCGGGTAGTGCTAAGTGTCGCCTAGAACATCGTAGGTGGTTTCGGCGCGCTCGGCGCGGTGGTTGTGGTCGACCATGGACTAATCGATGGCCGGGTGCATACCAGTTCGAGACGGACTCCGGACCGAGAGGAGACTCCGCCAGCGGAGTCTTCTTGCGGATGCGCCCCGTAGACGATTCGAGAATGGCGTCCCTTACACCGGCACTCGAGGAGACCCTCGCCGTGTTCGAGCCGGGCGGCGAACCGCTATCCACGGGCGAGGTAACGGACGTGCTCGACGTCGGCCGCCGGAGCGCGTACGACCGACTCGACAGGCTCGCGACGCGCGACCGCGTGCGGACGAAGCCGGTCGGCGCCAGCGGCCGCATCTGGTGGCGTCCCGAGACCGACGGACCGAACGACGACACGAACGCACTCGCGGACGCGATGCCGTCGGCCCGGACGCTCCTGGAGTCCGCGCCCGTCGGTATCGCGGCGTTCGCGCCCGAGGGCGCGTTCGCGTACGCGAACGACCGCTTCCGGTCGCAACTCGGCCTCCCGCGAGACCCGACGGCTACAGATCTGGACGAGGTCGCGCTCGAGCGGGCGAACGGGGACGCGGTGGGCAGCGGCTCGACGCCGTTCCGGCGGAGTGCCGCCGACGACTCGTCGACCGGCGGCCGTCGCCTCCGCGTCGAGGACTCCGGACGATGGCTGTCGGTCGTCGGGGAACCGACGCCCGATGGCGGCGGCGTGGTCGTCGCCAGGGACGTCACGAGCGCCGTGGACCTACAGACGGAGCTCTCGGGTGCGTACGCGGCAGCCGAGGACGAACTCTCGGGGTTCCGCGAACGAGCGGTCGACGGGTACGCGAACGTCGACGAGGACGGGTTCGTCGTGGACATCGACGAGCGGGCCGCGTCGGTCTTCGGTGACGGCACATCGGCGCTGACTGGAGAGCACGTTCGGGCGGCGTTCGGCGACCACGACCCCGCGGTCTCCATCGTCGAGCGATCGCTCGCGGATGGACGGACGACCGAGACGAGCGACCCCATCGCGACCGACGATCGGTGGTTGACCGTCGAGGCCGTGCCACGCGATGGCGGGGTTTCAGTCTACGTCCGGGACGTCTCCAAACGCGTCGAACGCGAGCGGGAACTGGAGCGGTACACTCGGCTCGTCGACGCGCTCGGCGAAGCGGTGTACGAGCTCGACGCGGCCGCGAACATCACGTTCGTGAACGACCCTGGCGTCGAGATGTCGGGGTACGCTCGCGAGGAGCTCGTCGGCTCGCACGTCTCGATGGTCATGGACGAGGACGCGATCTCGGCCGTCGGGTCGCAACTCGTGGACATGCTCGACGACGACGGCCCGGACCGGGTTCGCACCGAGTACGACCTCCAGCGGAAGGACGGATCCGCGATCCCCGTCGAGAACCGTCTCGCGGTCCTCGGCGACGACGAGGGCGACGTCCGCGGGTCCGCGGGCATCCTCCTCGACGTCTCCGACCGGCGAGCTCGCGAGCGCGAACTGGAGCGGTACGAGCGCATCGTCGAGACCGTCGAGGACGGCATCTACGTCCTCGACGACGACGACCGGTTCGCAGTCGTGAACGACGCGTTCGCGAGCATGCTCGGGACCTCGCCCGACGACATAGTCGGCGTCCACGCGACCGACGTCTTCGACGAGTCGTTCGTCGATCGTGCCACGAGCACCCTCGAGGCGGCCGGTGGCGAGCACTGCTCGGCACGATTCCAGGAGCCCGTGTACACCGTCGGTGGAGAGTCGTTCGTCGCCGAGGTCCAGTTCGCGGCGTTCGGGGACGACGTGCGCTCGCGCGTCGGCGTCGTCCGGGACGTCACCGAGCGCGTCCAGCGAGAGGCCCGCATCGAGCGCCAACGCGAGCGCCTCGAGGCCCTCAACGCCGTGAACGGTGTCGTCAGGAACGTCGCGACGGCGGCCGTCGAGGGGTCGACGCGATCGGCCATCGAGTCCCTCGTGTGCGAGGAACTCGGCGCGTCCGAGGTATACGGGTCCGCGTCGATCGTCGAGTCCGACGGTCGCGCGGACGACGACGGACGTCGGTCGACCGCGGACGCAACCGCGGGCCCGATCGAACGCGCGATGCGGACCGGATCGATAGAGACGGCTGCCGACGTCTCGGCTCGCGACCTCGACCTGGCTGGGCGGGACGTGCCCGCTGAGTCGTCGTGGTCCGTCGCTGCGATTCCGATAACGTACGAGAGCACGCTCTACGGCGTGCTCGCCGTGACAGCCGACCGAGAGGCGGCGTTCACGGGTGAGGAACGAGCCGTGCTCGAAACCGTCGGCACGGTCGTCGGGAACGCGATCGCGGCGGTCGAGCGCAAGCGCGCGCTCACCAGCGAGGAGGTCGTCGAACTCGACTACCGCGTCTCGAACCCCGAGGACCTCTTCGACGTCGACGTGACGCTAGCTGGCCGGATCACGTTCGAGGAGATGATGTACGTCGGCGACGACGAGCTGCTCGTGTACGGGACCGTGACGGACGACGGCCGCGAGACCGTCCACGCGCTCGTCGACGCCTTCCCCTCGTGGAACGCCGTGTCGCTCCTCGGACCGACGGGAGAGGACGCGACCCGGTTCGAGATTCACATGGACAGTCCGCCCGCGTTCCTGGAGGCGACCGCGAACGGCGGGTACGTCGAACGTGCGACCATCGAACCCGAGGAGACGCGCATCGTCCTGCACGTCCCGCCGGAGACGGACGCGCGGTCGATGACGGCGGTCATCCGGGAGGCGTACCCGGGTGCGTCGCTCCTCGCAAAGCGCCAGTTCTCGCGGCCCGACCCGTCGATGCTGGGCCTCCAGCAGCAGGTCGCCGACCAGCTGACGGACCGCCAGCGCACGGTGCTGAAGGCGGCGTTCTACGCGGGCTACTTCGAGTGGCCGCGCGACGTGACCGGCGAGGAAGTCGCGGCGTCGCTCGGCGTTGCTCCGTCGACGTTCAGCCAGCATCTCCGCAAGGCGGAGGAGAAGCTGCTGGCGTTGCTGTTGGCCGATGCGGACGCCCGCGTCGACTCGACTCGGGTCGACGCGGAGGAGTGATGCCCGAAAACCGTCGCCTACCGACCGGGTAGGGGCGTGCTGTATAGAGACGCTTCGACGTATGCTAGCAATTACTAACGGTGTGTTCGGCGGTTGGTAACGTATGGTGGAACGACTGACTGACGACGACTGGCGACGCATCGAAGCGTTCGCCGCGACGCCCGCGTACGCTCGCGAACCCGAACAGCTCCTCCCGGAAGACGCGGAGACGGACGACGACGCGGACCAGTCTCCGCGGCCGACACCGCTCGCCGACGGCGGCGGTTCGCCCGGACCGTAATTCCGACGGTCCGGCGGCGCAAAGTCACGATACTTCTCGACAAACGCTCTCATTGCGGCGCCCGCAACACGCTCGAGGACACCTGGTCGCCGTCCGACTCAGCATCGACTAGCGACGATACCGACGACACCGACTAGCGACGACACCGACGACACCGACTAGCGACGACACCGACGACACCGACTAGCGACGACACCGACGACACCGACTAGCGACGACACCGACGACACCGACTAGCGACGACACCGACGACACCGACGACACCGACGACACTGACGACACCGACTAACGACGATACCGACGACATCCGGCATCGATCAACTGCGCCGAGGAGCGTCCGCGGTCGAGTGCGGAGTGCTCGGGGACGCGCTCGCTGGTACTCGCGTCCGGTCGTCGAAGAGAACGTGCGAGGGGATCGAGTGGGTCGAGTTCGCGACCCGCGGCAGCCGTTCGGTCACTCTGCGAGGTTCTGGGACTGCATCTCCTTCCAGATCCGCTCTCCCTTCTCCGTGATGCCGTAGACTCGGCCCTTGCGGCGGTTCTCCGGGACGAGGAGTTCGACGAGGTCGCGCTCGCCGAGCTCGCGGAGCGCTCGCGACACGTGCGTGATCGCGATGTCCTCGTCGTTCGCGATCTGGGACGGCGTCGCCGGCCCTTCGTTCAGCCGTCGGAGCACCGTCACGCGGTAGTTCGAGCTGATGACGAACCCGATGGCGTTCCACTCGTCGCTCATCCTACCAGCCCCGTAGTCCTCGAATAACAAAGCCACAGAGCCGAGTCTTCGAACACGTACCATGGACGAACTCCGTCCCACCCCGACCGAACAGTACGCCGCGTGCGCGAACTGCGGCCGGCACGTCTCCTCGAGCTACGTCCGCGTCTTCGGCGACAACAGCGGGACGCTCCACCGGTGCTCGACGTGCGCCACCGTAAGCGACGTGATGGACGGTCGCGGAAGCGGTGTCGACGGTCGGTAACGTGACGATCGATGCGGTCGCGTGAATGGGTAGTGTCGTTCATGATTTGTCTTCTACGGAAAGGTTCTCCGCGATAGGTGCGACGCGATTCCGTTCGAGGTAGTGTGCGAGCGAGAGCGCCGCGAACGCGACGACGACGACGATGCCCGCGACGGCGTCTGGAATCGCCGCGAGCACCGGGACTCCTGCGGCGACGGCCGCGTAGAACGCAGCCGAGACCACCGCCAGCACCGCGTAGTAGCGATGCCAGGGACGTTCGTCGTCGCCGTCGGGCATGTAGCGCTCTATCTCGCTGGCGCGGTCCGCGAGCTCGATCAGTCCGCTGTCGGAGTCGTACTCGATGAGTCCGGTCGACACGAGCTTCGGGACGTGTGTCTGGTAGACGGAGACGTACACGCGCTTGGATTGCTTGTCGGTGAGCTCCTCGACCGTGGTGTCGTTCTCCCAGGCGGCGATCTCGTTGGCGAGGTCCATGAGGTCGACCGGACCGTCGTGCTCGTGAAGGTACGACAACATGAACCGTCGTCGTGAGTTGCTCAGGATCTCGAAGACGGTGTCCTGTGTCAACTCTCCTCCCTCGGTTTCTGACATCGATCTTGGATTCACCGGGCCTCGTTGGGCATGCGATTACGTTCTACCACGACCGTCGGACCCTTTGTTAAGTTCCGAATAGGTCCGGTAGGAGTGCGGTACTCGACGGGGTCGCACGCTCGATGGTGACCGCTCGCCCGGTCGGGCCGGCCGCGAGTTCCAGGACCCGTAAACGGAGTGAGCCCGTCCCCCCGATCCCGGTGGACGTGACAGCCGGCTGGTGTCCCGGGCGGCGGCCGGTGGTGGCCTGCTCGACCGGGAGGAGGTCCGACCCCGAGGGTTCGTGGGTCTCCCCGTCGCGTCGGTCGCGACGGGCTCCAGCGAGCGAGTCGTGGTCGTGTCGGCCGCACCGTCGATCGCAGCGAGCGTGTCGCGGTCGCTCCCTCGTAGCGCGCGCGCTGCAGCGGTGGCGTCCAGAGTCGACGCGTCGGTGATCGTGTGGCTGGTTCGAACATGGCTCGATGGTGCGTCCACGACTTCGCAACACGGACGCTACGATACCGGAACGTGTCGGAGAATGACTTTAGTTATGCGTCAATTTGAGTGTGACAGAACCGTATTATTCCGGGTAGCAGACGGGTAACTCCCCGATTCGTCCACACGTCGCGGTCAGCTGTCGGGGGACCGGTACTCGACGGCGAGGACCGCGACGATAGCGGCGAACAGGACGATACCCCCGGCGAGCGCGCCACCGGGCGCGACGAGGACGCTCAGAACGTACGCGAGTACCGCTGCGCCCGTGAATGCGAGGTAGTGCACGGGCATCGGCGAGTTCTCGTCGGTGTCGGTGACGTCCAAGTACGGGCGGATCTGGTCCAGATTCTCCCCGTCCCTCACCGTCCCCCTGTCCTTGTCGAAGTCCACGATGTCTGCGTTCGCCATCTTCGGGAGGTGACACTGGTAGAGAGCGACGTAGACGCGCTTTCGTTGCTGCGAGGAGAGTCGGTTTACAGGAACGCCGTTCTCGATCGCGGCGATGTGTTCCGCGAGATCCCCGATCTTCGCGGGTTCCTCGTCGCCGACGGCGACGTACGCGAGGACGTGCTGTCGTCGTTCGTTCCGGAGCACGTCGAAGACGGTCTCGAGCGGGAGGTTCGCGTCCGCGCTTTGACCGGCGAGAGGAGTCGTCGTCGTCGGGCGATGCAGGGATCCCGTGGTCGTACGGCCCTGGATGTCGCCCTCGTTCGGGTCGTGGTTCGTGGATTCTGTCATTGTCCCCCTGACTGCTGCCCGTCGAGTGCGTCGGTGCCCCGACCGACGACGGCGCGACTTGGTCGACTGGACCGAAGGACCGCCTCGGTCGTTCGACTAATCCAACGAATACGCCGTAATTATATAATAATTTCGTACCTTCTGTGGCACTACACCACGATTGCCAATGGAAATCGTCAATGTGTCTTTTGATTCCGTCGTCGCCAATGTGCAACCGACGACTGGACCGTCCTCACTCGACTTCAAGCGAGTCCGGCGTGACGACGATGCGACCGACGTTCGATACGAACACCTGGCAGTTCTCGAACTCGAAGGACAACGAGAGCTCGTTCGCGTGATCGTGCCCAGCGAACAGCTGTTCGATGGCGTCGCAGTCCACCCACTCCCCGAGCGGCGGCAGTTCTGTGACGTCGCGGTCCGTCGCATCGGCCACCGCGGTCGCCATTCGCGCCGTGACGGAATCGGAGCCGACCGGATCGAACTCGACTATCTGCTTCGTCGGCCGGTCCCCTGCCACCGGCTCGGTCTGGACGTTACTCTCGTTCATCGTACCCTCGCTGGAATCGAATCGACATGGATCATTGTATCTGTCCCGTTGCCCATGGACGGGAGCCCATCTGCCGGGTCTGCCCTACCCGTCCACTCTTCTTCGAGACCTAATGGCCCATGTATAAAAATCGTTCGAAGAACGTCCGAATGAACGAGAGGGGCGTTTCGTCGGGTTCTGCCCGACGGGGTCGGGTTGGCATGGAAGTCCATGGAGGTGGTAATCGCCTGGTCGACGGCAACCATTCGGTGGTACGAAGAGGTCGTCGTCCCGATACAGCCGACCGGCCGTTGGACGCTGTCGATCGAGCGACGAGCGGGACCGAAGCGCTCGCGCTAGCGCGACGTCCGAGATGACTCCAAAACGGAATAGGGGGATCTCCCCTACGCACAGCGGTGGAAACGTCCTCCTTGGGTGGGTAGATGGGGGATTCGACTGACTGAGTCTGGGGTGGCTGGTGGACGGGTGGGGTGTCGTCCGTGGAGTGACGTTTCGTTGCCACCCAGAAAGTCCTACGAGCGAAACCCGTTTTGTTATAAGGCAATTTCGCGTTCGAGAGAACGGGTAGGCATCGACCCCCCAGCGACGGCGTTCCAGTAAGCATCGACCTCTGAACGCCGATATTCGAGTACGTACGGACTCCGGATCGGAGGCGGAACCGTGTGGGGTGCTTACTACTGACGTGGCGTTCGTTACCGGGCGAAGAACTCGTGACACGGTGAGCCGTTCGGTTCGTGCGCACGGTGGACCGATTCGGATCGTTGGGGACTCGCCGAGCGAAGGGGCGCCTCCATATCGATTGTGCGCCGCGACGCTGGAGCCGCCCCTGCTGCCGGGGAGCTGTTGCTACGCAGGGGCTGCCCCTACTGCCGGACCGGTTGGCCGCGCAGTACGGTCCGGAGGCCATCGGAGAGGGAGACGGTGGGTTCGAACCCGAGGTGTTCGCTGGCCTTGCGCACGTCCGCGCGACTCTCGGCGATGTCGGCTGGGCGCGGATCGTCGTGCGTGACGGGGACGTCCGCGTCGACGACGTCGCGAACCATATCGGCGAGTCCGCGGATGCTGGTCGAGCGACCGGTGCCGACGTTGTACGCCTCGCCGGTGACGTCGGCGGCGGCTGCCAGGAGGAGCGCCTGCACGACGTCGTCGACGTGCACGAAGTCCCGCGTCTGCTGACCGTCGCCGTCGACGACGAGCGCGTCCCCGTCGAGCGCGCGGTCGGCGAACGCCGGCACGACGCCTCTGGTCTGGCGAGGACCGTAGACGTTGAAGAACCGGAGTGCGACCGTGCTGGCGTCGTACCAGTCGGCGTACCGCCGGACGTACTGGTCGGCGGCGAGCTTCGAGACGCCGTAGGGGCCGCGTGGCGTCTTCCGTTCGGTCTCGGGAATGGGCGTGTCCGTCGGGTCGCCGTAGATCGCGCAACTGGACGCGAACACGAACCGCGCGTCGCGTTCCGTGGCGCGTTCGAGGAGTCGCGCGGTGGCGGTGGCGTTGACGTCGAGCGTGCGCGCGGGCGCCGCCATCGCGTCGGGGACGGCCGAGATGGCGGCGAGGTGGAAGACGTAGTCGACGTCGTGCGTTGCCTCGTCGATCGCGTCCTGGCTGGCGACGTCGCCGACGAGGAGCGTCGCGTCGTCGTGGACGTTCCGCGGGTCGCCAGTCGAGCAGTCGTCGAGGACGCGGACGTCCGCGATCGGTGCGAGCGCATCGACGAGGTGACTGCCCACGAATCCGGCGCCGCCGGTGACTAGCACCGTCGCGTCGGCGAGGTCGCTGCGTGCGGGGTGTCGAACGGGTGGCATTGGCGGACCGTCGATGCCACCGTGGTTTGTTATGGTCTCGCTTCGAGCGCCTCGAGTCGCCGTGGAGACCGACAGGCAGTGTCTGTGCCGGCTACAGTGTGTCCGCTACTCGGTCGTGGGAGAGCGGTCGACGATCGGGCGACTGTATCTCGCGACGCGGGCACACGGCAGTCTATAGCCGGTGAACGTACTGGGGCCGTCCGTGACTATCCGGTAGGCGACGTCCGACCTACCGACGGTAACGGGCGTCTATCTGACGCCCGCCATCACCGTAAGCCATGGTTTCTAGCGAGCGCTCACAGTGCCCACACCGTGCCACATCTTCCCACCCCCGCTGGTGCGTCTGTCGGCGATCGGTCACGAGCCGGTATCGAACCTCGGCCAGTATACGGTAACTGGTCACTAACTCGGCAATACCATTAATGCGAGTAGGCCATTGTTTCGAGATATGCTTGGAAAATGGGTGTTCCAGCAGGCAATGTGCACGGCGGTTTCTGGGTGGGTCCAGACCGTATTCGACCATTACTCCCCGCGTACGGTGGGTGAGTGCGCGTGAGCAAGTCAGCAGTCGAGTCCTGGGAGTCGGTCTCGTCGGATCCCGACCCGAAGGAGGACCTCGGTTACGACCTTCAACCGCTCAGCGTCATCACCGTCGGCGAGCGCGACGAGCAGTGCATGATCCTCCCCAGCGACGCCGACCACCTGGCCGACGACGAGTTCATGGTCGCCGACCCCGACGTCGTCTGCGACCTCCACGAACGACGGTAGGAACGACGAGCGACCACTCGAGCGCCCGCGACCGCTCGACGCTCCCGTGCCACACCGGCCGCGTCAGCGTCAGAGCCGACCGACGACGAGCCGCCACCCCCACAGTGGTGGCCACGTGCAGCTAGTTACTTACCACCTTCCCCGTCGTTACTCTCAGTAAACGACCATGACGAAACTGCCACAGGGCAGTATGAATCCAATACACAATGATAGAAGCGGTCTAACAAAGAAGGTGGGTAGGGTAGACGGGTACTGTCGCGGGTTGCGGCCCGACGACTCGTCGAGCGAACGGGGACTCGACGACGCGCCGCAGTAATCGGGCCGCACTCGACCGACGCAGTCCGCTCGCGCGGACGCGACGAGATGCACGCCACCGACGTCGCCATTGGCGCCCTGGCGGCTCGACCGGAGCCACCGGAGACGAACGCTACGCCCTGCGGGCGACGTCGCGAAGGGGGGACGCATCGACGCGACAAACGGAAATATAACCCATGAACCACAGCCTACCGGATACCACGGACACCTACGCACGAGCGCACAGGGGGACCGAACTCAACACCCATGTCGACTGAACCATCAGCGACTGCGACGACCGACAGCGGCGTCGCGGACCTGGACGAGGCCGCGGATCGACTGGAGACCGACGCGATGCACGAGTCCGAGGAGGCCCTCGAGCTCGATCAGGTCTTCGAGATACTGAAGAACCAGCGCCGCCGGTACGTCCTCCAGTACCTCAGAGAGATCGACGAGACCGTCTCGATGAGCGACCTCGCCGAGGAGATCGCCGCCTGGGAGAACGGGAAGGAGGTGAGTCAGCTCTCGTCGAGCGAACGCAAACGCGTGTACGTCGGCCTCTACCAGTGCCACCTCCCGAAGATGGACAGCATGGGCGTCGTCGAGTTCAACAAGCCCCGTGGCCGTATCGAGCGCGGCCCGAACGCCGACGTCTTCGATCGATACCTGGAGACCGACGAGGAGGACGAAGGGCCGGCGTGGCATCGGATCCACGCGGCCACGGCCGCGGCGAGCGCCGTGGTCCTGGGCGTGGCACTGGCCGCGCAGACGATGGTCGCCGGCCCGCTCGTCGCGATGGCTGGCCTGCTCGTCGTCGCCGGGAACGCCGGCTGCTCGGCCGCTCACTACCAGTGGGCGCGTACGGCGGCCGACGACGACGACACCTGATCTCGGGGCGTTCGACCGACGTTGCTCCTTCACCGTTCCGACCGCCCGCAGCAACGCATAGCGGCCTGTGACGGTCGCTGACAGTCTGAAGGCGCTGCATAACAAACCGTGACTGGTGACTATCCGCGGCCAGAGCGGGGGTTCGCAGACGCCGCCGCGTGAAGATACATGAGAGGAACGACCACGAACGGACGAGGCGCTGCCACCGCATCGATGCGCGCGACCGTCGACGCAGCACGGAGGCGTCGATGACGGTCGCGGAGGTCGGCGAGAACGTGACCGTCGAACCGGGTGCGACCGTCGGGTACGAGTACGACGACGACGTCGGCCCGGCGGTCCTCCTCGGGGACGCGACGGTCAGGCACGGCACCATCGTGTACGCGGACACGGAACTGGGGTACGGACTGCAGACCGGCCACAACGCGCTGATTCGGGAGCGCTGCATCGTCGGCGACGACGTGCTCGTCGGGACGAACGCCGTCCTCGACGGACTCCTGACGGTGGGCTCGAACGTGAGCATCCAGACGGGCGTGTACGTCCCGCCCGAGACCGCGATCGGGGACGACGTGTTCCTCGGCCCGCAGGTGACGATGACGAACGACCCGTACCCGCTCCGTCGGGACGTCCCGCTCCAGGGGCCGACGGTCGAGGACGGCGCGTCCGTCGGCGCGAACGCGACGCTACTGCCCGACGTCACCGTGGGCGAGAACGCGTTCGTCGCCGCGGGCGCGGTCGTCACCGAAGACGTTCCGCCGGACACGCTCGCGGTCGGCGTGCCGGCGACGCATCGACCGCTCCCCGAGGAACTGGCGGCCCGGAACGTGGTGGCATGATCCCGGTCGCGAACCCGACGTTCGGAGAGGCCGAGCAGGAGGCGGTCGCGGACGTCCTCGAATCCGGGATGGTCGCGGACGGCCCGGAGGTGCGTCGGTTCGAGGACGAGTTCGCCGCCGCGTGCGACGCCGGGCACGCGGTCGCGACGTCGAACGGGACCACGGCGCTGGTCGCCGCGCTGAAGGCGCTCGGCGTCGGCGAGGGCGATGCGGTCGTGACGACGCCGTTCTCGTTCGTCGCGAGCGCGAACGCCATCCGACTGGTCGGCGCGACGCCGGTGTTCGCGGACGTGGACCCGGAGACGTACAACCTCGACGCGGACGCGACGCGTGCGGCCGTGCGCGAGGCGGACGCCGACGGTATCCTCGCGGTACACCTGTACGGCCTCCCGGCGGACCTGTCCGCGCTCGCGGACGTCGCCGAGGAGGAGGACGCCTTTCTCCTGGAGGACGCTGCGCAGGCCCACGGCGCGCGCTTCGATGGGTCGCCGGTCGGGTCGTTCGGCGACGCGGCCGCGTTCTCGTTCTACCCGACGAAGAACATGACGACCGGCGAGGGCGGGATGGTGGTGACGAACCGCGAGGGCGTCGCCGAGGCGGCCGCGAGTTACGTCAACCACGGCCGCGGGGGCGAGGGCGGGTACGCGCACCGCGAGGTCGGGTCGAACCATCGGATGACGAGCATCGCGGCGGCCATCGGTCGCGTCCAGCTGGAGCGACTGCCCGCGTGGGTCGAGGCCCGGCGGGAGAACGCCGCGGCGCTTTCGGCTGCAGTCAGTGGCGTCGACGGCATCCATGCGCCGGTCGAGCCGGACGGTCGACGGCACGCGTACCACCAGTACACCGTCAGGTGCGAGGACCGCGAGACGCTCGCCGACCACCTGGAGGCCGCGGGCGTCGGGACCGGCGTCTACTACCCGACGGCGATCCCGGACCTCGAGGCGTACGACGACTTCGACGCGGACGTCCCGGTCGCGCGAGAGCTCGCCGAATCCGTGCTGTCGCTCCCCGTGCATCCGAACCTCTCGGACGCGGACCTCCTGCAGGTGGTGGACGCGGTCCAGAGCGCCGAGGTCGAGGCGCGATAGCCCCGATGTGGCCGTGGGAGCACGCCGCCGTCGGGTACGTCTGTTACTCTATCGTGAGCCGGCTCCTCTCGGGAGAACCACCCGACGGCGACCCCGTACTCGCGCTCGCCGTCGGCACCCAGTTCCCGGACGTCGTCGACAAGACGCTATCGTGGGGGCTCGGCGTGTTCCCGACGGGGTACGCCGCCGGCCACTCCGTCCTCGTCTCCGTTCCCGTCGGCGTCGCGCTCGTCGCCGCAGCAGCCAGGGGGACACAGCGTCGGGTCGCCGTCGCGTTCGTCTTCGGGCACTGGTCGCACGTCGCCACCGACGTGCTCGTCACCCTCCGCGGCGGAGGCGACCCGGAGTGGGGGATCGCTCTGTGGCCGATCGTCGACCGCGAGCCCTACGGCGACGACCTCGGACTCGGACGTGGCCTCGTCTACTTCGCCGAGTACCTCGCGGACGTCGCGCGGAGCGACGTCCAGACCCTCCTCGTCGTTCACCTCGGGCTGACGGCGCTCACGGTCGCGCTCTGGCTCGTCGACGGCGCACCCGGCCTCCACGCACTCGGTGCCCGCGTGCGGTGGTTCGCGCGGACCGTCCGCAGTCGCTGACCGCGACCGTAGTAGCTCGATTCCTCGCCCATACGAACGGACTACTCGACGACAGTCAGCGACTGTCGAACGCACCGGAATCGGGGGCAAGCGGTGCCGTCCAGGGGTATGCGATTCATTACTAACCGCGTCGTGGTCCGTCTCCGAAGTAGCATGGAAGAATCTCCCGAACAGGTACAGCGGCCCATGGAGTTCACGTACGACTGGTACGCGGACTTCCTCTCGGACCTCCAAGCTGACGGCTACACCTGCAGGACGTTCCACGAAGACCTCGGCGACGGCGACGTGGTGCTCCGGCACGACGTCGACCTGTCCGTCGACGCTGCCGCCAGGATGGCGGCACTCGAGGCGGCCCAGAACGTCCAGTCGACGTACTTCTTCCTCCTGTCCTCGATGCTGTACAACCCGATGCGGGGGGACGCCCGGCGGACCATCCGGGATATCTCGTCGCTCGGCCACCAGGTCGGGCTGCACTTCAGTACGCACGAGTACTGGGGCGCGGACGAGGAGCCGTCGCGAGCCGAGCTCGAGGCGCGCGTCGCCGACGAACTCGAGACGTTCGAGACGGTCCTCGGCGAGTCGACGGACGTGGTGTCGTTCCACAAGCCGCCGTCGTGGGTGTTCGGCGAGTCCTACGACGGGTTCGAGAGCACGTACGCGCAGCGGTTCTTCGAGGACGTCGAGTACGTCGCGGACTCGCGGATGCGGTGGCGTGACGACCCGCCGGACGTCGCCGACTTCTCCGGTCCCGTCCAGGTGCTCTCGCATCCGGGGCTCTGGCGCGAGGACGACGGGACGTTCCGCGACCGGATCGGCGAGGCGGTGATGGAGTCCTGCCAGACCGCCGGTCGCGAAGCCGACCGCGAGTTCCTCGGGGGGCGGTGAGCATGTACCGGGACATGACCGTCGCCGTCGTCGTGCCGGCGTACAACGAGGAGGGGTTCGTCGGTGACGTCATCGACGACTTCCCCGGGTTCGTCGACCGCGCCTACGTGATCGACGACGGGTCGACGGACGGGACCTGGGACGAGATACTGACCCACACGGAACGGAAGAACGCCGAGCACGACGGGCACTACGACGACCTCGTCGTCCCGATCCAGCACGAGGAGAACCGCGGCGTCGGTGGCGCCATCAAGACCGGGTACGAGCACGCGCTCGAGGAGGGCGTGGACGCGACGGCGGTGCTGGGCGGCGACGACCAGATGGACCCCCACGAGCTAGAGAAGTACCTCGACCCGATCGCGGACGGCGTCGCCGGGTACGCGAAGGGGAACCGGTTCGTGCGTTCCGAGGACTGGATCCACATGCCGAAGTTCCGGCTGCTCGGGAACGTCGTGCTGTCGCTCCTCACGAAAATCTCGAGCGGTTACTGGGGATCGATGGACTCCCAGAACGGCTACACCGCGATCTCCCACGACGCCCTCGAGCGCACGGAGTTCGAGGGGATGTACGAGTACTACGGGTACTGCAACGACCTGCTCGCGCGACTGAACGCCGCGGACGTGGTGGTCGCGGACGTCCGCCGGAAGACGGAGTACGCGTACCAGGAGGGCTGGAAGAGCCACATCGACTACAAGGAGTACATTCCACGCGTGTCCGCGATGTTGTTCCGGACGTTCCTCTGGCGGCTCTACCGGAAGTACCTCGTCCGGGACTACGACCCGCTCGCGCCGCTGTACGGCGTCGGGATGGCTTCGATGGCCGGGGGCGTGGTCGGGTTCGTCAACTCGCTCGTCCGTCGCGACGGCGAGGACGCGGGGTCGTGGGCGGTCGCGACCGTCCTCGGCGCGCTCGCGTTCGTGTACGCGACGCTGCGGGACGCCGATGACAACGAGGAGAACGTGGTCGTCGTCGACCCGGAGGCAGATGCGGAATCGGACGAGGTGACGCAGTCCCGATCGGCGACGCAGTCGGTGCCGGCGGCCGCCGACGGCGGCACCGTCGCGTCCGGCGACGGTAGCGATACGATCGCGGACACCGGCGGGGAGTCGGTCGCGGACGCCGACGCGCTCCCGTTCGACGCCGTGACCGACGCCGCGACGGACGGCCGCGACGCGGCCGACCTGGACCTCGACGACGACGCGGCGCTGGCGGCCGCACTCGAGGACGCGAGCGACGCCGACCACCTCGCCGACGTCTCCCTCCAGGAGGTGCTCGACGCGGTCCCGGACGCCGCGGATGCGATCCCGGACGCCGAGGACGCCACGGTCGAGAACCTGAACCCGACCGACGGCGACCTCGGCTCGCTCGACGTCTACGACGGGACCGACGCTCGCGACGAGGAACCGAGTCGCGACGACGAGGGGGCGGACGATGTCTAGCGTGCGACCCGAGCACGGCGGCGACCGCGACCCGATCACGGTCGTGATGACGGGCGCGGGCGCGCCGGGGGCGTCCGGCATCGTCCGCAGTCTCCGCGGTGCGCCGGACCGCGAGGTCGAGGTCGTCGGCGTGGACATGGACGCGAACGCGTACGGGTTCGCGCTCGTCGACGACCACGACGTCGTCCCACCCGGCGACGACCCCGAGTTCGTCGAGGAGCTCGCCGCGGTCGTCGATCGCGTGGACGCGGACGTCGTGCTGCCGCTCGTGACTGCGGAGCTCCAGCCCCTCGCGGAGAACCGGGACCGCATCGACGCGACCGTGATGGTCTCCGAGGCCGAACGGCTCGCGGTCGCGAACGACAAGGCCGCGCTCTACGGGTTCCTCGGCGACGAGGGGTTCGCGTCCGCGCCCGAGTTCCGACTCGTCGAATCGCGCGAGGCGTTCGTCGACGCCGTCGGGGCGCTGGGGTACCCCGACGAGCCGGTGTGCTTCAAGCCGCCCGTCGGGAGCGGGAGTCGCGGGTTCCGCGTCCTCGACGAGCGCGGCGACGACCTCCAGCGGTTCCTGGAGGAGAAGCCAGACGTCGCGACGACGACGCTCGACGACGTCCTCCCGGTGCTCGACTCCGGGGATTCGTTCCCCGCGCTCGCGGTCATGGAGTACCTGCCCGGCGAGGAGTACAGCGTCGACGTGCTCGCGACGGACGACGGGGCGCACGCGGTGGTGCCGCGCTCCCGGTCGCGCACTCGCGCCGGCATCTCGTTCGAGGGCACCATCGAGCGCCGCGAGGACCTGATCGAGGAAGCCGCGGCGATCTGCGAGGGCCTGGGCCTCGAGTACAACGTGAACCTCCAGTTCAAGTACGCCGCCGACGGCACGCCGAAGGTCATCGAGATCAACCCGCGCGTCTCGGGGACGATCGTCCTCTGCGTCGGCGCCGGCGCGAACCTCCCCTACCTCGCCGTGACGCACGCGCTCGACGAACCGCTCCCCGAGGTGGACGTCGCATGGGGGACGAGCATGGTCAGGTACTGGGACGAGGTGTTCACGAGCCCTGACGGCGACCGCTACCACGTCGACCCGCCGGCGTTCCGACGAACGAACGGCGAGGTGTTCGACGAGACGCCGTCGCGATGACCGGGACCGCCGTCTGCTTCGACCTCGACGACACGCTCTTCGACTACCACGAGTACGCTCGCGCCGGCCTCCGGTCCGCGGCGACGCTCGTGGAGCGCCGCACCGGCCGGCGCGTCCACGACGACCTCGTCGACCTCTACTTCGACCAGTCGGTCGACGAGGGGACGTTCGACCTCCTCCTGGAGCGCTATCACCTCCCGCGATTGGACGTCGAGATGCTCGTCGAGGCGTTCCACGACTCGTCTGGCGAGCTCCCGCCGTACCCCGAGACGGAGGCGGTCCTGGACGCGCTCGGCGAGAACCATCGCCTGGGCGTCGTCACGGACGGCCGCGGCGGACACGGAAAGCTCGACAGGCTCGGCATGCGCGAGCACTTCGACGTCGTCGTCGTCACGCCGAACGGCGACCACTCCAAGGAGCACCGCGTCGTCTTCGAACGCGTCCTCGACGACCTCGGCGTCGCCCCCGGGGACGCGGCGTACGTCGGCGACGACCCGCGCGTCGACTTCCACCACCCGAACGACCTCGGGATGACGACCGTCCGCCTGCGCCGCGGCCGCTACGTAGACCTCGACGCCCCGACCGCCGCGCACGAGCCCGACCACGAGATCGACCACCTCGGCGACCTCCTCACCGACGTCCCCGCAATCGCCACGGAACCGCGACGCGCCGACTGACGGGCGCGCACGACTCGTCGACGCCTCTTCGTCGGACCACTCGAACCAGCGCCTCGGTAGCGACTCGCATCGCCCGGACGAGACTCGTAGCGACGTCTCTCGACTCTCGGCCGCGGCCGGCACCGTATCTCGACTGGAACGTACGGCGACGGCTGCTCGAGTCGCTCGCAACCAGGATGATGGAGTCGCTCGCAACCAGGATGATGGAGTCGCTGGCGACCGGGCTGATGGTGTCGGCCGGCGCTCCCGATTGGGACACGAGAGTCGCCGTCGAACGTGGCGGGCGAAAGAAGGGGAGGGCCGAGCGTCGTCGTGGACGACGGTGGGTCAGCGGCGGCGAGCGGCGACGAGCGCGGCGGCGAGGAGTGCGACGAGCGCGATCGCGACCGAGAACCCTGGCGTCGAGTCGGTGGGTTCGGTGGTCGATCCGTCGTCGTCGACAGCGGTCGTCGTTGGCTGCTCGGTGCTGGCGGCGGTCGTCGGGGCCGACGCCGTCGAGACGTTCAGGGTGCCCTGGTCGGTGCCGGCTATCGAGAGGTCGTACGTGCCGGCGTCCGCGACGGCGTGGGAGAGCGACACGTCGACGGACTCGCCGGCGGGGACGGTGACGGTCCTGGACGTGACGACCTCGCCGTCGAGCGAGAGCGTGGCGTCGTAGGACTGCTCGGCCGTTCCGTTGTTCGTGACGGTGACGGTGGACGTGATGCGGTCGCCCGTCTGAACGCTCGTGGAGCCGACGGCGACGTCGGCGACCGTCAGCTCGGGGTCCTCGACGACGAGCGCGAACGTCGACAGCTGGTCCGTGCCAGCGACGACGTGCCCGGGCGCACCGTCGACCGAGCGCTGTTCGAGCGCTTGCCACGAGCTACTCGCGTCGTCGAACCGGTACAGCGTCACGTCGTCCCCCGTCTTCGCGTACTCGAACACCACCGACTGGAGTTCGGTCGCGTCGAGCGACGACGTCACGTTCAGGTACCTGACGGCGCGCGCGTCGCTGTCGAGCGACGGCGTGCCCGCGGGCGGTCCCTCGAGGCGTTCGAGCGTCACGTCGAACGCGAGGTCGTGCGAGGGCGTGACGATTCCCCTGGTCGACCGGACCGTCACGGACTCCATCTGGTTCCCGGTTCCCGAGAGCAGCGAGGACTCGGGGAGGTCGAGGATGACCGGCGAGCCGGCGCGAGCGTCCGTGACGGACACTCGCATTCGGTCGGCGCCGTCGTTCGTCGAGACGTCGACGCTCGGCGGGTCGGGATCGCGGACGTCGACGTTGTCGACGCGTTCGTTCGAGACCACGACCTGGTACTCGCCCGGGTCCTCGAAGGTATGCACGAGCGTCACCGTCCGTTCGGAGAGCCGGTCGACGGTGATCGTCTTCTCGCCGAGCAACTCGCCCTTCGAGGTGAGGTACGCCGTGTACGATCCCTCGACGATGCCGTCGTTCCGCACGGTGAGGTTGAACGCGACCGGGTCACCGATCTCGACGTCGGTCCGGTTCGCGCTCCGGTCGACTGCCGAGACGTCGGGGCCGACCTCCAGTTGCGTGGAGCTCTCGCTCCCGGACGACTCTTTGGCGTTGGTCGCCTCGTACACGGTCTCGGCGACGTGCTTCATAGCGTCGTCGGCGTCGGTGTGCACGTCCATCCACTCGCCGCCGGTCATGTCGGCGTACGTCTTGAGTTCGTTCGTCGTGGAGTTGTCGCACGGCGGCGAGTGCAAGTGACAGCCGCTCGTGGCCGGGTCCGAGGGCGAGAGCGTGACGAACGTCATCCCGCTCAGTCGACCGATCGCTTGGCGACGCGCCGTGGCGTCGCTGTCGTCGTCCTCGTCGGTGACGAGCACGATCACGCGCTCGGCGTCGTCGCGGAACTCCATCTCCGTGGCCGTCAGGACGGCGTCGGACGCGCGTTCCTCGTCGCCGCTCGGCTCGAAGATCATCGCCCGCTCGATGGCGTCGAAGTCGTCGGTGAGCGGCTGGCGGACGCTCGCGCGCTTCGTGTACGTCACGAGCCCGAAGCGGGCGTCGACGCCGCGTTCGGTTAGCGACCGCTGGAACGTCCGCATCTCGTTGGCGAGCTTGTACCGTTCGTCGTTCATGCTCTGCGAGCGGTCGAAGACGAACACGACGTCGACCGCGTCCGACGCGGCCGTCGTCGATTCCGTCGAGTCGTTCGCGTCGATTGATACGTCCGGGCGGTCGTCGGTCTGTGCGTGCGTCGCGACTGTGGGATCGACGTCCGCCGGGGTCGGGCGGGCGTCGGCGGCGACGGCTGCTGCCGCGGCGAACGTCGAGGTGACGACGAGGACGGCGACGACGACGACCGCGAAGCGCGCAGGCAGCGACGTTCGAGCGAGTCCACGGGTGGACTCGCGACCGCGAGTCTGGTCGGATGACATGCACGTGGAAGACGCTCCCACAACCACGTTGTAACGGGTAACATACCGGTCAGGACGTGTCACAGAGCCGTCGATATGCCGCGCCTATCGGTCGGTATCGGTCACGGCGGGGTCTGTTGGGTTCGGCGCGGGTACCGTCGCTCTCCGGAGCGTCGTCGTGTGACCGTTCCACGCCGACGGCGACCGGCGAGCGGCTAGGCGACGAATAACTATGCGCGCAACGGCGGTGGGTCCGACAGGACGTCGACCGTCCCTGGCGGATCGTGGGTCGACGCCGTACAGGAAACGATGAGAGTACACGACACGCGCGGACGCGGTGGTCTGAACACACGCGGACGCAGTGGTCCGGACGCACGCGGACGCGGTGGTCCGTAGGGATGGCTGGCTTCGAGAACTTCACGGAGCGACTGGCGTCGATCGTGAGCGCGCGCGTCCTGAAGCTCGTGGTCACGTTCGTCTCCACGCCCATCGTCGTCCGCCTCCTCGAACCCTCCGGGTACGGGGACTACGCAGTCCTCCTGTCCGTGTTTGCCGTCTTCATCCTCCCCGTGAGCGCCGCGGTGACGGAGGGCGTCCAGAAGTACGTCGGCGAGGAGCGCGCGGACGAGGTGGACTGGCAGGAGCGCGTCGTCGCGTTCTACGCGATCTTCGGGGGCGTGCTCATCGTCGGCGCGGTGCTCGTCATGCTCGCGTTCACCGCCCTCGGTGGTGCGGCGTGGCTATTCGGGGACGCGTTCACGCTGTACTTCTACCTGCTCGCCGGGCACGTGTTCTTCGCGCAGTTCCGCGCGATCGGCTACCACGCCGTGCTCGGGTTCGGGAACGAGAAGGCGACCGCGACGTTCGACGTGGCGAAGAAGCTCTTGACGATGGTCGTCGGGATCGGACTCGTCCTCGCGCTCGGCGTGGGCGTCGAGGGAATGCTCGTCGGGCACGTCGTCGCGAACCTGATCATCGCAATCGCAGCCGGCGCGCTGGTCCTGCGAACGATCGACGTCACGCGGTTGTCGCTCCCGTCGCTCCGGGACCTCCCCCTCCGCGAGCTCGCGGCGTTCAACGCGATGAACATCGTCCTCGTTCTGCTCGTGCGGTCGATGGCGCACGTCGACGTCGTCATGCTCCGCGTCATCACCGAGTCGTCGACGACCGGGTTCTACAAGGCGGCGCTGAGTACGGCCGAGTACATCTGGATCGTCCCGATGGCGCTCCAGACCGTCCTCCTGCACTCCAGTTCCGGGCTCTGGAGCGAGAACCGGACCGACGAGATTACCGATATCGCGACCCGGATCACGCGGTACAACCTCCTGCTCGTGATCCTGCTGGCGATCGGGATGGCGACGCTCGTCGACCGGTTCGTCCCGCTTTACTTCGGGAACGAGTACACTGCGTCCATCGTCCCGTTGCTCGTCCTGCTCCCCGGCGTCGTCGGGTTCGCGGCCGCGCGCCCACTGCAGGCGATCGGACAGGGGTCCGGGCGGATGCGGACGCTCGTGCTCGCCGTCGGCGGTGCGGCCGCCCTGAACCTCGCCCTGAACGCCCTGCTCATCCCGACCTATGGAATGATCGGTGCGGCCGCGGCGACCAGCATCGGGTACGGGTCGATGTTCGGGTTCCTCACGTGGTCCGCGTACCGCCTCGGCTACGACCCGCTCGCCGACGTCCGCGCGGTCCGCATCGGTCTCACCGCCGCCCTCACCACGCCAGTCGTCTGGGGCGTCGACCAGCTCGTCGCCTCCGATATACTCGCGCTCTTCGTCGTCCCACCGATCGGGCTCGTCGCGTACCTCGTCGTCGCGGTGAACGTCCGCGCGATCGACGTTGACGAGATCCTGGCCATCGTCGACCGCGCCCCCCCGCGCATCGGGGGGCCCATCAGGACCGCGCTCGCGTGGGTCGACTGACAGCAAGACGGGACGGGGATCCCTATTCGATTGACAGCTAGCCGGACCGAACCCGTCCGTAATCGCTCTATTACATTGCCACATGCGGCCCTTGTCGAGAGCGATGACCACCGTACGTGGGTTCCGGCCGGGGGACGTCGACGCGTTCCTCTCCCTCATGGAGACCGTTTTCGGCCAGACACGGGATCGCGAGTGGTTCGAGTGGAAGTACGAGCTGAACCCGTACGCAGAGGCCCCCCACATCGTGGTGGCCGAGCGCGACGGCGACCTGGTCGGCGCCCGACCGTTCCTCCCCCTCGAGATGGCCGTGGGCGACGAGACCCATCTCGCGCTCGAACCCGTCGACGCGATGGTGCACCCCGACCACCGCCGCGAGGGCGTGTTCACGGCGATGACTCGGGAGGGGATCGACCGGTACGAGGCCGGCGAGCCGTCGTTCTTCTTCAACTTCCCGAACGAGGCGGTCGCGGCGGGGAGCCGCGAACTCGGCTGGGAGAAGGTCGAGGACCGCGTGACGTACTATCGGTTCGCGGACCTCCCGGAGGTCGCGGAGCGGAACGAACTCGGGACGGGCGTGCAGCTCGCGGCGTCCGCGGTGGAGCCGGCGAGTACGGGATACTACGCGCTCCGAGAGGCGCTCGCGCCCGTGTCGGACGCGACCCCGGTCCGGCGGGATTCAGGCGTCCACGCTGCCGAGTTTGCGGCGCTCGCCCGGCGGGACGTCCCGGATCGCATCCACGCCGTCCGCGACGAGACGTTCTACGAGTGGCGGTTCCAGAACCCGGACTGGGAGTACGAGGTGTACGTCGCCGAATCCCGTGAGCCGGCGGGGCTCGTCGTCGGAACGAACGGCGACGTCGTGAAGATCACTGACGTCGCACCCGTCGGTCGCCCGGGGCCCGAGGAGGTATTCGGGACGCTCCTCCGGGCCGTGCTCGACGACCACGACGACGCGGCGCTCCTGATCGCGCCGCCGCTGGCGACGGCTGACTACTCCGCGGGGACGTTCGGGTTCCACTCCGACCGGTCGTATCCCGTCAAGCACTTCGCGACGCCGACCCGGCACTTCGTGCGGTCGCTCACCGGCGAGTGGGAACTGAACGGTCATGACCTCACCGATCCCGCCGACTGGGCGCTCACGTTCGCCGAGCACGACACCAGTTGACGAACGACCGGGGATGGTCGAGAGCGAGACGGGTCAAGTCCGAGGATCGGGCCCAGTCCGCGAACTGGACCGTTCTACAAATCACGCGAAGTCGGCCTGCGCCTCGGGGACGGGGCCGGCGTCCACGACCTCGATCTCCTCGAGCGGGTACGTCGACTGCGGGGCGGCGGGGTCGAAGAGGCCGACGGTGGCGCCGACGACGCCGAACGACTTCGTGAGGAGGAACTGAACGGCTTCGCGAACGCCGAGTTTCCGCGCGACGATCGCGAACCCGAGCGTGGACGCGGCGAGCCACGCGAAGATACCGAACCCTGTGGCGAGCGAGAGCACGCCGAGGGTCGCCCACGCGACGAGCGCTGCCTTGTAGTGCTGGCGGCGGAGGAGCCGCAGGAGGACGCGCGGCGAGTCCGACGCGTACCGAATCGCTTGCCCGACGCCGTGATAGTAGCCGGCGCGCCAGCGCCTGAACGGCTCCGAGATCGGGTCGCCGAGCGGATGGACGGCGGAGACGTGAGGCAGTCGAACGAGCCGGTAGCCCGCGGCGGTCAGGCGATAGCCGACGTCGATGTCCTCGTAGGACTGGAGGTACGGCGCCCACCCGCCGATCGACTCGAGCGCGTCGCGGTCGTAGAGCATGACGCCACCGAGCTTGTCGACGACCATCGGCTCGGTCGCATTGGACTCGTTCAGCCACCCTTCGACGCCGGCGACGTCGTGCTCGCGGAGGTAGGAGACGGCGTGCCCGAGCCAGTCCTCGGTCAGCTTCATGTCCCCGTCGACGTGCAGGACGACGTCGCCCCGCGCGACCTGGTCGCCGACGTACCGGCCGGCGCCACAGGAGACGACGTGCTCGGCGGGGATGCGCAGGACCGTGACGGGGTACTGGCGGGCGATGTCGACGGTTTCGTCCGTCGACGCGGAGTCGACGAGGATGACCTCGAAGGGCGCGACGCCGTCGGCCGCGCGAAAGACCGACTCCAGGCAGGTCGCGATGCGGTCGGCCTCGTTCTTCGCGATGACGACCACTGAGAGCTCGGGGATATCACCGGGTTCGACGGCGTCCGTGGTGCGGGCTGCGTCTGTGGTGTAGTCTGTGCTCTTGGCGGGCCGGTCGTGGGAGTGAGTGCGGTCGGTCATCGTGGATTCAGTACTTCGTCTTGCAGGATCTGGCTCCCGATGCGGCGGGTGCCGTCAGGCGTGTGGACGGTCGTGTTCTGGACGAGGATCGACGAGCGGTTGGCGATGATTGGTTCCTGGTCGGCCGCGATGACGCAGTCCTTGATGACGCAGTCCTCGGCGTCGACGAGGCGGATGCCGCCACGGTCGTCGCCGCGCTGGTCGAACCTGCAGTTCTCGAACATGGCGCCGTCGCGACCGATGAGGTTCGCGCCCCACTCGCCGTTCGCGTTCCCGGTGACGGTGACGTTCTCGAAGACGAGCGGGTCGTTGTCGTCGGCGTTCGGCTCGAACGAGAAGATGGCGGGCGTCTCGGGCGTGTCGACGTGGAGGTCGGTGTTCCGGACGGTCGCGCCCTTGTTGTCGCCGTGGAAGACGACGGCGCCGAAGCTGTTCCCGGCGTGCGGGCCGAGCTGCACGCTGCAGTCCTCGACGAGGATGTCGCGGCGGTTCCGGAGGCGGATCCCGCGCGCGTTCACGTCGTCGCCGGGCGGGACGGTGTCGACGACCACGTCGACGTTCCGCGCGGTGGACCCCGTCGTCCCGAGGCGGACGCCCGAGATGTTGTTGTTCACGTACGAGCCGCCGACGGCGTGGACGGTCCCGTTGGGGGCGTCCGGGAGCCCTGGCGCGGACGCGTACAGACCGTTGTCGGAGAACCCGGCGGCGCGACAGTTCTCGAACGTCACCTCGCCGGCGTGTTTCTTCCCGACGTAGAGCCCGATGAGTCGGTTCCGTCCGATGTGCTCGATGTTCAGGTTCTTCACGAGACCGACGCCCTCCGGGTCCCTGACGTCGACGCGGAACAACGCGATCTGGGGCTCACAGCTCCCGGAGATGGAGACGTTCTGAACGGTCACGTCTCCGTCGGCGATGAACCGTATCTCGCCGCCGGCACCTGGCTTGCTGAAGTCGAAGTTGATGCCGTCGACGAGGCAGTTGGAGACGTTCTGGAACGTCAGGTACGTCTCCTGGTCGCAGTACCCGGGCTCCGGGACGAACGTCGGACGGCGGGTTGAGGCGGCCGCGATCGTGAAGTTGTCGCGGTCCTGCACGGTCATCGGTTCGAAGCGGTACGTCCCGGGTGGGAACGACAGGAGCGTGTCCCCGCTCGCGTATTCCTCGAGGAGTTCGTTGACCGGAACGGTCCCGGACGGGTCCGCGCCCACCTCCACTGCGTTGACCACGTTGTCGTGCCGGTCGACGTGCCGGACCTCCTGCTGGGCCGGCCCCTCCTGTGGGTCCTGGTCGTCGGGTACCTCCGTCGAGGGAGGTGACCCGTTCACGTTCTCCGCGGGCCCCGGCGAGGGGTCGTCCGACCGCGCCGAATCGGTCGCGTACTGGCCGACGCCGTATCCGAGGGCACCGACGCCGCCGACGACGCCGACTCGCTTCAGGAGCTGTCGGCGGTCCATCTCGAGCGTCGAGCCGTCGGTTCCCGCGTCGGGGTCGTCGTTACGCATCCGGGAAGCGTCCCGGCCCTCTCCCCGGGTGACGGGCGCGTTCGAGTGAGTATTCGACGAGCGAGCCCGTGAGGTCGGCGACGAGCGAGCCCGTGGTCCCGGTCTCGCCGGTCGACGGCCAACTGTCCCGCGACGCTGCACCCGCTTGCGTCGCTGCACGTTCGGGAGTCGCTGCCCGTTCGAATGTCGCGGGCCGTGTCCCGGTCGCTGGAACGAGACCGGGTTGGCGAGTCGAATCGAGGAGGAGGCTGTCGAGAGCGGTCACGAGAGGAACACTCTCCAGCGGCCGCTTTGTTATGCCATCCCTATCCCCGTACCGGAGGGCACAAACACTGGCATCCCCCGTGGCTGCGAGAGGGCGACTCGGCCCCCGTTACGCGTTCGCGAGTTCGATGCGAGCCGAGTCGGAATCCAGTCGTTGCGTCAGCAGGGAACTGAGTCGCGACCGGACTGGGGCGTCAGTTCGACCGCCAGCCGTCGTACCCCGGGATGACGTCCGAGAACGAGACGTTCGCGTCCTCGCCGTACGCGTTCGAGGAGAACGACATGTTCGTCCAGTCGGAGACGTTCTCCTGAACGATCGTCTGCCCGCCCTGGTCGGTCGGGCCGTCCGGGTCGGGCGCGTTCGGGTTCCAGAACCAGTTGTCAGTGATGACGGCCTGGTCCGGGACGTCCCGGATGTCGATCGCGTGGTTCAGGTTCCCGTCGTACTCGCGGTGGACGGTCTCTACGACGTTGTTGTGGATGTCGTAGACGCCGCCAGCAGGCGGGTGCACGTCGATGTTGTGCTGGACTTCGGTCGGCCCGAAGTGATTGTACCGGCACGTGTAGCTCCCGGTCCCCTGACTCATCGCGACCGAGTGGCGGTTGTAGTTGAAGTAGTTGTACTCGATGATCGGGTCGCCGTCCTCGACGCAGACGCCGTACCCGAGTCCGGACTTGTTGTTCTCGACGATGACGTTGTGGTGGACGTGCACGCGCGACCCGTCCTCCACGCCGATGCCGTCGTACGTGAACCCGGAGATGCGGTTGTTGTCCACCTCGCCGTCGCCAGTGGCCTTGATGCCGGTGCCGTCGGACGACCCGCTTTGGTCGTCACCGGGGTGTGCGCCGCGAAGGCGGATGCCCGTGAAGCGGCCGCTGCCGCGCAGGAAGAACGATTCGTCGAGGTCGTCCGAGGAGAGGAGACCGCCCGGGGAGTCGTCCACGCCACGGTTCGACGCGAGCGTGACGCCGGAGGGGACGTCGATGTCGCCCGAGGTGATGTCGATGCGCTCGTCGCCGGGCACGAACACGATCTCGCCCGAGCTCGCCGCGTTCAGGCCGTCCACGAGTTCGGACTCGTTGTGGACGACGATGTTCGCGTCCGAGCGCGTGACCGTCCGGTCGTAGCCGCTGCCACCGCCGAGGGGGCCGTTGTCCGCCGTCGAGTCGCTCCCGCCGTCGCTGCCGCCATCGCTCCCGCCGTCGCTGCTCCCGTCGTCGGTCGGCGGTTCCTCGCCGAGCATCTCGTACGTCGTCGTCTGCTGGCCGTTCAGGTAGACCGAGAACGTGCCTTCCATCGGACTGAAGTCCCGGGGTTCGCCCTCGAACTCGAAGGAGTCGCCGTAGCCGTTCCCGGTGAGGCCCGTGACCGTCCACGTGCCGTCGGCGTTCTGCGTGATCTTGTCGTTGCGCTTCTCGGCGGAGTTCTTCCCGTTGTCGAGATTCTTCGTGATCTCGCCGGAGGCGGTGAACTCGTACTCGACGCTCCCGTCGGCGGGCGTCGTGATCGTCAGCGTGTTCGAGGGAACCTCCTGGCCGGTGAGTTCCGTGACGGTCGTCTCGTTACCGTCGAGGTAGACGGTGTAAGAACCCGTTACCGGCGTGAACTCGAGCGGTTCGCCCTCGAACTCGAGGGTGTCACCGTAGCCGTTGCCGGTGAGGCCCGTGACCGTCCACGTGCCGTCGTCGTTCTGCGTCACGACGTCGTTGTCCTCGGCGGAGTTGTCGCCGTTGTCGAGGACCTTCGAGATCTCGCCAGACGCCGTGAACTCGTACTCGACGCTCCCGTCGGCGGGCGTCGTGATCTCGAGCATGTGCGTGGTCGTCGCCGTCGTCGTATCTTCGCTGTCGTCGCCGGTCGTGAGCTCGTCGACCGTCACCTGCTCGCCGTTGAGGACGAGCGTGAACGTGCCGCTGGTGGGGGAGAACGACCGTACGTCGCCCTGGAGGTCGAACGTGTCGCCGTAGCCGTTGCCGGTGAGGCCCGTGACCGTCCACGTGCCGTCGTCGTTCTGCGTGATTTCGTCGTTACCCTCCTCGGCGGAGCGCTTGCCGGCGTCGAGGACTCTCGACGGTTCCTCCGTGGTAACGAACTCGTACTCGACGCTCCCGTCTTCGGGCGTGAGGATCTCGAGGCGGTCGCCAGCTGTCGCGTCGTCGGTCTGGTCGTTGTAACTGATGCTTACCTGGACGTTGCCGTCGACCTGGAGGTTCGTTATCGTCCCCGCGAAGTCGTACGAGTCGGTGTCGCCCGCGACCGTCCCGGACGCTGCGGCGTCGGAGACGCCGTCGTCGCTCTCGAGGCTTCCGTCGCCCGCGGCCTGGATGGCCTCGCTGACACCGACCTTGTAGGACGCCTCGGTGCTGGCGTCGGTGCCGGTGAACGAGATCCGGTTCGGGTAGGACGCCGCGGCGCTCGCACCGGCCGCCGCCACCGTCGTCCCGACCGCCGTGACGCCCGCCAGCTGCATGAGTCGCCGCCTGCCGAGTCGCCGCGAGTGATTGTCCGAGTCGGTGCCGTTAACCTCTCCATTAGGGTCCGACATACCTGGGTATCCACGACTTACCCGATAAAGCGATTTTTACGGGTATGCCACCGTTAGGGGACCGGTGCTGACCGGTTCGGCTATATTTAGTTACCAGCTACCCGCAGCTATTCTCGCGGGGGTAACAGCCTCTTACCGGCGCTAATGCTCCGTTTACGGCCGAGTAACGGGTTCATACCGGCCGTCCGAGCCCCGTGTGGGTCTTTCGCATGGAGAGCTCGCGATCGGCTGGCCCGCACCGTTCGGTGGGGTGACACGAACTCGCTCGAGGGTAGGACGGTGTTATCACGATGGTATCGGCCGGATACCGAGGGAAACAGCGCACTCCGAGCCGGAACGCGCGTCCGACGACAGCGCGCCTGCACCGACGATGCGCACCGATCGGCGCAGCGACGCCGACGAACGCATAGCGGCGGCTGGGCCATCACCCGTCGATCGCCGCCGCGGCGTGCGGTACGCGCTCAATTACTTAGGCCGCGCCACTCGCTGTCGGTCACAATGGCGATGGACGAAGACGCGACGCGCACCACGACGACGGGCCGGAGCCATCCCGCTCGCGACCCGCCCGACTCGCCGGCCGTCCGCGAGCTGGCGACCGCACTCACGCCCGTCACCGCGGGAGATCTCCTTGCCGGCATCGTCGGGCAGGCGGGCGGGCGGGGACGGGACGCGTTCGTCGACGCGGTCAAGAGTCACCTCGGCGCGTCGTCCGCCGCGACGTACTGCTCGTACCGGCGCGCGCTCGGTGCCGCGTTCAGTCGCCTCCGCGAGCACGGCGGCGCGGACCGGTCGGTGCTCCTCCTCCCGGCGTTCTGCAGTTCGGACTTCGCGGACGCCGCCGACGGCGTCGGCCTCGACGTCCGCCGGTACGACGTCGACCCGCGGACGCTCGCCGCCGACCTCGAGTCGCTCCGGGCCGCCCTCGGCGAGGACGTCCTCGCCGTCGTCGCGGTGAACGTCCTCGGGTTCGGGTCCGACATGACCGCACTCGAATCGATCTGTACGGAATCCGACGCCGCGCTCGTCGAGGCGCTCGGGTACGCGCTCGGCGCCAGCTACGACGGGCGTCCGCTCGGGACGTTCGGTGACCTGTCGGTCGTTAACTTCCAGCAGGGCAAACCCATCCCGGTCGGCGGCGGGATGGTCCTCAGCCAGCGTTCGGACTGCTCGTTCTCGGACGCCGGCCGCGAGCAGAGTGCGCCGAACGTCGCCGCGCTCACCGGGTACGCCCTCTGCTCTCGTCCTCGACCGTACTACGCGTACTCGCGGATCGCTCCCGCACTCGCTCGCGTCCTCGGCGGGACCGACGAACTCACCACCCACCCCGGGTCGAAGTTCGACGTCGCCTACGGCGAGCACTCCCCGACGATGTCGGACTTCCAGGGCGCGATCGCGGGCCGGGTCTTCGACAGGCTCCCGGAGACCCGACGCGATCGCGCCGCGACCGCTCGCGCGTACGCCGACGCCTTCGAGGGGTACGAGCACGTCCGCGGCATCCAGCCCATCGATGGACTCGAAGGGCACCAATGGGTGCGGTATCCGCTGGTCGTCTCCTCGAACGAGCTCCGCGCGGAGATCAAGCGGACGCTCGCGAAGCACGGCGTCCAGGCGCCGCTGCTGTACAACTGGCCGAAAGTCCGCGGGCGCGAGTTCCCTGGCGCGCGAGCACTCCAGCGCCGCATCCTCCCACTGCCGACGCATCCGTTCGTCGACGACGACGACGTCCATCGGATCGTCGCAATCGTTCATCACGTCGCGCACGAGTACGAGAACCGCATTTGAGATCGCAGGAGCACCCGGTAGCGACAATCTGCATGTGGCACCACTGCCGTAGGTGACGCGTTACTATTGAGTCGGTTCGTCTTCGTCGAACCATGCAAGACGGAGACGCTACAGTGGGGTCCGCGGTCGTCCCGGCCGTGAACGCCGCGCACGCGGCGGTGGTGCTTCGATCGCTCGGTCGTCGTGGCGTGCACACGATTGCAGCGGCCGAGAACGAGCACTCGCCCGCGCTCTGGTCGCGGTTCTGCGACGAACGCGTGGCCGTCCCGCACCCAGGGACCGACGCGACCGGATACGCCGCCGCGCTCCTTTCGCTCGCCCGCCGGGACGACGTCGAGACCATCGTCCCGCTCCGGGAGGAGGACGTGTACGCGCTCTCGCATCGGGCCTCCGCGTTCGACGAGCACGTCGAGGTTCTGTGGCCGTCCTCGGAGTCCCTGACGGCCGTCCACGACCGCGTGCAGCTGTTCGACGCGGCCGAACGCGCCGGCGTCACCGTGCCGGACGCGTGCCTCCTGACGGACGTGGATAGCTGGGACGAGGAACGCATCGTGAAGGGCCGGTACGCGCTCCTCGGGAACGAGTACGACGACGACTTCCCCGAGCGTCGCGTGCAGACGCCGGCGAAGACGATGTTCCTACAGCCGGGCGAGCAACCTGACGTCCAGCGCATCGTCGACCAGATGGGGCACGTCCCGATCACGCAGACGTTCGTCGACGGAACCGAGTACTGCCTGCGGGCGCTCTATCACGACGGCGAACCGGTCGCCACCTCCCAGAAGCGCCTCCTTCGTGGCTACAAGTACTCTCGGGGGCCGAGCGTCTACCACGAGGCCGTCGACATCCCCGAGTTGGAGCGCGACGGTCTCGCGCTCCTCGACGAACTGGACTGGCATGGGATGGCGTCGGTCGGCTTCATCCGCGACGCCGACGGCGAGTTCAACCTCCTCGAAATCAACCCGCGGTACCCCGCGAGCCTGCCGATGGACCTCCACGCGGGCGTCGACTACCCGTGGTACCACTGGAACCTCGCGACGAACGAAGAGATACCCGGCGAGCCCGCGTACCGACCGGGCGAGTCCACGCACCTGGTCCGCGGGGAACTCGTACACCTCCACAGCGTCCTTCGCGAGGACAACCCGATAGTCGAGCGTCCGTCCGCGCTCGGGACCGTCGCCAGCATGGCGGCGTCGTTCGTCCAACACCCGACGTTCGACCAGCTCTCTCTCACCGACCCCGGTCCGTTCGTCCGTGATACCCTGAACGTCGCCAGCAATCTCCTCCACGCAAACAGGCCCCAGTTTCCGGCGTTCGGTCGGGGACACGAGGAGTAGAGTTCGTCTCGGCGCGAACCGGCAACGCGCAGCGACTACGCCGCCGCCGACCCGCCCGCTCAGGCCGTCACGCCCCCCGTCCCCTCCCTCGGTCGCCACGGTCCGATCCGTCTCTCCCTTCGCCCTTACCCGGTCCATCCTTACCCGGTCCACCCATACCCCTGCCTTTCTCGCCACCACCCTTCTTGCCACTACCCTTCCCTGGTCCGTCTTCCGGACCGCCAGTCCCGGGGCCACCGGGTCCGCCGTCGTCGGTTCCGTGTCCGCCGGACCCTGGTCCGCCGTTCCCGGAGACGTCCGGGCACTCGTACATCCCGACGTACCCGTCGGGGATGCAGCTCGCCGACTCGAACGCGGGCGTGCCCGGCGTGTTCGCGCACCGGTGCTCGTTGATAACGTAGCAAGACGGACTCTCGAGGCGGTCGGCCCACGGACTGTCCGTCCGGTTGTACGTGACGATGCCGAGGATCTTCTCGCCGTCGTCGACGGCGTACTTGAGGACAGGGCTGTCGCCGTACTGGCCGGGGACGCGCGTCGCGGCGTCGTGGGTCGCGTACTGCTCGCGGCACTCGGTCCCGCCACCCGGAAGGGCGACGACGACCTGCCAGACTGGTGGTTTCGAGCGCGACAGCGCCGCGCCGTCCGCCAGATCCCCCGGTGACGCGACGAGCCAGACCTCGCTACAGCCCTTGAACTCGACGATGCGTTGCTTCCAGGCGCGTGCAGAACTGGCGAGGCCGCCGACAGCAGTCGCCGCCGCTGCGGACCCGGCGGCCAGCGAGAGCAGTCGACGGCGCGTCGTCGACCCTGGCGAGCCCGGAGTCGAGTCCGCGATATCGGGGTCCGAGTCGGTCCCGTTCGTTCGCGAGTCGGTCTCGTCGGTCCGCGAGTCGTTCTCGTCCGACCCTTCGTCGGTCCCGTCGGTGTTCGAGTTGGTCATGTTGTTCACAGTTGGTGCCGGTCTCGGTACGAATGGTTATGGACTCCATATCGGACGGTTCTTCTGCTCACGTCCAGGATTTCGAACGCTTCCCGATCACCGTTGGAGGGCCGAAGGAAGGTAGCTGCAGCGACGGGGACGTTTCACGGGGCGTGCGTCGCGTCGTCCTCGAGGACGCGGTCGGCGACGTCGCCCATCGTTTCGACGTCGACGAGGCCCTGGTCGCGGCGGCGGCCGACGTGCTCGACGATCGCCCGGAGTCGGTCGCGCGCCGCGTCGTCGACGACGTTGTTCGGGTGCAGCCAAAGGTGACAGACGCCATCCTCGGTCGCGGCGCGGTCGACGAGCCAGTGCGCCTGGCGGACCACGGGGTCCGTCCAGACCGTCGAGAGGACGTCGCGCGCGACGCCCTCGAACCCGAACAGGTACAGCGACGGGGGAACGGCGACGAGTCCGTGCTCGTCGACGGTCGGCTCGACGAGCGGCAGGCGGTCCGGGTCCATCACGCCGCGGAGCTTGCCGGTGACGCGAGCCAGCCGCGATCGCGTGCCAGCGCCGGCTGCGCGGTACGTGCGGAAGCCGTGGTCCGCGAGGACGTCCCGGTGCCCGACGACGTTCCGCGGGAAGACGAACGCGTCGAGGTCGATGCCGTGGTCGGCGGCGACCGCGACCGCGCGCTCGACGTCGGCGTCGGCGGCAGTCCGGGACAGGTCGTCGTCGTCGAACAGGAGGTGCGCGAACGAGTGCGACCCGATCTCGTGGTCGGCGCGAGCGGCCGCGATCGCGTCGACGAGGTCGGGGCCGAATCGGAGGTCGGGCCGCTTCGCGTACGTCGTGCGTTCGAACGCGAACCAGTCATCGGGAGCGGACTGCGTCGCGTGCCGGCCATCGCAGTCCTCGAGGAAGAGGTGGCCGACGACCGCCCACGTCGCCGGGACCGAGTGCTCGTCGAACAGGTCGAGCAGCCACGTCCAGGCGTCGCGGGCGGCCTCGACGCGCTCGACGGGTGGGTCGTCGCGGTCGGCGAACCCCCACGCCAGTTCGGCATCGAGGGAGAACACGACCGAGCCCACGCTACCGACCTCCTCCCCGGAGCGAGTTCCGGCGGCGGCGAGTCACGACAGCGAGCCGTTCCTGATGGACGGACGACGGCATTCGGTGGGGAATCGACCGGGAGTGGGTTAGTTACGGACGTCATTCCGTTCGGCTGGGGCCGTCATCGCCACGGCTGCGTTCCAAGTGCGGAATCGCACGCAAGCGCGGGGTACAGACGGCATCTACTCCGACCAAGCGGAATATAACAATACGTCCACCAGCGAGATTTCGGGGTGTGATACATCGACGAAGACGAACGGATCGGAGCGAGCAACCGACGAGAGCGTACGTGCAGACGAAGGTAACACCCAGTTACCGGCAGTGTTCGCGACTCCTTACCGACGGAAGGCGACGGGCGTCGCGGACGCCCGGCCTCCGGGGGAAACGATGACGTCACGTCGCCGCGGCAAGGAGCCGATGGCGGCGGCCGTCGTCGGTGTCGGATCGATGGGTCGACAGCACGCTCGCGTCTACAGCGAACTGCCGGGCATCGACCTCGTTGGCGTCCACGACGCCGACGCCGAGAGCGCCGAGGACGTCGCTGACGCCTACGAGACCGAGTCGCTCTCGATGGCCGAGGTGCTCGACGCTGCGACGGTCGTCTCCGTCGCCGTGCCGACAGAACACCACTACGACGTGGTGAAGACGTGCCTGGAGAACGACGTGAACGTACTCGTTGAGAAGCCGTTCGTCACCGACCGCGAACAGGGAGAGGAGCTCGCGACGCTCGCGCGACAGCGCGGCCTCGTCCTCCAGGTCGGGCACATTGAGCGGTTCAATCCGGCGACGCGCGTCCTCAAGGACGTCGTCCCGGACCTCGACCTCGTGGCGTTCGACGTGCAGCGGCTCGGACCGCCGATCGACCGCGACATCGAGGACAGCGTCGTCCTGGACCTCATGGTACACGACCTCGACATCCTCCTGGCGCTCGTCGACTCGCCCGTCGAGGAGGTGACTGCGGCGGCGAACGGCCGCCAGTACGCCCTCGCGAACCTCGTGTTCGAGGACGGGACGGTCGCGTCGCTGACGGCGAGCCGGCGGACGCGACAGAAGATCCGCCAGCTGTCGGTGACCGCGGAGTCCTGTCGCGTGAACGTGGACTTCATCGATCAGGCGGTCGACATCCACCGGGAGTCGTTCCCGGAGTACGTCGAGTCGAACGGCGACATCCGGTACCGTCACGAGAGCGTCGTCGAGCAGCCGATGGTGGAAAACGGCGAGCCGCTGAAGGCCGAACTGGAGTCGTTCGTGACCGCGGTCCGCGAGGGGACGCCGGCGGAGGTGACGCCGGAGGACGCGCTGCGCGTCCAGGAGCTCGCCGAACGCATCGAGGCGATCGCGCTCGAGGAACGGCGGGAGGTGCGGGCGCGATGACGCCGGGAGGGGAGAGCTCGGTGCAGTCTGTCGGTGAACGCGGCCGGCCGGCGTACGATCCGTCGGCCTCGGACGAAGACCTCCGAGAGGCGTTCCTCGCCGGCGACGTCCCGGTCGCGGTGTACGGCCTCGGGAAGATGGGACTGCCGCTCGCGGCCGTGTACGCGGACGTCTGCGGTGCGGTGACGGGCGTGGACGTCGACGAGTCCGTCGTCGACACGGTCGGCGCAGGCGACTGTCACGTCGACCGGGAGCCGGGACTGGACGACCTCGTCGCGAACGTCGTCGACCGCGGTGCGTTGACGGCGTCGAGCGACCCGGTCGCGGCGGCGCGCGCGGCGAGCGTGCACGTCCTGATGGTGCCGACGCTCCTCGACGGCCACGAGCCGGACCTGTCGACGGTCGAGCAGGCCGTCGAGAGCATCGGCGCGGGCCTGTCGCCGGGCGACCTCGTCGTCGTCGAGTGCACGGTGCCGCCGCGGACGACTCGCGAGGTCGTGGTGCCGGCGCTCTCGAACGCGAGCGGGCTGGTGCCCGGCGAGTTCGGCGCGGCTGCGTGCCCGGAACGGACGTCGAGCGGGCGTGCGCTCGCGGACGTCAGGGGCACGCACCCGAAGGTCGTCGGTGGCGTGGACGCCGAGAGTACGCGCGCCGCTCGCGTCATCTACGGCGAGATCACGTCGAACGACGTGCTGACGACGTCGGACGCTGCGACCGCTGAAGCGGTGAAGGTCTTCGAGGGCGTGTACCGGGACGTGAACATCGCGGTCGCCAACCAGCTCGCGCGGTTCTCGCGAGCGATGGACCTCGACGTGAACGAGGCGATCGAGGTCGCGAACACGCAGCCGTACTGCGACATCCACACGCCCGGCCCGGGCGTCGGCGGGCACTGCATCCCCGTGTACCCGTACTTCCTCGCGGGCGCGTTCGACGTCGACGCGCCCCTCCTGCACGCCGCTCGCGGCGTGAACGACGAGATGCCCGCGCACGCGGTCGCGCTCCTCGAAGCGATGCTCGACGCGCATCCCCCCGAAAGCGAGCCGGGAACGGTTCTGGTGCTCGGGCTCGCGTACCGCGGGAACGTCGCCGAGCTCCGATACTCGCCAGGGCCGGTCGTGGCGAGCGAGCTCGCCGACGCCGGCCATCGCGTCCTCGCCGCGGACCCGCTCGTCGACGACTGGACGGCGTTCGAGGACGTCGAACGCGTGCCGACGGACGCCATCGCGTCGGAATCGGTGGACGCGGTCGCGGTGCTCGCCGGCCACGACGAGTTCCGCGACCTGGACTGGGCGGCGTTCGACGCGCCGATACTGGACGGGCGGTTCGTCGTCCCCGACGGCGTCGACGCGCCGGTCTACACCATCGGCGGGAGGTGGCCGTAGATGGCCCGAGCCGACCGCGGGACGACGACTGCCACCGACGACGCGACCGGCGAGGACGTGCCGATGGACGGCGACGCGAAGACGAGCGGCCCCCCGACCGGCGACGGCGCGACCGGCATCGACGCCGAAACCGGCGACGTCGCGCCGTCGGGGAGCGACGCGACGAGAACGGGCGGCGGAAAGCGAATCCTGTTCAACGTCGGACATCCGGCGCAAGTGCACCTGTTCCGGAACGCGATCGCGGAACTCCAGGCGCGCGGGCACGAGACGCTCGTCGCGTCCCGCCACAAGGAGGTGACCGTCGACCTGCTGGACGCGTACGACATCGAGCACGTACCGATGACCGAGCAAGCGGACTCCTTCGGCGGCCTGATGGTCGAGATGCTCCGGAACGAGCGACGGCTCCTCGGGCTCGCTCGCGAGTTCGAACCGGACGTCATCGTGAGCCGACTCGCCCCGCCGCCCGTGCACGTCTCGAAGCTCGTCGGGTGCAAGAACGTCATCGTCTGCGACACCCTGAAGGGATCGACGGCGATGCGCCGGATCAATCACGCGCTCACGCTCCGCTGGGTCGACCGCATCCTCGTTCCCGATCAGTTCGAGCTCGACGTCGACCCCCTGAAGCGTCGGCACCTCGCCATCCAGGAGCTCGCGTACCTCGACCCGGAGCACTTCGAGCCCGACCCGAGCGTGCTCGCGGACCACGGCATCGACCCGGAGGAGCCGTACTTCTTCCTTCGACTCGCCGGCTGGGACGCGTACCACGACGCCGGCCAGCAGGGGCTCTCGGTCGAGGGCATCCGGGAGCTCGTCGCCTTCCTCGAGGACCACGGGACCGTCTATCTGTCCGCCGAGAACGGGGTGCCCGATGACCTCGCGCACCTCACGCTCTCGACGCCTCCCGAGGACGTCCACCACGTCATGTACTACGCGGACCTCTACCTCGGCGACTCCGGGACGATGAGCGCCGAAGCAGCGATCCTCGGGACGCCCGCGATCCGGACGAACTCCTACGTCGGGAACACCGGCGAGATGGTGTACCGGACGCTCGGGGACTACGGCCTCCTGCACTCGATCGCGACGGAACGGGAGGCGATCGAGACCGCGAAAGCGCTCGCGGTCGACCCGCCGTCGGCCGACGAGATCGAACGCCGCCGAGAGCGCCTGTTCCGCGAGCAACTCGACGTCACGGGGACGATGGTCGACGAGATACTGGCAGTCGCCGGCGCGGAGGTGACCGACGATGCCTGAGGACGCCGACGGGACCGCGTGCGTTGAGCTGCCCGCGCACCTCGTCGAGCGCGTCGAGCGACGCCTCCAGTACACCCAGTACGACAGCGTCGACGAGTACGTCGCCGTCGCGCTGGACGGGCTGCTCCGCGAACTCGACGACGCGTCGGCGACGGTTCCGTCCGAAGAGGAGGTCGAGGACGTCGACTCCGGGGCGGTCGAGGACCGCCTCGAGAACCTCGGCTACCTCTAGTCTTCGGGCCGGGAACCTCGGCTATTTCTCGTCGTCGGGGCGTGTCTCCGTCGACGCGGGTTCGACGGCGTCGTTGCCGCAGTCTGGACAGAAGTCGTGTGCGGTCGCGTGCCGGGTTCCGCAATCGCGGCAGACGTACTCGACGCCGTCGTCGCGGTCCTCGCCGTCGTCGGCCATCGATTGCTTGACCTTCTCGACTTTCCGGCCGACCTCGTTGAAGAAACCCATTCGTTCTCCACGTAGACGGACGCGAGACCCAAAAACCTCGTGGCGCGAGCGCGGCGCGACCGAGGCGGCAGACGGCCTTCTCGGAACTGGCCTGCGGTGGTGTCAGCGGTCACCGGCGGTGGCGTCAGCGATCGGCGGCAGTGGTGTCAGAGGTCGGCGGCGGTGGCGACGGTGCGGGTCGCGCGGTCGAGGCGCGCGAGTTCGTCGAGGTGGTCGTCGTGCGTGCGGAGGGTTCGGGCCAGGCGGCGGCGCGTGGCGCCGTTGCCGGCGGACGCGTCCTCGGTCTCGCGCGGGTCGTTCAGGAGGTCGTAGAGGACCTCGTCGCCGTCGTCGTCGACGAACTTGAAGCGCTCGCCGCGGGCGGCCCGGTGCCTGCCGCCCTCGCTCGAGGCGACCGCGACGTCGCTGCTCGCCGCCATCGGGTCGAACGTCCCGGTGTCCGCAACGTCGTCGATGATGTCAGGGAGTGCAGCGAGCGAGGTCGGGCGGTCGACCGACGCGCGGACGTCAGCGCCGTGGACGACGAACGGGACGTGGACGTTCTCCTCGTACACGCACCGGTGGTGGTGGCCGTAGTTGCCGTGATCGCCGAACGACTCGCCGTGATCCGAATGGACGACCGTCACCGGGTCGTCGGCGGCGAGGTCCGTCGTGATGGCGTCGAGGAAGTCGTCCGCGGCGCGGACCGTGTCGCGGTAGCTGGCTCGCGTCGAGCGCGCGACCGCCTTCGGCATCGAGTCCTCGGTGCCGCGCATCGCACCCTGAGAGCGGGCGGTGTTGTAGTACATCCCGAGTGCGGAGCGTTCGACGCGATGCTTGCGCGTCGTCACGAACGGGAAGTGCGTGTCCATCAGGAACACCCAGAGGAAGTACGGTTCCTCGAGGTCGGCGACGCACTCGCGGACGTCGTCGTAGAACGAGTCCCACTGCGCGAAGAACGACGACCCGGTGACGAGGTGCTTTGCGAGCTCGAGCGCCTTCCGGTCGGGGCTCGGGCCGAACAGTCGCTCCGCGATGCGGTCGCGGAGTCGGGTGTCGTCGCCGTCGGAGATGTCGACGAAGTGATCGAATCCGCGGTCGAATCCCGATATGGTTGACGTCCACGGGTTCGGACTGAAGCCGGCGGTGTCGTAGCCGCGCCGGGAGAGGCGCTCGGGGATGGTCTCGTACCGCGAGACGTGCCGGTCGATGGCCGCCATCCGGCGCGTCCAGTGGTCGTCGGCGACGGTGGCGTCGAGCGAGTTCGGCGGGCGGTACTCGCCCGTGAACGCCACCGGCATCGAGGAGAACGTCTGCGGGCCGGGCGCGACGGCGTTGCGGAACGCGACGCCGTCGGCGGCGAGCGCGTCGAGCGTCGGCGTGAGGTCGTCGTCGTCGCCGAGGTGGCCGCAGTGGTCGGCTCGGAGGCTGTCGATCGACACGAGGACGACGTTCGGTCGTTGGTCACTCATGGGTGTGTGGCGCGAACCGTCGCCGGTCGCTGATACGTTCGTCCAGGCGCCAACGGGGCTTTGTTAGGCGGGGCCAACCCGACAGCGGTGAGTGCGATCCAGCGTCGTCGGTCGCCGTCGAGGAGGCGTTCGGCCGCCTGGGGAGGCGTTCGGCCGCCTGGGGAGGCGTTCGGCGACCTGGGGAGGCCCTCCGACGAACTGGAGAGGTGGTAGCGAGGACGCCACGCGGACGACGGTAGGACGAGGAGTGCAGCGGGCGGCCGGCCCGCCAGTTTCGAAGCAGTCTCGTCGCAGGACCGAGATGGCGGGATTCCTCCGCGAACGGCCGCCGAACCGGTAGGACGGGAATAACAAACAGCGCGCGAAGGCACCCCTCAGGAAACGGAGTCATCAATGAATCAGGGACCGGAGTCTGCAGCGAAACGGGGAACGGAATCGTCGATGCGCGTCCTCAAACTCGTCACGAACGACGAGGCGGAGTTCTTCAGGACTCAGGTCGAGTCCATCCGCCGACAGGGGGTCGACGTCGACGTGCTGCCCGTCCCAGGGCAGCGGGTCGCGACCGACGACCGGACGGAGTCCCGGTCGATCGCGAACTACCTCCGGTACTATCCGCAGGTCCTCAGGGCGTCGTTCGGCGACTACGACGTCCTCCACGCACATTACGGACTGACGGCGCCGGCGGCGATCGCGCAACCGAACCTGCCGGTGGTGGTGTCGTACTGGGGGTCCGACGTGATGGGGTCGATGCGGCCGGTCAGTCGATTCTGTTCGCGGTTCGCGGACGAGACGATCGTCGTGAGCGCGGAGATGGCAGAGATCGTCGGCGGCGACCCCCACGTCGTCCCACACGGCATCGACATGGACGTGTTCCGGCCGTTCGACGGGTCGGTCGCGCGCGACGTCGTCGGCTGGCGCCAGGATGCGAAGCACGTGCTGTTCCCGTACGCGAAGCAGCGACCGGTGAAGGACTACCCGCGCGCGGAGCGCGTCGTCGAGGCAGTTCGGGAGCGCTTCGCGCGCACGCCGTTGACAGTCGACGCCGGCCCGGGGGCGGCGTCGACGGGAGCAGGCATGGAGGTGGAGCTGCACTCGCTGCACGACGTCGCGCACCACCGGATGCCGCTGTACCTGAACGCCGCCGACGCCGTCCTGATGACCTCGAAGACGGAGGGGTCGCCAAACGCCGTGAAGGAGGCGCTGTCCTGTAACGTCCCGGTCGTGTCGACCGACGTCGGAGACGTCGCCGAACTCGTCGACGGCGTCGAGAACGCGAACGTCGCCGACACCGACGAGGGACTCGCCGACGCGCTCGCTGACGTGCTCGAACGCGGCGAACCGTCCACGGGGCGGACCGCCATCGAGCCGCTGTCCGTCGACCGGATCGCCGAACGCATCTGTGGGATCTACGACGAGGTGGTCGCTTGAACGCCCGCGGGAACCGCGGTCTCCGACCGCGTCCCCGTGGACGTATCGCCGATTACGCCGGGAGTATGCCGGACATAACAAACCACGTGTTGGCTGTAGTCGGCGCGAGAACAGTGCCGATGTCACTCGTTTCGTCAAACCGTCGAACCGACGCTGTGGCTGCGGATCGTCAGTTCACGGGGGTGAGAGCCCCGTGAGTCACCCGAACCAGCTCGGTGAGCGCCTCCTCGGAGCGGACGTCGACGTCCGCCTCGCGAAGGTCGGGGTCGTCGCGTCCGTCTTCCTCCTCGGCCTCCGGTTGCTCGCCGAACAAGTTTTCCTCGTCGTCATCCCCGTCGCCGTCGGCGTCGCGTGCACGACGTACCTCGCGACGCACGACCGCGTGATGCAGGAGGTCGCGCTCCCGCGACTGTCCCGGTCGATCGCCGGCTACCTGCCGGCGCTCGTCGTCGCCAGCACCGCACTCCTCGTTGCCGCGGTCAGACTCACGGGCGGCCGGTCGCTCCCCGTCCTACTGTTGACCGGCGGGATCGGTGCCATCCTCCTCGTCCAGATCCTCCTCGTCGAGGACGACGCCCTCCACCCGCCGGTCGTCCTGTTCGAGATCCTCGCCGTCGCGCTCGCCGTGCGCCTCGGCGCGCTGTTCGCGGTCCCCGGGTTCGTAGGCCAGGACATCTGGGTGCACGGCCCCATCTGGGTCGAGGGCGTCGCCGCGAGCGGGAGCCTCCAGCCGCTCGCCGAGAGCAAGTACCTGCTCGCGCCGCTGTACCACGCACTCGGGGCTCTCGGCGCACTGGTCACGGGGTCGGCACGAACCGGGATCTACCTCACCGTCGGCCTGGTCGTCCCGCTGTCCGCGCTGTTCGTGTACGGCATCGGGGCGCTGTTCGTGCCCGCGCGGTGGGCGCTCGCCGCGACCGCGCTGTACGCGTTCGCCGACCAGTTCGTCCGCTGGGGCATCCACCTCATCCCGACGAGCCTCGGTCTCGCGTTCTTCCTCGGCGTCCTGTACTGCACGCTCAAGGTCGTGTACACGGACGCAGACCGCTGGGCGTCCGCGCTCCTGGTCGCGTTCAGTCTCGCGGTGGTGTTCACGCACCAGGTATCGACCGCGATCATGCTCATCGTGCTCGCCGTCGCGGTCGCCGTCGGCGTCGCACTCGACGTCCTCTCGAGCGACGGGTGGCGGCAGAGCACGGTCGGGCTCGCGGTCGCGTTCGCGGTGTCGACCGTCGCAACCCTCACGTCGTGGTCGATGGCACCCTGGACGGGCGGGGGCGCCGAAGTCGGCGAGGGTGGATTCCTCGTGAAGATGCTGCGCGTGCTTCAGATCACGGTCCTCGAAGACGCCGGGTTCCTGAACCTCGAGAGCACGTCCGAACCGGCAGCTGGACCGACGGCCGCACCCCCGCCGACGTTCCTCGACACGCTCGTCCCGTACCTCGAGCTGACGGGTTTCATGCTCCTGCTTTCGGCCGCGGTCGTCGGCGGACTCGTGATGCTGCGCTGGCAGCGTCGCCGGGACGCGACCTTGATCCTCCTCCTCGCCGGCGCCGTCATGTTCGTGTTCACGTTCGGATTCAACGTCTTCGGGATCACCGTCTTCCTCCCCGGGCGTTGGATCGGGTTCCTCTACATCCCGCTCGCGCTCGTCGCCGCCGTCGGCCTGTTCCACGTGGCGTCGCACGCGCCACGGGGGGTGCTGGTCGCGGTCGTGCTCGTGTTCGCGTTCGCGTACCCGACGACGATGGCGGTCGCTGAGAAGGCAACGCTCGACGATCCCGCGTTCGAGGACCGGCACGCACGAGCGGCGTACACGGAGTCGGAGATCGCGGGGGCCGAGACCATACAGTCGGTGCTCCCGCCGGCGTCCGCCGACCGCGTCCGCACGGACTACCCGTACTGGCGGCTGTATCATCCGGAGTCGACGCCGCCAGCCGCCGTGCTGCAGGTGGATCGGACCGGGCCGGTGACGGACGACCCGATCGTGTATCGCACGTATCAGGGGACGGGTGCGGCGTCGTTCCACTACGGTGACGACCCCCCGTTCGCGTCGACGCAGGTACCGTACGACAAGTCGACGGTGTGTCCGGACGGCCGGAACTACGTGTACGCGAACGACGACGTCCTGCTGTGTACGACGCCGGCCGACGAGGAGGTGAGCGACGGATGAGCGACTGGCGCTGGACAGCCGACCTCGTACTCGCGCTCGGCCTCGCGGTGCTCGCGGTGGCGACGTTCGCGGTTGGCGCGGTCCCGTGGCCGATCCGGTGGGCCGTCGGCATCCCCTTGCTCGTGTTCGTTCCGGGGTACGCGCTCGTCGCTGCGACGTTCCCGGAGCGGGCGGTGGACGAGGGGACGTCGGACGGCGTGGAGTCGGGGACGCCGGGCTGGGCGGTACTGCTCGGCATCGCGGTGCTCGCGAGTGCGGTCGCGAGCGCGGTCGTCGCGACGGCGTTCGCGGCGGTCGGCGCGCTCTCGCTCCTGCCGGTCGCGGCGGTGCTCGTCGGCGTCACCGCGGTCGGCGCCGGCGTCGCCGCGCTCCGCCGGTCGCTGGTCGACCCGCAGTATCGCCGCGCGCCGCTGCGTACAGGTGTCTCGTCGACGGCGACGGCGTCGCTCCCGGGAACGAGACGGCAGAACCTCGCGCTCGCGGGCGCGGTCGTCGTGCTCGTCGCCGCGGCGGGACTGACCGCGGCGTTCCCGGCGACCGGCGAGGCGTACTCGGAGTTCTACGTCCTCCAGGAGGACGACTCCGGCGACCTCGTCGCGGAGGGCTACCCGAGCGAGGTCGTCGCCGGCGAGGGCCACACGTTCCACCTGGCCGTCGAGAACCGCGAGCAGCGGTCCGTGGACTACACGGTCGTCGTGGTCGCGCAGAACGTCTCGGACGGCGAGGTGATCGAGCAGCGACGCCTGGATACGGCGTCGGTGTCGCTCGAACACGGCCAGCGGCGCGTGCTCGCTCGGGACGTGGTCCCGGAGACGACCGGTGAGGACGTCCGCATCCGGTTCTTCCTCTACAAGGGCGACGTGCCGTCGACCGCGAGCGAGGCGTCCGCGGACACGACGCTCCAGGTCTGGACGGACGTCGTCGCGGGGAACTCGACCACTGCCGACGAGGATACGACCGCACGGACCGGAACCACGGCGAACGCGATCGCGCCTGCGACCCCCTCGGCCGCGACCGCGCTAGCGGCCCACCGACCGCGCTAGCGGCCCCACCGACCGCGACCGCGACCGTCGCCTCACCGACTGCGACGGAGTAGCGATCCACGGTTACGACCGTCGCGACGTGCGGACGAGGGAGACGTTCGCATTCAGGGGGGAATGTTTATCCGTCTAATACTCGTCATTACGTCATGAGTCGAGGAAACGCCCCTGAGAGCCGTTTCGAGGTTTGAAACCAGTATGTGCAATTCAGCGACGTCGAGTGCTGACGCCCTCAGCGGCATCGAACGCAGAGAACGTATAGGGTATAATACATGACAGGCGGATTCGGAGACGGAGACGAAGAGACGTTGGACGACGCGTTGATCGCACTCCACGACCCGGCGCGACGGGCGCTCCTGTACTCGCTCGCCGACGATAGCACCGTCCCAGTCGACCCGGACGCCGTCCTCGACGACGGAGAGGGACCACCGTCGTTCGACGAGATATCGCTCCGACACCGACACCTCCCGAAGCTCGAAGCGGCCGGGCTCGCCTCGTACGTCGAGGACGACGAGGTCGTCGAGCGAACCGAGCGATTCGAGGAACTCCGACCGCTCGTCGAGTCGCTCCGCGAGTACGAGTGCGGGGACGACGGTCGCTGAGCCGCAGTCGCTATCTGGCAGCCCTCGGAGAGTCGCTACCCGACGACTGGGGTCGATTCACTCGACGGTGACGCTCTTCGCGAGGTTCCGCGGTTTGTCGATGGGGCGGCCGAGGTCGTTCGCGGCGTGGTACGCGACGAGCTGGAGCTGGACGTTCGCGAGGATGGCGACCAGGTCCGGGTGCGTCGCGGGCACGGTCAGGACCTCGTCGGCGGCGTCCGCGAGCGCGTCGCTGGTGCGCGGACAGACGCCGACGACGGGGCCGCCGCGCGTCTGGACCTCGCGGACGTTGCTCGCGAGTTTCGCCTCGTTGTTCCCGTTACAGATCGCGAACACGGGCGTGTCGGCGGTGACGAGCGCGAGCGGGCCGTGCTTGAGTTCGCCCGCCGCGAACCCCTCGGCGTGCTCGTACGTGATCTCCTTGAACTTCAGCGCCGCCTCGAGCGCGACCGCGTACGCGCTCCCGCGACCGATGAAGAAGTGTCCGGACTCGTGCGCGTGCCGGGCGGCGACGTCCGCGGCCGTCGAGGACTCGAGGACCGCCTCGACGTGCTCGGGGAGGTCCGCGAGCGCGTCCAGTCGCGCGGCGTGGTCGGGCGTCGGCGACCCCGTGACGTCCCGCGCGATGCGTTCGCCGAGGCAGACGAGCGTCGCGACCTGCGAGGAGAACGTCTTCGTCGCCGCGACCCCGATCTCCGGGCCGGCCCGGATGAACAGCGCGTCGTCGCACTCGCGGGCCGCGGTCGACCCGACGACGTTCGTGAGGGCGAGCGTTCGAGCGCCCGCGTCCGCGGCCGCCTCCAGCGCTGCGAGCGTGTCCGCTGTTTCGCCGCTCTGCGTGATGCCGACGACGAGCGTGTCCTCGGGGACCGCGGGCGGGTGGGCGGCGTACTCGCTCGCGAGGAACGTCTGCGCGTCCACGTCCCAGTCCGCGAACAGGCTCTCGCCGTACAGGCCCGCGTGATAGGACGTCCCGCACGCGACGAAGTGCACGCGCGAAACTTCCGAGAACGACCCCGCGGGGAACTCCGAGAGGACGACGTCGTCGCCGTCGAGCCGTCCCTGGATGGTCTGCCGGAGCGACGTCGGCTGTTCGTGGATCTCCTTCAGCATGTAGTGGTCGTACTCGCCCTTCCCGGCGTCCTCGGCCGCCCAGTCGACGGCCTCGACGGGTCGAGAGACCTCGAAGCCGTCGGCGTCCGTGATGCGGTAGTCGTCCGCCGAGAGGACGGCGACGTCGCCGTCCTCCAGGTAGACGACGCGGCTCGTGAACTCGAGGAACGCGGGCACGTCGCTCGCGAGGTAGTTCGCGTCCTCGCCGATGCCGAGGACGAGCGGCGACCCGGTCCGCGTCGCGAACACGGTGTCGGCGTCCTCGTGGAGCATCGCGAGCGCGTAACTCCCCTCGAGTTCGTCGATCGCGGCGCGGAACGCGGTCTCGGAGTCGTCGCCGGCGTCGAGTCGCTCCTCGACGAGGTGCGGGACGACCTCGGTGTCGGTGTCGCTCCGGAACGTGTGCCCGCGCGCCTCGAGGTCGCGACGCAGCTCGGCGTGGTTCTCGACGATGCCGTTGTGGACGACCGCGACTCGCCCGGAGCAGTCGACGTGCGGGTGCGCGTTCTCGTTCGTCGGCGGGCCGTGCGTGCTCCAGCGCGTGTGCCCGATACCGACGTCGCCGACGATGCCGCTCCCGGCCATCGCGGCCTTGAGTTCCGAGACTTCGCCCTCGCGCTTCTGTATCTTCAGGCCGGTGCCGTTCTTGACGGCGATGCCGGCCGAGTCGTACCCGCGGTACTCGAGGTTCTCGAGACTACAGACGAGCGATTCCGAGGCGTCCTCGGTCCCGACTCTGGCGGTGATTCCACACATGAGCGATCAGCGTCCCCGCTCGTCGGCCCGCGAGCGGTGGCGCGATTCGGGCGCGTGGCGATCGTTGTGGGTCGGAGGGACGGGTGCGTGGCGGTCCTGGAGGGCCGTACGCGGGGTCTCGGTCGGATGGAAAGGTGAGCTTTGCATTCGTTGTCACAACCTTACTGGATACCGGGAGAATGGTTGAGACGGGCTTTGTTATGCATCAGTTGGATGCCGGAACCGACTCTCCGTCTCGGAGTAGCCGTCGTGTACTCGAAGACGGTCACGGTGGGAGATTCGCGACGCTATACGTCGACTGTTACCGTTTACCATTACCGCGTCCGGGGGCGGTCGGTGCCACGAGTTCGCTGCGTGGAGGGTAGCGGTGAGCGTCAGGAACTAGCGCTGATAGAACACGTCAACTGACGAAGTGGTCGCGGCCTGCCGTCCGTCGGTTGCGTCGACGATCGCGATCGGTCGGCCGCGTCATCGCGAACGCCGTCGCTCGCGGTTCGCGAGAACACGTCAGGGACGCGTCACCGCCAGTCGTCCAGGTCGACGACGACCCCTTCGTCCGCGACGACGAACGAGTCCTCCTCCATCATCGCGTCGTCGCTCGGCAAGAAGAGCAGCTGCCCGTACTGTTCGGCGAGGACGACCTCGACGTCGAACGGGCGGTAGCCCAGGTCCCGTTCGAGGTCGGGGTCGTCGTCGACGGCCTCCCACGTCCGCTCCAGGTCGGTCATCTCGACCACACCCCCGGAACCCACGAGTCGGTCATCGTCGACCGGGCCTCCGCCAGTGCGTCGAGGCAGTGCCTCGGGTCGTTCGTCCCGGTAACAGTACCTTACTTGATCGATCGGGCCACCCACAGGGGTCCGGGGCGGTACGAGATGTTTCGGCTGACACCATGGGTGAGTAGCGATGGACTAGGTGAATAGACCTTTCCACCAGTTCCCTGTCCGAAAGTACCGCTCGGTTACCATTCGGTTACGGATTGGCGTCGTCTGATGGCTAGTAGTCGACGTGTTCGCCACGAACCGTTTACCGAGCGCTGGCCGCACGCAGCGCGGTAATTCGACGTTATATCGATCCTCTCGACAGCCAGTCCGTCGGCACGCGACACCATTCGCAGGTTTCGGTCGGTCGAGATATCAGAGTGGAACGGTCGCGTGCGACGCGAGTAAAGCGAAGTTGTTCGTCGCGACGACGAGCGACACGACGGACGGCGTCCCGTAGCCGACGGCGCGCAGGGCCGCGACGCGACGCACCGTCGCACGGAACTGCGACCGAGACCGCACGATACGGACGGCACCCTCGGTGGTTGCGACCACGATCCCGACGGCGAGCGCCGAGACGAGGACGACCGTCGCGACCACGCCGATCCGTTCGAACAGCGCCCGAGCGACCGGATTCCGTTCCACGAGGACCGGCGCGAGCGAGAGTCCGACGACGGTCGACACCGCGTCGAGCGTCGACGTCGCCGCGACCGCCGCGATGCCCTGCCGGGCAGTAGGCCGAACCGCTCGATCCCCGCCGGGCTCCGTAGTATCGACGAGACTCACGTCCAGACAGTCGACACGACCCGGCTTTGTTACCGGAACAGTACTTCGGGTACGAACCGCGTACTCCCCCGTGCACGCCCTGACGGAACCGAGTCACGCCGCCACCGTGGCCGGGTGCGGTCGGTCCGGTGCGTCGCTCTCGGAACGGCACGATTAACTCGTGCCCGACCCAGGACCCGGTCGTGACCACGAGCCCGCACCCGACGACCGCGCACGCCTCCTGGGGTCGGCGATGACGGAGACGATACTCGTCGCGGGGACCGCGAGTCACGTCGGGAAGAGCACGGTCGTCGCCGGTCTCTGCCGGCGGCTCGCGAACCGCGGCGTCGACGTCGCGCCGTTCAAGGCCCAGAACATGAGCAACAACGCCCACGTCGCAGTGACGCCGGCGGGCGTCTGGGGCGAGATCGGCGTCAGCCAGCACGCGCAGGCACGTGCCGCCCGCGTCCCGCCGTCGACCGACCACAACCCGGTCCTCCTGAAGCCGCGCGGCGACGGCGAGAGCCAGGTCGTCGTCGACGGCGACCCAATCGGGCACTTCGCTGCCGGCGAGTACTACGACGAGCACTGGACGACCGCCCGGGAGGCCGCCCAGCGCGCACACGACCGCCTCGCTGACGCCCACGACGTCGTCGTCGCAGAGGGCGCGGGGAGCATCGCGGAGATCAACCTCCACGACCGCGACCTCGCGAACGTCGAGACCGCGCGCTTCGCTGACGCCTCGGTCGTCGTCGTCGGCGACGTCGAACGCGGCGGCGTGTTCGCGAGTCTCTACGGCACGCTCGAACTGATGCCCGAGGACGTCCGCGACCGCGTCGTCGGCCTCGTCGTCTCGAAGTTCCGCGGCGACCGGTCGATCCTCGACCCCGGCATCGAGGAACTGGAGGCGCGGACGGGCGTCCCCGTCCTCGGCGTCCTCCCCCACGACGACCCGGGACTCCCCGAGGAGGACAGCCTCGGCATCCCCGACGACGACGGCGACGAACCGTTCCCGGTCGACGGGGAACACGACGGCGTCCAGGCGTCCCAGACCGTGACCGTCGGCGTCGTCCGACTCCCACGGGTCTCGAACGTCACCGACTTCGAGCCGCTCGCGGCGACGCCCGGCGTCCGCGTCGCGTACCTCGATCCCGAGACCGCCGCCGACGGTGGCCTCGACGCCGTCGACGCGCTCGCCCTCCCCGGGACGAAGAACACCGTCGACGACCTCGCCGCGCTCCGCGACGCCGGATTCGAGGACGCACTCGCCGCGTTCGACGGCCCCGTCCTCGGCGTCTGCGGCGGCTACCAGATGCTCGGCGAACGCATCGCGAACGCCACCGTCGAGGGCACCGACGCGCCGAACGAACTCCCCGGGTTCGGGAGGCTCCCCGTCGAGACGCGGTTCTCCACGAGCAAGCGCGTCGACTCCGTCACGGTTCCCTTCGACGGCGGCGGCTTCCTCCACCCCGACTCCCGATCCAGGACGGACGCCCACCCTACCGCGTCCGGCTACGAGATACACATGGGTACCACGACCGTCGAAGACGACGTCCCACGACCGCTCGGGCCGGCGAGCGCCGCGACCGACTCCACGGTCGGCACCTACCTCCACGGACTCTTCGAGAACGACGCCGTCCGCGAAGCCTTCGTCACCGCAGTCTACGACCACGCCGGCCGGCCTCGACCCGAGCAGGATGACCGCCGCCACCACGACCCGTTCGACGACGCCGCCGACCTCGTCGCCCCACTCGATCCGCTCGCAGCCGACGCCGACTGGCTCCCCGATATCACCGAGTCGCCCAGGGGTCCCCGGTGAGACTGACTCGCTGCTCGTAATCGGACCGTACCGGCCTCGGCAACCAGTAACCGGCTCTTACTTCAGGTACTCGTACCCCCACTCGCGGAGGACGTCCGCGATCGCTTCGGGCTCGGCGGCCGCGACCATCGCCTCGCGAACGTCCAGCTTCTGGAGGTCCTTCTGTCGCATGTCGAGTTCGCCGGCGACTGCCTCGAGGATCTCGTCTTCCCGCGTGCTGTACTCTTCGCGGAGGAAGAACTGGTGGACGTTCTCGCGGTCCTCCTTCACGCGCGAGCGTCGGAGCACCCACGGGATGCCGTCGGCCTCGGCCTTCGACTGTTCGACGCCACTCGACGAACCCCCGGTATCGGCGCCGCTCGACGAACCCCCGGTATCGACGCCGCTCGCGGCCGCGTTTGAAGGACCCTCGTCACCGCTCGCCCCGGACAAATCCGTATAGCGCTCAGTGGTTGATGAACCCGATTCCTCGCTAGAATCCGCTTCGGACCCGTCTTCGACGCTCGACTCCGGGGGTTCGACCGTCGAATCGTCCGCGTCGCTCTCGTCCTCGTCCAGATCCGCGAACGGGTCGTCGCCACTTCCCTTCTTCATTGGAACTCGGCCTCCACGTGGCGCGCCAGGTCACGATACTGGTCGAGCGTGTCCTGCTCGCGGTCGTACCCGCGACGCCGACCCTTCTCTCCCTCCTTCCATCCCTCGTCGAGGACGCGGAACGCGGTCGCCTGGGACTCCCACATCTCCTGCATCAGACTCGACCGCTCGCCGAACACTGCCGGGACGTCGAACGGCGACGCCTCCAGCTCCGCGAGGTGCTCCTTCTGCGTGTTCGTCGCCTTGTACGCCACCGGGACGATGCCGAGCACGCCGACGTCGATCCCGACTTCGGCCTCCAGCCCCTCGGCGAGGTCCGTGAGCCCGTCGATCGAGAGTGCGCCCTTCCCGGAGAGCTCCACGGGCAGGAGGACGCTCCGCGTCGCGAAGATAGCGTTGTACAGGGCGTCGCCCTCGGTCGCCTGCGGGTCGCAGATGACGACGTCGTACTCTTCGGGCACGTCGTTCTCCTTCAGCAATCGGAGGAGCTGCTCGTTCCGCGGCCACTCGTAGTCGTCCTCGACGTGCATGTCCTCCTCGATCTCCGCGGCCTTCATCATGTTCTGCGTGAGGTTCGCGAGCATGTTGTGCGCGGGAAGGACGTCCACGCCCGCCTCGCCCGTATCGGTCCGAATGAGGTCCGTGAACTCGCCCTTTGGTCGTCCGATGAGGTGTCGGACGATGTTGTCCGCGCTCCCGTCCGAGCGGTCGTCGGCCACGTCGAACACGTAACTCAGCGATCCCTCCTGGGGGTCGAGGTCCACCACGAGCACGCGCTGCCCGCGTTCGGCGTGCGCAGCCGCCAAATTCGCCGCCGTCGTCGTCTTCCCCACCCCACCGGCCTCGCTGTACGTCGTGTACGTAATCATCTGGACTGTACGTACTGACCCATCCGTAATAAAACACAGTCCATGCACACAGACGATCCAACCAGCAACAATACCCAGTCAACACCCCCAGTGTAGTTGCCCAGACACACCACACAGCAACAACACGCAGTCAATATGGCCAGTAACACTGATCAGTGACACTGGACAGTAATACTCGGCAGTATTACTGAGCAAGAATGTTGAGCAGGCAGCCTGTGCAACCCATTTGATTGGACGAACTGGCCGGAGAGTGTACGTGGTGCGACTGGGCAGTCCGAGTGGCCACGATAGCTGCGTGGTGAAGATGTCGAGGAGAACAGTGCGGGCAGTGTTCGACAGCAGAGTGAACAATCTGAATGAAGGGTGCCGCTGGTCGGTCGGATCGAAGAGGTGTACGGACGCGCACTCCTGACAAGTGCAGCTGGTCGCTCTGTCTGGACGACATGGCTGGCCGGGGTGCCGGCCAAGTACGACTGGGGAGGGTCACGTTCCCGTGGACCCGAGTAGCGAGACCGACCGCACGCAAATGGGGCTCGGCAGCAAGCGTTCGACGTCTTATGGTCCGGCACGATGCAGGCCGGTGGGCGGGTTGGATGCTTGGAACACGAACGATCGCGACGAGTGACGGCCTGTCGGAAGATCGTTGACGCGTCCAGTGTCGAGGTCACGAGGCAAGGGGAGATACCAACGACCGTCGGTTCGAAGACACACACTCATCGACTGATGGAGTAAACGGCATTCCGATATACAATTCGTCTGGGGAGCGGGTCGCTGGGAGCGGCGAATCGATCGATCGGTCAGGAACCGTCGGCGTCGTCGAGGAGGCGGCCGTGGACGTCGATCTCGCCGTTGCGGACGCGCGTGCTCGAGATGCGGGTGCCGTCCTCGGCGACGATGAACGGCGGCGTGTGGATCTCGAGCGGTCGTTTCCCCTCGGCGGTGCGTTGCTGGTTGATCTCGTACGCGCGACGTTGGGACTTCGCTTCGGGCGAGGCGACGAGCGCGTCGACGTCGTCGCGGGTCGCGGCCGGACCTGCGGTGTCCTCGAGTCGAAGGATCTCGTAGGAGGCGGTGTAGGCGGCGGCGATCCGATCGAGTTCGGTGTCGAGTGCGTCCCGTCTGGCGTCGTAGGGACCGAGAAGTTCGACGTGCGATGGGTCGCTTCGCGTGCGTTCGGCGAGGTCGGTCGAGGTGAGGCCGACGACGACGTGGCCGTCGCCGTCGCCGACGTGGCTGGCGGTCTGGAACGCCTCGTGGAGGAGTGCGCGGTGGCCGTTGTGGATGGGCGTGAATGTGCCGCCGAGGACCGCGATGCGTTCGTCGTCGTCCATACCGGACGAACGCGGTCGACTGCCGTATGCGTAGGGGTCGCCTCGAAGGATCCAATCGTCAGTGACCGGCGTCGAGATACGTCAGTGCTTCCTCGTCGGTGACTTGCGCGAAGCGGTCGTAGAACTGGCCGACGGCCTGGAACCGTCGTGGGCGTTCGAGGCAGACGACGTCGTCGGCGTGCTCGGCGAGCGCGTCGACGGTGTCGGGCGGCCCAACCGGGATGGCGAGGACGACGCGCGTAGCGCCGCCGTTCGCGAGTTGCCGGAGGCAGGCGCGAACCGTCGACCCGGTTGCGACGCCGTCGTCGACGAGGACGACGCGCTTGCCCGCGACGTCCGGTTCAACGTCGCCGTCCCGGTAACGTGAGGCCTTCTCGCGGGCCTGTTCTGCCACGCGGTCTCGTTCGCGTTCGAAGTACGTTTCGTCCACGGTCCCGGAGCCGAGTGCGTGCTCGTTCCGCCAGACGCTCCCGTCGCTGGCGACCGCGCCGATGGCGTACTCGGGGTTGCCCGGTGCGCCGATCTTCTTCGCGACGACGACGTCGAGCGGCGCGTCGAGCGCGTCCGCGACGGCGCGACCGAGGGGGAGGCCGCCGCGGGGGATGGCGAGGACGACGTCTGCCTCGACGCCTCGGGCGAGGAGATCGGCGGCGAGTCGGTCGCCGGCGTCGGTTCGATCGCGGAATGGAGGGCCGTCCATGTGTCGTCCAATGGGATGTGACGACTTGGAACGTTCGTGCGAAAGCTCGCGTTTGAGCCGAGCACGGGAAGCATAGAAAGACGACAGAACGACTGGTCTCGACTCGCTCTGTCTCGACTCGCGCTGGGGTCGCTACGCGCCCGTGACGTTCGGGACGTCGACGCTCGCGAGTGCGGCGTCGACGACGTCTTCCTTCGTCGCACCCTGGATGTTGGCTTCGGGCGTGAGGACGATGCGGTGGCGCATGACGGGGTCGGCGACGAACTTGACGTCGTCCGGGGTGACGTAGTCGCGGCCGGCGATGACGGCGCGGGCGCGTGCGGCCTCGAAGAACCGCTGGATGCCGCGCGGGGAGACGCCGATCTCGGCGCGGTCGTCGTCGCGGGTTGCGCGCGCGACGTCGACGAGGTACTCGCGGACGTCGCCGTCGACGTGGACGCGCTCTGGGACGGCCTGGAGCGAGCGGACCTGTGCCTCGTCGACGGCGGCTTCGATCGTCGGCATCTGCGAGAAGCGGTTCGCGCGTCGGTCCACGAGTTCCAGTTCGCCGGCGCGGTCGGGGTACCCCATGGAGGTCTTGACGACGAACCGGTCGCGCTGGGCTTCCGGGAGCTCGAACGTCCCCTCCTGCTCAACGGGGTTCTGCGTCGCGATGACGAAGAACGGGTCGGGGAGCTCTCGGGTCTCGCCGTCGACGCTCACCTGCTTCTCGTCCATCGCCTCGAGGAGCGCGGCCTGGGTCTTCGGCGGGGCGCGGTTGATCTCGTCCGCGAGGACGACGTTCGCGAAGATCGGGCCTTCGTTGAACTGGAACTCCTGGGTGTGTTCGTTGTAGACGTGCGACCCCGTGATGTCGCTCGGGAGGAGGTCTGGCGTGAACTGGACGCGGTTGAAGGAGAGCCCGAGGGCGTGCGCGGCCCCCTGCGCGGTGAGGGTCTTGCCGGTCCCGGGGACGTCCTCGAGGAGGACGTGGCCGCGTGCGAGGACGCCCGTGAGGACGGTTTCGAGGAACGCGCGGTCGGTGATGACGGCCGCGGCGATGCGGTCGATGACGTCTCCGGCGTACTCGGCGGCTTCGGGGACCGACATGTCGTCCGATGGCATCGTGTCCCTATCGGTGGTAGGGTGGGTAAAGCGCTTTGGCGCCGTCGCGGGGGTGGCCGAGGATATCGCTGGAAGTCGCTCCGGGTCACTCGGAGCGCTGGCGGACCGTGAGGACGGGGACGGGGGCGGTCCGGACGGTCTTCTCGGCGACGCTCCCGAGGAGGACGCGGTCGGCGCCGCGACGGCCGGTCGTCCCCATCACGATCGCGTGCACGTCGTGGTCGTCGACGTGGGACGCGATCGCCGTCGCGGGCCGGCCGTCGGTGACGTGCGTGACGACGTCCGCGACGCCCAGGTCGGTGATGGTCGACGCGACGTCGTCGACGAGGGCTTCTGCGTGTTCGCGCGTTCGGTTCGAAGCGAGCACCGACCGCACGTCCGGACCGAGGCCTCCCGTGTCGACGACGGAGAGGACGTGCACGGTCGCGTCGACCGTGGCGGCGAGCGCAGCGGCGTGCTCGGCGGCGTGTTCTGCGCTCTCGCTCCCGTCGACGGGCACCAGTAGGTCCTCGTAGGGGAACGTGAGTTCCTCGTCGGCGCGAGCTCGCGCCGTGAGGACGGGGACCGGCGACAGTCGGACGACCTTCTCGGTGACGCTCCCGAGGAGGTACCGCTCGAGACCCGATCGGCCGTGGGTCGGCATCCCGACGAGGTCGTAGTCGTAGCGGTCGGCGTAGTCGACGATCGTCGCCGCGGGCGTCCCCTGGACGACGTCCGTCCGTGGGTCGAGGCCGAGCGACTGGAGGACGTCGACGGCGACGTCGACGGCTTCGCGGGCTTCCGCCTCGAGCGCGTCCACGACGGCGCCGTCGACGAGCGTGACGCTGTCGCGGCGAGTGTCGGCGACGGAGAGCACGGTGACGTCCGCGCCGAGCGCCGTCGCCAGTTCTCCAACGTGGTAGCAGACGGCGGTCTCGCTCGTGTCCGTCGTGACGGGGAGGAGTATCGAGTCGTACATGCCTGACAGTTCGGTGGGCCACCCAATAGGGCTTGCTCCGGTCGAGGTGGCCAGTCGTCTCCGACCCGGGCCGTCCGCCGGGGTGAGGGGGACGGGTGGACTCCCTCACTTCGGCGGCCGGAGCCGATAGTACCGCCGGTTCAGGTCGTACATGTATCCCTCCTGCATCGATCGGAGGACGGCGTAGGCGATGGTGCCGACGATGGGCGGGAGGAGGAACGTCACGTCGAAGAGGAAACTCGGATCGAGCAGGCCACTGATGAGGTTCTTGATGGAGTATACGCTCATCGTGAACGCGAACGTCACGCCGGCCATCCCGACTGCGGCCCAGAACGGCTGCTCGACGGGCCGTCGCGCACTCCCCTTGTTCAGGAATGGGACGATCGCGATGATGCCGACGACGACGATGTTCGCGACGACGCCGTACGTTCGATCGGCCAACAGTTTCGACCCGCCCAGCAGCGACAGCTCGGGGTTCAGCGGCCCGAGCTTCAGCAGGCCAAACGACCAGTAGAGGTACCAGTCCGGGAGTATGACCGCGGGCGTGTCGTTCCCGTTCGCCGGCGGCCCGATGTGCGGCGGGAGCGTCGCAGCGAGGAAGAGGATCGTCCCGGCGAAGAACGCGGCCAGCGAGAGGTTTCGGATCATCTCGTGGGGCCACGCCGGGAACGCGAGCACGTCCCGTTCGACGTAGTCGGACTCCTGACGGAGGTCCTGATCCTCGCGCCTCGAGCGCTCGAAGTACTCGTACGTCAACCGAGAGAGGCCCTGCGTCCGAGTCTTGCGCTCTCGCCACGTCGGCGTCTCGTCGTCGGGCGCGACGACGCCGGTACCGTCAGCCCGGAGATCGCCACCGTCGATACTGTCTGTGCCCGTTCCGTCGGCGGCGTGTTCGGCACTTTCGGAGCTAGCTGCGCTCTCGGTACTGTCTGCATCTGCTGTCATGTGGGGACCAACCGGTCTGGACTGCTCGCGGGATTTCAAAAGGTATGTGGCGCGATTCCCGAGACCGACCCAATCGAGGCAATATTTTATGTATCTCCGCTAACGTCTGGGGGGTGGTTCGCGAGCGGGGGCCAGGGCGAACGCGTCCGGCACCAGTCCTTTGTGGGTGCTGCGAGAATCCCTATCGATGGCAGTCGCGCTGGAGTCTCGGTGGGCGAGGCGGTACGTCGCGATAGCGGTCGCCGCGCTGGTCGCGGCGCACGCCGCGGCGCTCTTCGAGTTCCCGGACCGGACGGTCGTCGTCCTGGTCCTGTACGGGTTCGTCCTGCACGTCGTGTTTGGGAAGGCGTACTCGCTGGTCCCGACGTACTTCGACCGCGAGCTCGCGGTGCCGCGGGCGATGGTCGTCCAGTTACCCCTGACCGCGGGGGGCGTCCTGGGACTCGCGCTCGAGTCGCTTCCCGGCGTTCCGTCGATAGTCGAGCGCGCCGGTGCGGTGGCGTGGGCGCTGGGCGTCCTCGCGTTCGTCGGCGCGCTGGCGTGGACGGTCCGCGGGAATCCGACGGGCGCGGAGACGGCGACGGGCGAGGGGAAGTCCCACCTCGCAGGGCTGGACCGCGTCGCGAACGCGTTCGTCCCCGTCGTCGGCGTCTACCTCCTCGCCGGGACGTACGCGACCCTCGTCGTCGCTGGCGTCGCGCCCGCGGTCGCGGTCGACGTCCTGCCGGTCTTCGACCGGTATCCACCGCGGGCGACGCACCTGCTCGCGGCGGGGACGGCGACGCTCCTCGTGTTCGCACTCGGCGCCAGGTTGTTCCCGCGATTCCTCGTCGTCGACCCGCCGCGGCGAGCGCTCGCGCTCGCGCTCGGGACGGGCGCGCTCGCCCCGGTCGTGCTCGCCGCCGGCGTTCCGGCGGACGACCTCCTCCCGGTCGGGGCAGTCCTGCAAACCACGGCCGTCGGGACGTACGCGGTCGCGTTCGCGGCGATGTACTGGCGCTCGGAGCGATCCCGCGTCGCGTTCGACGGCGTCCTCGTTGGCGCGCTCGCGGGCGTGGCGGTCGTCGCCATCGGCGCGCACTTCGCGTTCGTCGACGTCACCGGCGGCCTCGTCCGCGCGCACCAGCGGCTCGCGCTCCTGGGGTTCCTCGGCCTGACCGTCGTCGGCGTCACCCTCCAGTTCTACCCGCCGACCGTCGGCCGCTGGCCGTACTGCTCGAACCGGACCGCGCGCGTCGCCATCGGCGCGCTCGCCGTCGGCGTCGCCCTGCAGGCGATCGGGGCGATCGAATCGACGCCAGCGCTCGCGACCGCCGGCGCCGGCCTCGGCCTCGCGGGCAGCCTCGTATACGCCTACGTGCTCGCGGGTGCATTCGCGACGCGGTAGCCCCATCCCCGCGCGCAGTCGATTCAGTCCACGGTGACGGTTTCGAATCGCGACACAGTGAGCAGTCGATTCAGTCCACGGTGACGGTTTCGAATCGCGACACAGTGAGCAGTCGGTTCAGTCCACGGTGACGGTATCGAATCGACGAATCGCGTACCGGACCGAGGCGAAGGGCGCGAGTGCGAGGACGGGGAGTGCGCCGGTGGCGAGAAGGCCGAGGGTGTTGGCGGAGACGCCGTACCCGAAGGGGAGCAGCCAGGAAAGGATGCCGGCGACGACCGCCTCGACGGCGGGCTCGTAGAGGATGGCGGCAGTGGCGGCGACGAGCAGGAGGTACAGCGAGTACGCGAGGAACCCGACGAGGCTCGGGACGACTGCCTTCGTGGAGCGCGTGACGTTCACGGCCTCGTAGCGGGGGAACGCCATGCCGATGCCGACCGCGAACAGGCTGCCGACGAGGACGGCGATGGGCGTGGCGGCGACGACGGCGACGACGCGCTCGGCCGCGAGCGGGGAGAGGACGGCGAGTGCGGCGACGAGCCCGGTCCCGAGCGGGACGGTGACGAGGACGCCGGCGACGACGTGCGCGGCGACGAACTGGCGGCCGCTGACGTGCGAGAGGACGGTCGCGGGGAGCGCCGAGCCCTGGTCGCCGAGCGGGTTGAGCGTGAAGACGACCGCGCCCGCCCAGGCGACGAACACGAGCGCGCCGACGGGGGCGAACGCGGGGACCTCGCCGGTCTGGACGATCTCGGCGAGGAACCCGACGACGAACAGGAGCGGGTACGCGACGTAGAGGAGTTTGAGCGGGGCGCGTGCGGCGCGCTTCCACGCGAGCGCTGTGATCGCGGCGGTCGGGCGGCCGACGACGCTTCCGAGGGCGTCCTCGACGCGGAGCAGGAGGCCGTCGTCGTGGCGGTCGGTGGCGGGGTCGACGTCGGCGTCGTCGTCCTCGGTGCCGGCGAGGACGGGGTCGGCGAACCAGTGGCGGTCCGCGACGTGCGTCGAGACGACGACGCTCGCGGCCCCGAGGAGGGGGACGAGCGCGAGGACGGTGGCGGCCTCGACGAGGCTCGAGTCGGCGGGCGTGCCGAGGAGGAGGACGTCCGCGAACCACGCCGGTGGACTCGCCTGCATCGGCTCGAAGATGGTGAGGACGACGTTCCCGAGTACGTCCGAGAGGACGAGCGCCATGTACGCGGCGAACGCGAGGACGACGAGCGCGCCCTTGTGGCGGGCGACGAACTCGATGCGCGTGACGACGTGCCGTACGGCGATTCCGAGCGGGTACGCGACGGCGACCGCGGACGCAGTCGCGGCGACGGCGACGAGCGGCGCGGTCGCGAGGAGCGCGACCGTTCCGGACCCGACGCTGTAGCCGGTGGCGACGGCGACGAGGAGCGGGAGGGTGTACGAGAGCGCGAGCACGAACTCGGAGAGCAACATGCCGAGGACGGCGTCGCGCGTCGGGACGACGGAGAGGAGGCCGACGTCGTTGTCGAGCGACCCGCGCGTGCCGACGGTACGCATGGCGACGATGCCGGCGAGGAATAGCCAGAGGAGCGCGATCCCGCCGCGTGCGATCGCGAGCATCGAGAAGTCTATGGGGAGCTCCGCGCCGAAGCCGAGCTCGCGCCCGAACAGGTACGCGCCGTAGCCGGCACCGCCGCCGAACGCGACGACGACGAAGCAGTACGCGAGGACCTGGGACTTGCGGTCGACGGACGTGCGGAGCACCCGTCGGAGGTCCACGCGCCCAATGGTGAGGCCGTGCCGGAGCGTCCGGCGGACGACGCCGCGTTCCCCGCCGCGACCGCCCGTCGAGCCCACGCTGGCGGGAGCGGTGCCGCCGTCGGTCGCGGTCGCCACCGCCGGTGACGCGTCGCCGGGGTCGTCGCCCCCGTCCGCACGCGTCACGCCATCACCTCGTCCTCGGCGTCGGTCAGTTCCTCGTCGTGGTCCGCGGTGAGCTGGAGGAACGCGTCCTCGAGCGTGCTGGATTCGGTGCGTTCGGCGCGCGCCTTCAGTTCGTCTGGCGACCCTTCGGCGACGAGTCCGCCGTCGTGGAGGACGCCGACGCGGTCCGCGAGTTCGTCGACGACGCTCAGGATGTGCGTCGAGAGGAAGATGGTGACGTCGCGGTCGGCGAGTTCCGCAACGAGGTCCTTGACGGTGCGTGCCGCTCGGGGGTCGAGCCCGCTCGTGGGTTCGTCGAGGAAGATGACGTCGGGGTCGTGAACGATCGCCTGAACGAGGCCGAGTTTCTGCCGCATGCCCTTCGAGTAGCCCTCGACGCGGCGGTCGGCGGCGTCGGCGAGCCCGAACCGGTCGAGGTACGACTCGATCTTCTCGTCGGCGTCGCGTCGCGGGATGTCGTGGAGGGCGGCGACGTACCGGAGGTTCTCGCGAGCGGTAAGTTCCTCGAAGACGGGCGGGCTCTCGGGGAGGTAGCCGACGTGCTCGATGACGGCCTCGCGGTCGGCGACCGAGTCACCCGCGACGAACGCTTCGCCCGAGGAGGGACGGGTGAGCGTGGTGAGCATCCGCATCGTCGTAGTCTTCCCGGAGCCGTTCGGGCCGAGGAACCCGTAGACGACGCCGCTGGGGATGGCGAGGTCGAGGTCGGTGACGGCGTCGACGTCGCCGTACGTCTTCGCCAGCGATCGCGTCTCGATGGCGAGCGGGCGGTCGCGGGAATCCTGGGGACCTGTGGACATACCGATATCTACGCGAGACGGGTCCTTAAAGAATGACGGGTGGATTGCACGTCGAGTCGCGCCCGACGAAGCGTCACCGGGGCTACCAGTGCTCGACGACGACGTCCATGCAGCCGCCGTCGGCCTTCAGTTCGGGATAGGAGTAGTGGTCGGGGACGACGTCGGTGACGTCGACCTCGGTCATGTTCGCGGGCGGGGTGCCGTCGACGCCGGTCTCGCCGACGGCGGCGTTGAGTTCGCCGAGCGAGTACGCCCACTCGAGGACGCTGTCGTCGGTCTTGTAGCAATTGAGGACGGTCTCGGCGGCGTCGGCGAGACCGGGGCCATACTCGCCGTCGACGGCGAGGGCCTCGTTGTCGGCTGCGCCGCCGACGAGCACGAGGCTCTCGACGACGTCACTGTGCCCCCACGCGCTCAGGTTCTTGGCGGCCTCGCAGACGACCTGTGCGCCGAGGGAGTGCGCGACGACGCGGACGGGGCGGCCGTCCTCTGCCTGCCAGTCGAGGAGGAAGTTCGCGAGCTTCGGGCCGTTTTCGGCGGCGATCTCCTGGGCCTCGTACCAGCCGTCGTCGACGCCTCCGCCCTTGTCCGCGTCCCACGTGTAGACGGCACCGGTCGGGTCGTACCCTTGCTCGACGAGCGCCTCCTCGGCGGTGTACGCGCCGTCGATGTCGCCGTCGTCGTCGTCCTCGGTCCGCCAACCGTGGACGAACAGCATTAGTTCGTCGCCGTCGTCGTACGTCTCCCAGTCGCCGCGGGAGTCGTAGCTGTAGGTGCCTTCGACGCGTTCGACGGCGCCGTACCAGTTGATCTCGAAGTGGTCGCGGGTGGAGACGCCGGGGTAGTCCGTTGGGGCGTCCAGTTCGTCGTTGCCGTCGCCGCCGGCACTGGCGATGCCCGTGCCCGCGACGGCCGTGGTCGTCGCTGCTGCGCCCGTGAGGAAGGTACGTCGACGCATACCATAGCAGACGGTAATCGCCGACAGATAAGTCATTCGGAACCTTTATGAACGACAATTATGTTTAATCGGGCCAAGACGCGAGCAGGCCCCGAGAGAGGGCACGCGACCCCGAAGCGGCTACAGCGCTCGTTCGACCTGGGCCTTCGTCTCCGCGATGCTCCCGGAGTTGTCGACGACGACGTGGTCGACCTCGAGGGGGTCGAACCGGTCGCGGTAGTGCTCGTAGATGGAGACGTCGGCGTCGCTGGCATCGTCCTCCCGTTCGCGAATGCGCTCGCGGACGACGTCGTCGGCGGCCTCGACCTTGAGGACGACGCAGTCGACGCCGTGCTCGCGAGCGAGGTCGTAGGCTGGTTCGCGGAACTCGCGCTCGCGGTACGTGCCGTCGAGGACGACGTGGTCGTCAGCGGCGAGGGCGGCGTCCGCGCGGTCGCGCACGGCCCGGTAGACGGCGTCGGTCTCGGCATCCGTGTACTCTGGCTCGTCGAAGAGTTCCTTGCGGACGACGTCGGTGCGGATGCGGACGGCATCGAGGCGATCGACGACGTCGCCGGCGACGGTCGTCTTGCCGGCGCCGGGGAGGCCACAGACTACGACGAGCATCCGTCGAATGTGGTGGCCGCGTGTTGTCGCCGCACGGTCCGCGGGGCGGCGCGTCGGTGCGCGTGAGGCGCCCGTTCCGAGGTCATCTGATGGCGTATCGTCCCCGCTTGGTCACCATAAAGCTGTAGAATCGCGGCGAGTGCAGGCGAACGGTGTGCACGTTCGTGGACGACCGAGCGTGGGAGTGCGTCGTCCGAGGCGAGGACGGCCGGGTTCCGGCTACGCACGGGCGATGGCGACGCCGCGAACGAGCGGCGCGGCGGGCGGGACGCCGCGATGGCGTTCGACCGTGCGGACGTCGAGGCCGTCGTGGCCGCGGTAGGTCGCTTCGAGGTCGCGGTCGAGGTGACAGCCGGCGGCGAGACGCGTCCACGCGGGGTCGACGAGCGACTGGACGCGACCGAGCGCGCCGTCGGCCGCGACGTGCTCGAGGAACCGGAACTGTCCGCCGGGGCGGAGGACGCGAGCGACCTCGTCGAGCGCGGCGTCGAGATCCGGGATGGTGCACCCGACGAGCGCGGAGACCACGGCGTCGAAGTGGTCGTCGGGATAGGGGAGCGATTCGCCACGGCCGCCGACGACGGTCGCATCGAGGCCAGCATCGCGGGCCGCATCTCGGGCGCGCGCTCGCATGTGGGAGTCCGGGTCGAGAAGGTGGACGTCGAGGTCGCCGCCCCGACGGCGGGCGGCGTCCCTCGCCGCGACGAAGTACGGAACGGTCGCGCCCGTTCCCGCACCGAGGTCGAGGACGCGGCCCTCGAGGTCGTTCGTGAGGTAGCGCCGATGCGGGGCGAAGACGGTGGCCTCGGCGAGTGCGGTCGCGGGGTCGTAGACCGCGGCGAACAGCGGGTGGTCGTGTGCTGCCACGGGACCCGTTTCGAGCGCGCGCACCTTGAGTGTCGGCGTTCGACGAACCGATGGACGGACCGGTTGCGGTCCGACACGGGCCAGTCGCAGTCCGACACGGGCCAGTCGCGATCCGTCGCCGACCGTCGCGGACTCGTCTCGCCAGTGAGAAAGAGCGTATGGAGGAGAGTCAGCAACGTGGAGAAACGGCGATGCGTGGGGACCTGCCGTCGTCCGGTGCGCGTTGGAGTGCGGTCAGATGGAGGCGGACTCGAACTGTTCGACGTACTGGTTCTCCCAGTCGCGGCGGTCCTCGAGTTCGCGGCGGCCGCGTCGGGTGAGCGTGTAGTAGTTCGTGCGGCGGTCGAGTTCGCCCTTCTCGACGAGGCCCTTGTCGACGAGGGTGTCGAGGTTCGGGTAGAGGCGGCCGTGGTGAATCTCGGATTCGTAGTACTTCTCGAGTTCTTCCTTGATTGCGAGGCCGTGCGGGTCGTCGAGGCCCGCTATCGTGTACAGCAGGTCCCGCTGGAAGCCGGTCAGGTCGTGCATGTGGTACATTCTGGACCCGTGTTGGTTTGAGTGTTTTGACCTATCGCCGCCGTTCGGAACGGTAATCAGCAATCTCCACCGGATGGCGTCGTTGTATCAAAACCCTGGCAACGGTTGAGTCGAAGGGAGTTCGACTCGCGTTCGGTGCGCGATTCGTGTTGCCTCGTCGTCAGATGCGGCGGGAGGTGTCGCGGGACGTCCCGACGCGAACAGAGTTCAATCTACTGTCACCCAAGGTCTAATGTCGAACCCCGAGATATGAGCCTGCATCTACTGACCCGCACTCGCGGGGTATCACCATGACCACGAACACCGAGCCAGGCGACGCCGGCGGGGGCGGTGGGCGACGCGTGGGGCAGGTCGTCGTGGTCGGCGTCTGCGTGCTGTCGCTGGTGCTCGCTGGCGCCATCGCGCCCTCGCTCGGGTCGCCGTTCGAGGACGGCCCCGCGGTGAACGCGTCCGACGTCGCGGGCGAGGACGTGGCACGAGCGCTCCAGAACGGATCGGGCGAAAGCGTGCCGCGGAACGCGAGCCAGGACGCGAGCGAGCGAGCGAAAAGTGCGTCGGAGTCGTCCCCGAGCGCCGTCGGGTCGCCGAACCAGAACGCCGTCGGTGGGTCCGAACCGCTCTCGAACTTCAGCGAGCAATCCGACGGCATCCAGTTCGTCGTGCAGGCGCCGGAAAATACGTACTATCGCGTGGGCGCGTACCAATCCTTCGACGGCTTCGGGTGGTCGCGGTCGGGCGACCGGACGGCGTTCTCGGGCGCCGTTCCGGGGGCGACGCCGCCCGGATCGAAGCTGACGGCGCGAGTGACGCTGAACACGTCAGCGTACGCAGTCCCGGTCCCATGGAAGCCCAGAGCGGTCGACGGCTCAGTGCCGCTGTCGGTCCGCGAGACCGGCGGGATCGTCCCGCACGAGTCGCTGCGGTCGAACGACTCGTTCACGGTGACGGCGGTGCAGCCGACGCGGGACCCGTCGGTCCTCGCGGAGAGCGGGTACGACTATCCGCGACGGATCGAGGACGCGTACCTCGACGTGGACGAGAACGTCTCCTCCCGCGTGGAGTCGCTCGCGACCCGGGTCACGGCGGACGAGGCGAATCCCTACGCGGAGGCGCGCGCCATCGAGTCTTGGCTGGAGGCGAACAAGGAGTACTCGCTGAACGCGACGACGGATCCCTCCGAGCCGGTGACGCACCAGTTCCTGTTCGAGATGGGCGCGGGGTACTGCCAGTACTTCGCGTCGAGCATGGCCGTGATGTTGCGCTCGCAGGGGATTCCGGCGCGGTACGTCGTCGGGTACGCGCCGGGGACGCCCGTCGGTGAGGAAACGTACGCGGTGACGGGGTCGAAGGCGCACGCGTGGGTGGAGGCGTACTTCGAGGGCGTTGGCTGGGTGCGGTTCGACCCGACGCCGGCGTCGAGCCGCGAGGACGCCGACCGCCGGGTCGCGAACGAGACGCAGGTCCAGCAGTCGTTCCAGTCGTCGAACCTCAGCGAGTCGGTGAACGGGAGCGACTTCGAGCCGACGGGGAGCGTCCCGGGTGAGGACGCGACCGGGGCAACCGGAGAGAACGCCACCGAGACCGGCGGCGACGGTGACGGCGGCGGTGGAGACGAAAGCGGTGGCAGTGAGGATGGTGACGGTAGCGGTGGAGACGGTGACGGTGGGGACGATAGCGGCGAGGACGACGACGGCGGGGACGAGAGTGGGGACGATAGCGACGAGGACGACGACGGTGGGTCCGGGGACGACCCGGCGGAGTCGCCGGAGGCGTCGTCGGTGAACGTCTCGCTGAATCGGACGGCCGCACCGGGCGTGGACGTGACGGTGACGGTGACGCGAGGCGGTGAGCCCGTGTCGTTCGCGACGGTGTACTTCGACGACGAGTACGTCGGGCGGACGAACCACGACGGGGAGGTGGTGGGGACGATACCGTACACGCGGAACCTGACGGTCCGCGTCGAGGACGTGAACGAATCGACGCGTGCGTCGGTCGCGGTGTCGGCCCCGCCGGGACGTAAATCGAGTGCTCGCGCGGGCGGGCAGGCGCTGTCGGACGTCCGCTTCGCCGCCGATCCGGTCCCGAGTACGGCGTTCGGCCCGCCGGACAACGAGACGAACGAGACGACGAAGCGCTTCGAGGTCGCCGCGGAGATGACGTTCGCGCTCGCCGACGAGGCGGTCCCGGGCGAGTCCGCGTGGCTCCAGGTCAGTATCGAGGGCCGGCCAGTGGCCGACGCGCGAGTGGCGGTCGACGGCGAGTCGATGGGGACGACGAACGCGACGGGATGGGTTCGCGTGACGTTCCCGGCGAACGCGACGCGAGCGAACGTCTCCGCGAAGCGTGGCGAGGTGCGCGACGAGACGACCGTCGATCTGCTGACGGAGGCGACGGTGCGGGCGTCCGGGAGCGCGGTCCCGGGCGCGGACCTGCGGGTGACGGCGACGTTCGACGACGACGCGCTTTCGGACGCGGTCGTGTCCGTGAACGGCGACCGGGTGACGCGCACGGACGAAGCGGGGATGGCGACCGTGACGGTGCCGACGGACGCGAGCGACGACGTGACCGTAGCCGTCGAGCGGGGCGTCGTCTCGGGGTCAACGACGAAGTCGCTGGTGACGGACGCGACGATCGAGTTCGACGACCCGCCGTCGCCGGGGGCGTCGGTCGAGGTGCTCGTGACGGCGGCGAACGAGTCCGTCGAGGGCGCGACCGTGCGCGTCGCGGGCGAGCGAGCGGGCGAGACGGACCGGTCGGGGCTCGCGAAGGCGTCGATCCCGGGGGACGCGACGGGGACGCTGAACGTCTCGGCGACGCTCGGCGCGCTGTCGGCGACGCGCGAGGTCGACCTCTACGAGCCGAACGTGACGGTGACGCCAGCGTACCTCGTCGCGCTCCCGGGGGCGCCGGCGACGGTGAACGTCTCCGACGCCGGCCGGCCGGTCGCGGGCGCGAGCGTCGCGGTGGGCGAATCCCGGAACTGGACGGACGCGAACGGGACGGTCGAGGTCGGGGTGCCGATGCGGAACGCGGTGACGGTCGAGGCGTCGACGCTCGGTGCGACGGCGTCGACGCGACTGGACTGGTTGTTCGCGAACCTCCTGGCGGTGGTCCTCGTCGGGGCGGCGGTGGTCGTGGTCGGCCTCGGGTCGGTGTTCAGTGGGGGTCGACTGGGTCGAGTCGCACGGGGCGCGCGACGGCTGCTGCGTCGCGTCGGGCACGCGGCGATGAACGCGCTGTTCGTGCTCGCCGGGCGCGTCGACGACTTCGTGTCGTGGCTCCCGACGGTCCCGGGACTGCTCCGGGAGTTCCTCGAAGAACTGATCGGGACGCCGGTGCGGACGGCGCGCGCCCTCGCCGCGCGACTCCGGGCGTGGCTGTACGCGGTCGCGACGGGACTCGTCGCGTGGCTCGCCGGCCTCCCGGCGTGGGTCCGTGGGCTCTTCGCGGACGACGCCGTCGAGGACGAGGATGGGGGAGACGCGGCTCCGGGTTCGACGGCGGCGAGGGGGGGTCCAGAGGAGGAGTCGGCGCTGCTGTCGCTGACGGAGGCGTGGCGCGTGCTCGTCTCGATCGTCTCTCCGTCGCGAGTGTCGAAGCGCACGCCCGCGGAGATCGGCCGGATGGCCGTGCAGATGGGGCTCCCGGACGGGCCGGTGGAGACGCTGACGGCGACGTACCAGCGGGCGGTGTACGGCGCGAGCAAACCGGGCGACGACGAGGTGGCGGCGGCGAGCGACGCCGCGCGGTCGCTCGAGTCGACGGCGGGCGAGGGCGGTGCGGCGGCCGCCTCGAAGGACGATGCGACGGCGGCTTCGAGGGACGACGCGGCGGCCGCGGGGGGTGATGGCGCGTGACGCTCCGCTGGCCGACGGTCCGCGAGGTCGTCGGTGGCGCCGGTGCGTTCGCGCTCGCGCTCGGCGTGCTCGCGTCGTTCGCGCCGGACGTCCTCCCGGTGGCCGTGACGGACGCGGCCGCGACACTGGAGCGAGTGGTCGAGCCGTGGGTGGTCGTCCTCGCACTCTCCGTGACGGTGTTCCTGTACGCGCTCTACCGGTTCTGGCGCGTCGACGTCGAGTCCGTGGAGCGCCTCGTCGACGCCGATGACGGCGCGGCGTCGCCCCCGGACGTCGTGGACGGCGTGGACGTCGACGTCGACGCGGACCGCCCCGGGCGCGGGTTCGACTACGCGCTGGCGCGGACGGTCGCGCAGCTCGAGGCGGACCCGAACGCGGACGCGTGGAAGGCCGACCGGGTCCGAGAGGACCTGGAGTCGGCCGTGGTCGCGGTGCTGACCGGCGACGGCCTGACCGAGGATGCGGTCTCGGAGGCGGTCGAGGCGGGGACGTGGACCGACGACCGCGTCGCCGCGGCCTTCCTCGGCGGCCGGGACGCCCCCGGCGTCTCGCTGTGGCGTCGCGTGTACGCGTGGCTCTACCCGGCGCGAGCGTTCCGTCGGCGCGTCGAGCGCGTCGTCGACGAGATCGAGCGACAGGCCGACGCGGACCTGGTGGCAGTCGAACGGGAGTCGATGGAGAACGCGCGCCCGGTCGACGACGAGGCGAACGAGGCGCCGGTGGAGTCGCCGGGGGTGGGGTCGTGAGCGAGCCCCGGCACGAGCCGCGGTGGCGGACGGTGGTCGCCCCGGCGGCGTTGCTCGTGGCGGTCGCGCTCTGGACGGGGAGTCGCGTGCTGTTCGTCGCCGCGGCGCTACCGCTCGGGTACCTCGCGTACGGCGCGCTGTCGTCGGTGCCGGACGTCTCGTCCGCGGTCGCCATCGAGCGGACGCTGTCGACGGACGCGCCGTTCCCGGGCGAGCACGTCCACGTCTCGCTGCGGGTGACGAACGAGAGCGCGACGGCGATCCCGGACCTCCGCGTGGTCGACGACGTCCCCGACGGCGTCGAACCAGTGAACGGCCGCCCGGAGGCCGTGGTCGGGCTGCGGCCCGGGGAGTCCCACGAGGTGACGTACGATCTGCTCGCGCAACGCGGCGCGCACGAGTTCGGCGACGTCTCGCTGCGAGCGCGGAGCCTGAGCGCGGCTGCGGTGTCGAGCGCGGACGTGACACCCGCCGGGGCGTCGGGGCTGTTCTGTCGCGTGCACGTCGAGGACGCGCCGGTGCGCGACCAGACGATGCAGTTCGTCGGCTCGATCCCGACCCGGACCGGCGGGTCCGGGATCGAGTTCCACTCGACGCGGAACTATCGACGCGGCGACCCGATGAACCGCATCGACTGGCGACGGCTCGCGAAGGCCGGCGAGTTGACGACGATCGACTACCGCGTGCAGGAGGCCGCTCGCGTGATGGTGGTCGTCGACGCGCGCGAGTCGGTGTCGGCGTCGGCCGGTCCCGGCTATCCGCGTTCGGAGGAGCTGGCGTCGTACGCTGCGGAGCTCCTCACGGGGACGTTGCTCGACGAGGGCCACGAGGTCGGGATCGCGGTGTTCGGCATGGACCTCCCGGGGACGCGGGGGACGCGGTCGCCGTCGGTCCTGGAGCCGTCGGGCGGGGAGACGTTCGCGGCGCACGTCTCGGCAGTCTGCTCGGCGGTCGCGGAGGCCGACCCGAGCGTAGCGGACCTCGGCGGGAGAGGCGCGAACGCGTCGGGTGGCGAGGGAACGAGGGCGGCGGCGACGACGAAAACCGACGGCGGACTCGCTGACGCGGCCGTGGAGACGGCGCGGCTGCGCGCGTTCCTGGATCGTCACACGCAGGTCCTGTTCGTGACGCCCGCACTCGACGAGTTCCCGGTGACGGTCACGGAGACGCTGGAGGGTCACGGACACGCGGTGACGGTCGTTTCGCCGGACGTGACAGACGGGGAGTCCCTCGGTGGACGACTCGCCCGCGTGGAGCGCTCGGAGCGCGTCCGTTCGCTCAGGGGACTGGAGGCGACGGTGGTGGACTGGGCGCTCGACGACCCGCTGCCGCTCGCGCTCGCACCGGCGTTCAGGGAGGTGCGCTAGATGGCGGACGGAGTCGGAGACCGTCCGTCGGCGAGAGGTCGCGACCGAACCCTGGTCACGGAGGCAGTGGCGACGACGCCGGTCAGCGGGAGCGTGGTCGTCGGCGCGACCGCGCTGACCGTGCTCGCCGTCGGGGTCGTGCTCGGCGTGCTGGAGGTGGCGGCGCTCGGCCTGGTCGCGGGTGGCGTACTCGCGGTCGCGGCGACGCTCTGCAACCGCGAGGGACCGCTGGCGACGGCCGCGGGGAGCGTCGCGGTCGCGGTCGGCGTGCTCGCGACGGCGGTCGCGCTGTCGCGGCCGCTGACCGATCCGACGATCCCCCTGGAGCTCGGGCCGGCGATCTTCGCGGTCGGCGCGCTCGTCGCCGGACTGGGTGCGGTGGCGACGGTGCCGGGGTCGCTCGGGGACGGACAGTGGCGGCGGACGGTGATGCACGCTGGCGCGTCGACGGTGCTCCCCGGCCTCGTCGTCGCGTGGGCGGTCCTGGGTGCCGTCAGGGAGAGCGGGGAGGTGGTCGACGCGGCCGCGTCGGCTGCCAGGGAGGGCGTCGACGCGCTCGTGTTCCCGCAGGGCCCGAACGCGAACGTCGGCGGGTTCGTCGTCCTCGCCGCGCTGGCGGCGCTCGCGCTCGCGTTCGCGCTCCGGACGCTCCCAGTGGCGAACCTCGTGGCGAAGACCCGGCGAACCGCGGTCTCGAAGCAGGTCGACGTGGCGCGACGCTGGCTGTTCCGCGCCGGAGTCGCCGGCGTCGGCCTCGGCGTCCTCCTGACCGCGGTGCCGACGATGGCACTCCACGACGCCCTCCGCGACGCGGGCGTCGAGACGATGCTCGGCATCGCCGTGGACGCGGGCTGGCTGCGAGCGCTGCTGCTCATGGTCGCGGTCGTCGCCGCGAGTGCGACGGTCGCGACGGTCGCGGTCCGCCGGGTCGCGCAGCTCGACGGCCGCCGGGTCGTCCGCGTGCTCGCGACCACCGTCCCCGGTGGTCTCCTGCTCCTCGCGGGCGGCGCCGTCAGGCCCGAGTTCGTCCTGTCGCGGTTGCGGATCGGGCCGGTGTCGAACGTCGTCGACGCCGGCGTGGACGCGCTCGGTGCGGCGCCGCTCGCGCTCGCCGTCCTCGCGTCGCTCGTCCTCGCCGTCACGGTCGCCCTGTCCGCGCTGACGACCGCGGCGGCGATGGGGTTCGTCCCGAACCGGACGGCCGCGCCGAGCGTCGCCGCCGGGGGCGTGCTGCTCGTCGCCGTCGCCGCCGGCTTCTGGACGGGCGAGCACGCGCTCGCGACGTTCGCCGCGGTGGTCGCGTCGATGGTCGTCTGGGACGTCGGGAACTACGGCGTCGACGTGACCGCGGAACTCGACGGCACGACGTCGCGCGTCGTCGAGGTCCTGCACGCCGCGGGGAGCGCCACGGTCGGCGTCGCGCTCGTCGGCGTCGGCCTCGGTGCGCTGTGGGCGTCTGACACGCTCGCCGCCGGTGGCGGCATCGACGGCCCGGGATTGCTGGGGCTCGTCCTCCTCGTCGTCGCGGCCGTCGCCCTCATGAGCACGCTCCGCGGGTGAGAGTCACGGCGACACCGGGAGGGACGGCGTCCGGCGACAACGAAGAAGTCGACCCGGTCGTCGCCCATCAAGGATAAGGCGACGCCTCGCTACGATTGGGCCATCAGATGGCCGCAATCCGCACGCAGAACCTCCGGAAGACCTACGGCGACGTGACGGCGCTCTCGGACCTCTCGCTGTCGATCGAGGCCGGCGAGCTGTTCGGCGCACTCGGGCCGAACGGCGCCGGGAAGACGACGACGATCAAGATACTCACCGGCCAGCTCCAGCCGGATTCGGGGACGGCGTCCGTGCTCGGCCACGACCCCGTCGGCGACCCGGTGGAGACGCGCCGGCACGTCGGCATCCTCCCCGAGCAGGAGTCCCCGCCGTCGTTCCTGACGCCGCGCGAGTACTTCGACTTCGTCGGAACGGTCCGGGACGTCCCCGGGGACGTCGTCGACGACCGCGTGGCCGAGTGGACCGACCGGTTGTCGTTCGCGGAGAAGCTCGACACCGTGTCGACGGACCTCTCGCGCGGCCAGCAGCAGAAGGTGATGATCACGCAGGCGTTCCTCCACGAGCCCGAGGTCGTGTTCATCGACGAGCCGCTCGCGAACCTCGACCCGATCGTCCAGGAGCGCGTGAAGGAGTTCCTCCGATCGTACCAGGAGGACGGGAACACGATCTTCATCTCGACGCACCACATCGAGGTCGCCGAGGAGCTCTGTACGCGCGTCGGCATCGTCTCGGGCGGGGAGCTCATCGCCGAACGGCGGCCGCGAGAGATGGGTGCGAACGAGTCGCTACTGGACGCGTTCGTGGAGAACGTGGGGGGATCGACTGCCAGTGCCGCCCCCGAGGGCCTCGTCGGGCGATGACGGCGTCGCTGAACCGCCGGTTGTTCGTGGAGATGCTCCGCGAGGAGTGGCGGATGCACGCGGACCTGTTCGGCGGGGTGCGGTTCGCGGCGTTCCCGCTGTTCGTCCTGGGCCTCGGCGGCGGGGCGGTCTGGCTGTTGACGACGACGTCGGTCGCGACCGTCGACGCACTGATTCTCGGCGTGCACGCGCTCGCGTTCGCGTTCGGGCTCCAGACGGGGACGACCGCGTTCCTCGGCCGGGACGCGATGCGGAACCTGCTCGGCGACATGACGCTGCTGTTGTTCACCGCGCGGACGCTACCGGTGTCCCAGCGGCGCCTGCTCGCGGTGTTCCTCGTGAAGGACGCGGTGTACTACTCGGGGCTGTTCATGCTCCCGATGGCGCTGTCGTTCGCGCCGGCGGTCGCCGCCGGCCTGCTCGCGCCCGTCGAGATCGCCGTCCTCTGGGGGACTGCGACCGCGACGTTCCTGCTCGGGGTCACGGTGACGTTCGCGGGCGTCGCGCTCTCGACGCGCGGCGTCAGCGGCCGCGTGGTCGCGCTCGCGCTCGCCATTGCAGTCGGCGTCGCGTTCGCCGCAGGCGTCGACCTCGTCCGGTTCACGCCCTACGGCGTCTACGCGGGCGCGAGCGTCCTCGAAACGGTCGCGGTGGTGGCCGCCATCCCCGTCCTCGGCGTGCTCGGCGTCGCGACGTACGACGCGAACTACAGCGCACCGGCCAGGACCGCAGCCGACGCCTACACGCGCTGGCGCAGTCGACTCCCGTTCGCCGACGACGCCGTCACCGCGAAGACCCTGCTCGACCTCTCGCGGTCCAGCGGCGGCGTGTTCAAGGTCGCGTTCTCGGGCGCAATCCTGCTCGCCGTCGGCGTGTTCCTCCTCGAACTCGCCGGCGAGATCGCAGGCGTCGACCCGTCACCGGGCGTCACGCTCGGCGCGATCCTCGGCCTGTCGGCGTTCACGACGTACAACTGGCTGACGCAGTTCGACAGCCTCGACGAGTACCGCCTCTACCCGCTCGACGTCGCGGACGTCCTCCGAGCGAAGCGTCGCGCGTTCCTCCTCGTCGGCCTCCCGACCGGGCTCGCGTTCTACGCCCTGGCTTTGGCGTTCCAGTTCGCGTCCGTCGGCGACGCGCTCGCGGGCGTGGTCGTCCACGTCGGCATCCAGACGTACCTCTTCGGCGTCACGGTCTACCTCGCGGGGTTCTCGCCGAACGAGTTCCTCTTCGACACCGTCCTGTTCGCGGCGTTCACGCTCGCGGTCGCCGCGCCGCTCGTCCCGATCGTCGTTGCCGGGTTCGTCGTCAGCGCCGGCACGCCCGTCGTGCTCGCGGGCATCGCCGTCAGTGGCGTCGTGCTCGCGTTCGCGGGTGGCGTGCTCGTCCGCCGCGCGACCCCGAAGTGGGAGCGACTCACGCGGACCTGACCGGCGCGGCCGCTGTGACGAACTCCGAAAGTGATCCGCGACGGGAGTTCCCGTCGCGGGCGGCAGCATGGTAGCGATGGAAGTGGTGTTACTTCGCACGCTCTCGCGTGGCGCCATTGCAACCGACGTGGAGGAGTCCCTTGGTGGTACGTCACGGTGCAACGTTTGCCGGTCGATCCGCGAGGTGGACTCTGACCCGCGCGAGCCGCCCAGCGGTCGCGGTGCCGCTGGAGGGTCGTTCCTCGAAGCCCCGGTTCGGGTTCAGGCGCCGCCGAAGTCGCCCGCGACGTGGAACGTCCAGGCGTCGTGTCCCGACTTGCACTCGGCGCTGGTCTCGATGTGGTCGACGAAGGCGACGCCGGGGTTCTCGAGCGTCGAGTCGCAGAACGGGCAGTTGTACTCCGACGTCCAGTTGGCGGTTGGGGTTCCTACTGACATGCCGCTACGTTGGCGGTGAACCCTCAAGAAACCCGCCTACAAAGTAATAGGATACCTTAATTGGCCTATTATGCCAACCCAGTATTTCGGTGAGTCGCGTTCGACCGTTCAAACGAGGGTTTGAGGTTACGTGACTGATACAAATACGGCACGCGACGTCACGACTGCAATGCGAGGAATGCCCTCCACCGCACCGCGAGGTGCGGACCGGTACGTCGACCGACACGCGACCGCGGCGAGCGGGAGCGGGAGCGGTCGGTGCGGCAGTCGAGTAGCGGCCGAGCGGAGGTGGGCGACGTGAGTCGCCGCCCCGCTCGCGAGACAATCGCGTTCGCCGTCGCACTGGCGGCGCTCGCGACCCTCGGCGGGGTCGCCGCAGCGTCCGTCGCGTCAGCGGCCCCCGCAGCATCGACCGCGGGCGGCGGGGGCGCGACGGACGGCGTGGCGCCTGCGAACGTCGACGCGAGCGCGCCGAACGGCTCCGTCGACTACGACGGCGAACGCCTCGTCGTCCAGCCGGCGACCGGGCAGTCCATCACCGGCACGACCACCCTCTCAGAGGGCACGCAGGTGACGGTTCGCGTCCGCTCGAGCGACAGCGCGAACCCGTTCCTCCGGTCGTCGGTCGCCACCGTCGACGGGGACGGAACGTTCGACGTGACGATGAACTTCGACGAGGTCGAGCGCGGCACCGAGTTCGAGGTCTCCGTCCACTACAACGGCACCAGGTTGGCGACCGCACCCGGCGTCGTCGGCGGCTGCGACCCGTCCTGCGACGACGGGTCGGGGTCAGCGAGGTTCGCGGAGCAACTCTACACGGCGACGGCCGGCGAGACGGTGTCGATCCCCGTGACGCTCAGCGACCGCGAGACGGCGACCGTCGTCTTCGGGAGCGACGCGACGAACGTCGTGATCCCCGTGACCGTCGAGGACGGGAACGGCGACGGCAGAGTCGTCCTCCAGTTCGAGACGGCGGTGGACGCGCCGAACGAGCACGGGATGTCCGCGAAGGCCGACGCCGACGAGGTCACCGTGCCGCAGGACGTCGAGCGGCCGGAGTCGCTCGCACCCGGGAACTACGACCTCGAGATCTACGAGAGCGCCGACTACGAGCGCACCGACTACGAGGGCGAACGGCCCGCCGACGTCGGCGCGGTCGTCCTGAACGAGCCGACCGACGACCCCGCGACGACGCGCGCGACGGACGACGCGAACGGGACGACGACCGTCGGCACCATCTACGGAACCGGGACGTCCGCCGTCGGCGACTCCTCGAACGGCGTCTCGCTCGTGACCGTCGGTGCGCTCGGGCTCGGCGGCTTGCTCGCGGTCATCGGCGTCGTGGCGCTCGTCGGCAGCTTCGACTAACGAACCGAGCGCTCGCGCCTGAAACTATATCAGCGGGGCGCTTCGACGTCGGAATCCAACCGTGGTCGACGACACCGACGGCGAAGGCGACGGACGCGGCGACGACGGCGACGTGCGGAGCGGGTACGACGCGCTCTCGCGCGCCGCTGACGCGGACGACCTGTCGGCGACGACGAGTCCCTGGGGCGACAGTCACTTCCAGCGCGAGTACGCCTGGCCGGGGGTCCGCGAGCGCTTGCCGGCCGTCGATGACGCGGCCGTCTTGCTCGCTGGCTGTGGCCGCGGGGACCACGTCGGGTACTTTAGGGAGCGTGACGCGACGGTGACGGGCGTGGACGCGAGCCCCGACGCGCTCTCGACGGCGCGCGAGCGCCACCCCGGTTGCGAGTTCGCCGCGTGCGACCTCGGGACCGGGCTGCCGTTCGACGACGGCGCGTTCGACGTGGTACTCTCGAACCTCGTCCTGAGTCACCTCCCGGACCTCGACCGCGCGCTCGCGGCCGTCGAGCGCGTGCTCGCCGACGACGGCGCGTTCGTCGCGGGCGTGATCCATCCAGCGTACCAGCGCTCGCACTGGGACCTCGAGGCGTACGCGGAACCGACCGCTCGCGTCGTGGACTGGGGCGCGGCCACGCTCCGCTCGCACTACCGGCCAACGAGCGCGATCGTACAGGCGTTCGTCGACGCGGGACTGAAGCTGGAGCGCGTCGCCGAACCGACGCCCCTGGCGTCCTACGCGGACGCGAACCCGGAGCGGTACGCGGCCGCGATGGCGGAACCACAGGTGCTCGTCGTTCGCGCCCGCAAGCAGTAAGAGACGGTCAGGCGGCCTACTCGTCGTGCGTGCCCTCGACGAGGCGCTCGAGGTGCTCGGGCGGGACGGCGCCGCGGGCAGCGTACCCGTCGTACGCGAACGTCGGGACGCCCGTGACGCCGTCCTGCTGGGCGGCCGCGAACTGCTCGTGGAGTTCCTCGCGGAGGACGTCGTCGTCGAGCGCGCTCCGGATCTCGTCGGCGTCGACGCCCGCGTCGGTCGCGAGCTCCACGAGGACGTCGCGGTCGCCGATGTCGCGGCCGTCCTGCCAGAGCGCGTCGAACACCGCCTCGTCGAACGCGAGCCACGTCTCGTAGTCGTAGTGCTCGTGGACGTAGTACGAGGCGACCTGCGCGGACAGCGAGTCGACGTCCGATGCCATCTCGAGGGACATCTCGACGCCGTACTCCTCCTGGAGGCGTCGAACGTTCTCCTTCGCCTGCTCGTAGTACGAGTCGTCCTTCCCGTCGTCGACCGAGTGGTCGATCTCGCCGTCGGGGCCGCGCTGGCCGCTCCGGAGGTCGAACGGCCGCCAGTCGATCCGGAGCGGCTCCTCGCGCCGGTCCTGGTAGCGGTCGAGGGACGCCCGACCGAGGTAGCAGAACGGGCAGACGTAGTCCGAGTAGACGGTGACGACGTCCGATCGCGAGTCGACGTCGCCGGTGGTGGATTCGCTCACGGCGGTATGTAGGCGACGCGAACGGATAACGGCCCGGCCGGTCTGTTCCCGGGACGCACGAGCGCGAGCGGTACGTCGACGCGTTCACAGTGCGGAGGGACGCCGTGGGAGTCCCGTTCACAGTAGCTCTATCTGTACGGCGAGCGTATACGTTGACGATGACGAGCGAGGACGACGGGACACCCCATCTCCTCCTGCTCGCGCACGACGGCGAGATGGCAAAGGAAGACGTCGCCGTCCTGGAAGCCGCAGGTGCATCCGCCGAAGTACGCACGGTCGAGGACGGGCGGGTGCCGGCCGCCGCGGCCACAGCGGCGTCCTGCGTCGTCTGCCCGTACGACCTGGGGGACGCGTCGGGCGTGGAGGTACTCCGGTCGCTCCGCGAGCACGCGGAGCGAGTGCCGTTCGTGCTGTACGCCCGCGACGGCGACGAGGCAGTCGCGACCGAGGCGTTTCGTGCGGGCGTGACGGACTACGTGCCGGTCGAGGACGGCGTGACGCCGACGGTCGCCGAACGGGCTGTCGCGGCGGTCGATGCCGAATCAGGCGCCGAACGCCCAGGGCGCGATGGCTCGGTCGCGGACGATCGCCGGGCGGTCGAGGACCGCGAGCGCGCGCTCCGGCGGGCGTACGAGGTGGTCGCCGACGGCTCGCTGTCGTTCGACGAACGCATCGAGGACCTCCTGGGGATCGTCCGCGAGGCGGTCGGGACGTCGTACGCGACGCTATCGTACGTCGAGGACGACGACTACACGTTCGAGGTCGTCGACGCGCCCGGACAGGACGACGTCGCCGCGGGCGACGTGACGTCGCTGTCGACGACGAACTGCGAGCGCGTGGTATCGACCCAGCAGACGCTCGTCCTCGAAGACATTGAGCGCGACGCGCCCGATCTCGCGGAGCGCGCCGGGAACGCGGACCGGGGGATCTCGTGCTATCTGGGGGCGCCCGTGACGGTGGACGGGGAGCCGTACGGGACGTTCTGCTTCTACGGCATGGAACCGCGCCGGGAGGCGTTCTCGGAGTGGCAGGTGACGTTCGTCGACCTGTTCAGCGACTGGGTGAGTCGAGAGCTGGAGCGCGAGCGCTACGTCGACCGGCTGCGGGCGTTGAACGACCTGCATTCGGTGGTGCGGACGTTGACGGACGCGGTCCTGCATCGCGAGGACGGCACGCGACTGGAGCAGACGGCGGTCGACCGACTGGTGCGCACCGACTCGTACGCGCTCGCGTGGGTGGACGCACCGGTCGACGACGACGCGGACGCGACGTCGACGGTGGCTGCGGCGGGCGCGGACGCCAGCGAGCTCTCGGACGCGAACGCAGGAACGGGCGCGGACGCTCACGGCGATGCGGACGCACACGTCGATGCGGACGCTCACGGCGATGCGGACGCACACGGCGATGCGGACGCTCGCGGCGATGCGGACGCTCACGGCGATGCGGACGCTGACGTGGACGCGGCAGCGCACGTGAGCGATCCGAGTCGGCGGGCGTTCCGCGAACGCGAGACTGTCGCGGTGGCCGTCCCGACCGACGGCGGTTCGGGCGGCGGCGGCGCTCGCGGGCGCGACCTCGCTGCGCGTGGCCTGGAGCGACGGGCGGCGGTCCCGGTCGCGTTCGAGGACGAGTCCTACGGCGTCCTGAACGTCGCGACGGCCCGCCGGGACGCGTTCGGGGACCGCGAGCTCGCGGTGCTCGGGCAGGTCGGCGAGATCCTCGGCCTCACGATCGCGACCGTCGAGCGCGAGCGGTCGCTCGAAGCGGAACGCGAGCGACTGGAGTTCGTGAACCGCTTCGTCCGCCACAACCTCCTGAACGGCCTGAACGTCGTCGACGCTCGCGCGGAGATCCTCGAGTCGCACGTGGACGCGGACGGGCGCACGCACCTCGACACGGTCCGCGATCGGACGGCGGAGATGGTCGACCTCGTCGAGACGCTCCAGGCGCTCATGGAGGCGTTCGTCGCGAGCGAGTCCCGGCAGACCGAGCGCGTGGACGTTCGGTCGATCGTCGAGGCGGAGGTCGAGGAGGCGCGGGAGGCGTTCGAGCACGCGTCGTTCGAGCTGTCCGTGGATGCGGCGGCAGCGGCGGCGCCGGTGCGCGCGGACGCCCTGCTCGGGGAGGTGTTCGGGAACCTGCTCGCGAACGCCGTCCAGCACAATCCCGACCGGGCGCCGTCGGTGTCGGTCGACGTGGTCGCGAGCGCGACGTCGGTGACGGTGCGCGTGACCGACGACGGCCCGGGCATCCCCGAGGACGTCCTGCCGTCGATCTTCGAGACGGGCGAGCGCGGGTTCGACAGCCCCGGGACGGGGTTCGGGCTCTACCTCGTCCGCGAGATCGTGGACGCGTACGGCGGGAGCGTTGCGGTGACGAACCACGACGACGGCGCGACGTTCGCGGTGACGCTCCCGCGAGCGGACGCCGAAGGGACGGGCAGCGAGTAGCGCGGTCGTTCGATCCCACGGGAGTGCTCGGGGCGGTCAGCGACGGACGACGGCGAGCGCGGCGACGAGGGCGAGCGTCCCGAGGAAGAACACGAGACCGGGTTCGAGGACGTCGAGGACGAGGTTCGCGAGCGTGCCGTCGGGTGCGACGCCGTCGACGGCGCTCGCGGGCTGGGCGGCGTCGTCGCTGAGGCGAGCGCCGCGCGCGAGGCGTTCGACGCCGTACTGGACGAGCAGGCCGGCGGCCGCGAGCAGGCCGACGCCGCCGACGATGCGCGTCATCGAGCGCTCGACCGCGGGCGCGAACTCCTCGTTCCCGACGAGGACGATCGGGTCGCTCGCGGGGCCGTAGACGGCCATCTCGTTGCCTTTCTCCGAGTACCGGGCGTCGACGTGCTCGACGAGGCCGGCGTCCTGGAGCGTCGAGAGGTGGTAGTGGACGGTCTGGACGCTCTCGTCGAGGCGGTCGGCGAGCGCGCTCGCGGTCGCCGGCTGTTCGAAGAGCGCGCGGAAGACGCGACGGCGCGTGTCGGCAGCGAGCGCGTCGAGGACGACGTCGGACTCGTCGCCGACGACGTCGAGGACGAGCGGTCGCTCCTCGCTCTCGGCAACGTCCCCCTGAACGCGTTCGATGAGGCTCCCCATTGCTACTCCCTCGTTCTCGCGTGACGGATTTAATTGTGGTCGTAACTCAAACCTCGCCTTGAGTGGTCGTAATCCGGGCGTACCGCGGCCGAACGAGCGGCGAACGGCTCCCTGGCGGCGAACGCGTCGTCGACGACCGAAGGGGCGTCGATGACCGACGGGGCGTCGATGGCTGGCTGGGCGTCGATCACCGACTGTGCGACTATCGCCGATGGCCCGTCGGCCCCGGATGCGTCGGTGGTCCCGGTCGCGTTCGTCTCGTTGCGTGCGTCGCGGAGTGCGGCTGAGACGGCGCGCTCAGGCCTGAGGCGGCCGCCGCCGGTGCGTGCGTCGAGGCCTTCGACGCCGACGTCGCGCGCGGTCGATTCGAGGTAGGATTCGACGGTCGCGGGCGACGCGTTGGGCCGAACGGCGCGGACGAGTGCCGCGACGCCGCCGGCGCGGGCGGCGGCGACCGAGGACCCGTGGAAGCCGTCCTCGGCGCGTGCGGTCGCGAGGACGTCGACCCCGCGTCGCCCGTCCGCCGTGGGGCCGCTGGCGCTGTAGGCGGCGAGACGCCCCCGGACGGGATTCCACGCGCCGACTGCGAGCACGCCCTCGGCGGTCGCCGGGGCGACGAGACTCCCGCGGACGGTGACGTGCTGGAGGTCGTGCGTCACGGACGTGACGCGGACGGACGCGCCAGTCGGGCGGTTCGGGCCGCGGACGACGAGGAAGTGCGTGTCGTCCTCGACGCGGACGTTCAGTCGCGCGTTCGGTTCCGCGTCGGCGTCGTACGGCACCGAGCGTGCGACGAGGCGCGGGCCGTCGTCCGTGACGCGGTAGAGTTCGAGCGCGTACGATTCGTCGGCGTGCGCGCGATCCCAGGACACCCAGGCGCGGACGACGCGCCCGCCGCCCCGGAGGTAGTTCCGCGCACCGTCCTCGACGACGAGCGCGCCGTCGCGAACCCGGTCGTAGCGGTCCCGGTACGTGCCGCGGGCGGTGTTGCCAGCCGCGGCGACGACGACGACGCCGCGGGCGACGGCGCGCTCGGTGACGTTCTCGACCGTCGACTCGCCGGACCCGTGCTTGCCGTGGAACGCGGCGGGGACGACGACGACGTCCGCGCCCTCGCGGACCGCCCACGCCATCGCGCGCCCGTACCCGCGCTCGCCGTCGAACTCGGCGAGGTAGAGGTCGACGTCGGGCGCGACGTCGACGACCTCGCGCGCCGACCGGGTGCCGTGGCTCGCGCCGGCGTTCGGGCCGACGGCGTCGCCGTCCCCGAACGAGCGCGCGGCGCGGACGCGGTCGGCGTACGCTGCGTCGGCGGTGTCGAACCCGGTCGGGTCGAGGACGGCGACGGTGACGTTCTCGCCCGTGACGCCGTCGGCGTGCACGCTGTCGACGTCGTCGTTCGGTGCCGGCGGCGCTTCGGGCGCCGGGGACGAGTCGGGGAGGGCGACGCCGGCGAGGCTGGCGACGAGCGCGAACACGACGAGCGCGACGACGAGGACCGTTCGGGGCGACTGCGTCGACATGTCGGGGTCGTGGCCGGTGGGTCGACCGGTGCCCGAAAAGGTCTATCGATGACGTGCGGGCACCCGTAATCGGGGGAACGCATAAGCCGCCCCCTGTTCAATCGGGGGACATGTATCACGTACTCCTGCCGATCGACGACAACGAGGGGCGAGCGACTGCACAGGCGAACGCGATCGCGGACCTGCCGGCCGCGGACACGGACGTGGAGGTGACGGTGCTGCACATCTTCCAGGACAACCCGTCGGGGGCGTCCGTGCACCAGGTCGGGTCGGTGCGGCGCGCGACCGAGGTCCTCGAGGCGGCGGGCGTGGAGTACGCGCTCGACGAGGAGTCGGGGAGTCCGGCGTCCGAGATCGTCGAGCGCGCCGAAGATCTGGACGTGGACGCGATCTGCGTCGCCGGCCGGAAGCGTTCGCCGACGGGGAAGGCGCTGTTCGGGAGCGTCTCGCAGAACGTCATCCTCGACACGAACCGGACCGTGCTGTTCGCGCACGTCGAATCCGAGGAGTGAGCGCCTCGCGGAGATCGGCGCGTTCGGTCGCGTAGCGACTTCCATTCGGTGTCCGGGCGTTTGCGGGGTCGCGAATCGTGGCGTCGTCCGCTGGCTCGGTCAGGTGCCGTCCGCGGATTGACGGGGTCAGTCGTCGTCCGTGGGCTTCTCGAGGTCGCGCTCGGCGGGCGGTCGCTGGACGTGGAGGACGATGCTGGCGTCGGTCGAGACCTCCATCTCGTACTCCATTGGGGTCTCGTCGGTGGGTTCGAAGCCGAGTTCGCGGTAGACGTGGATGGCGGTCGCGTTGTCGCGGGCGACGTCGAGGGCGACGCCGTCGCAGCCGCTGCTGGCGGCGTGTGCGAGGACGTGCTTGGTGAGCTCGGTGCCGAGTCCGTGGCCGTGATGGTCGGGGTCGACGTACACGAGCATCTCGGGGACGTCGGCGTCGGCGGGCGCGTACCCGGCGTGGCCGACGACGGTGCCGTCGAGGGTGGCGACGAAGTTCCGACCTCGCTCGAGGAGGGTGTCCAGCCAGTCGCGGATCACGGGCTCCTGGGCCGGTGGGATGCCCATCGACCGGTGCTCGGCGGGGTAGTCGCGGTACATGTCGACGACGCCGTCGAGCGAGTCGTCGGCGGTCGGCTGGACGAGGTACGGGCGGCCCTCGGCGTCGAGGAACCGCGGACACCGTGGGGGGCAGTGCTCGGTGCCCTCGCAGTCGCCGTGCCACCACGAACTGCACGCGTTCGACGCCATTTCGCATGAGATGACGTCTCACGGGAACGTGAAGGGGCGGGGGCGTTCTATATATCTGGGAATGGCGTGGGGCGGGGGCCTGGTTCGACGTCACGCGGATCCGACGACTGCGAGGACGTCGGGCGCTTCGTAGACCCGGTAGCGTTCGCCGCCCGAAATCTGTTCGACGATGCCTTCGGCTTCGAGCGCCTCGATGGCGTCGTAGACCGCCTGCCTGGAGCGGCCCGTCGCCTCGATGGCGCGCGGCGCGGTCAGGTACGGTTCCTCGAACACGTACTCGACGACGTCGCGGACCGCGGGGCGCTTCGGGAAGCGCTCGAAGTACGACTCCTGGAGGGACTGGAGTTCGACGCCGCAGTCGTACGCGTCGATCGCCTGTTCGGCGATGGCGTTCAGTACGAACTCGATCCACTGCGTCCACGCGCCTTCCCGACTGACTTCGAGGAGGTAGTCGAGGTACTGCTGGCGGCGGCGATTGAAGTACGCGCTCAGGTAGAGGTACGGCTCGGGGAGGAGGCCGGCGTCGTACAGCTGGAGCATCATGAGGAGGCGACCGAGGCGGCCGTTCCCGTCCCGGAACGGGTGGATGGTCTCGAACTGGTAGTGCGCGAGCGCGACGTCGACGAGCGGCGGATAGGAGCCGCGGTCGACGTACGCGAGGAGCTGCTCGAGGAGGATCTCGACGGTGTCCGGGTTCGCGGGCACGAACCGCGCGTGCTCGATGGAGCCGTCAGGGCTCCCGATGTAGACGGGGACGTCGCGGAGTTCGCCGGGGCGGTCCTCGCCGCCGCGGACGTCGTCCATGAGCGTCTCGTGGAGGTCGCAGACGAGGTCGACGCTGAGCGATTCGCCGTCGCTGAGACGCGAGAACCCCTGGCGGACAGCGTCGACGTAGTTGTAGGCTTCGCGGACGTCCTTCGAGTCGGCCGCGGATCGCTCGGGCGAGGAGTCGATGTCGTGGAGGATGATGTCGGAGACGGTGACGTTCGTGCCCTCGATCTGCGAGCTCATCGCGGCTTCGCGGACGACGAACGGCGCGATGAGGAGGTTCTCGTTGTCGACGTTCCCGTGGAGCGTCGCGAGCCGCCCGAGCGCGTACTGGGCGTCGCCGTAGACGGCGAGGAGGTCGTTCGTCAACTCGACGTCCGGGGGGAGACTCGGTGGCCTGAAGCAGGGGATGCCGTCGTAGTGGTCTATCGAGCCCGGGCCGTTCTCGAACTCCGCCGGATCCATCTTGACGTAGCCTCCGGCCCACGGCAACCTAAGTCTGCTGGCTATCGATTCAGTTGACTTAGCCCCGGACGTTCGAGCGTCTGCGTCTGCCGCCCGCTCGAAGGTCGGCGTCTAACGACCGCTGGCGCCGCGTGGCCGTCGTCGTCGAACGCAGCGGCATCGGAAGCACCGCTTAGTCTACTACACGCCATATAGTTGACTTAGCGCCGGACGGGGCGCTTTCGCGTCCACGGTCGTCACCGGTGCGACGACCCGTCCTCCTCGTCGACCACCTCGGGCGTCCCGCTCAGGATCCCCCGGAGGTCCGAGAGCGGTTCGCCGACCTTGAGGCCGTGCTCGGTGATCTCGAACCGGCGGAGCGTCCGCTCGTAGTCGCTCGTCCGCTTCTTCAGGACGCCGATTGCCTTCCGGAGTTCGCCCTGCACCTCGAGGTGGCGGAGGAACACGATGTTGTCCGCGAGGTAACTGATGTTGTCCTGGGTCACGTGGAACTCGCCGGTCACGTCCGTCGTCTCGTCTATGAGCAGCGTCGTGACGCCCTGGTTCTTGAGGTAGCGACCGAGCGCGTGCAGGCGTTCGGCGGTATGTTCGGACTCACCCCGGAGCGACATCCGGTATCCCGCGATGCCGTCGATCATCACGATGCTCGCCCCCGCCTCCTCGACCTCGCGCACGACCTTCGACGAGAACTCCTGGGGCGACACCTCGAGCGCCTCGACCTCCTCGACGTGGAGCGTCCCCCGGTCGAGCATCCGCTTCACGGGGAGGTTCACGCCCTCCGAACGCTTCAGGAACGTCCGCTTGCTCTCCTCGAACAGGTACACCACGGAGCGTTCGCCGCGTCCCGCCGCCTCCTTCATGAACTGCGTCCCGAGCGTGGTCTTCCCGACTCCGGTCGGGCCGCTGACGACGCTGACGGTCCCCGTCTCGAGGCCGCCGTTCAGTATCTCGTCGACCTCCGGGACGCCCGAGGAGATCGTCTCCCAGTCGAACTCTCGACGTCCCTCGCCGGGTCGAAGCTCCGGGTACACCGTGATGCCGTCGTCTCGTATCCGGTACGCGTGCGTGCCGGGGTTCGTCGACGAACCGCGGAACTTCGGTACCGTGAGCCGGCGACCGACGTCGGTGGTGGCCAGCTGTATCGTGCCGTCGCTGATGTACTGGAGGTCCTCGGTCGGGAGCCGCCCGGTCTCCTGTGCGGTGAAGAGGACCGTCGCGCCGTGTTCCTTCAGGAAGCGCATCACGCCGATGGCTTGCTTCCGGAACTGGTACTCGCCGGTCGTGAGGTAGTGCAGTTGCGTGAGCGGGTCGATGACGACGCAGTCCGGTTCGACCGACTCGACCGTGTCGATTATCGACTCCCGGAGCGGTTCTTGTTCGACGTCGGCCGGCTCGAAGAGGTCGTAGTCGCCCTCCGAACTGAACACCTCGCTTCCGGGACTGAGGTCGAGGAATTCGATGGCGTCGACGTCGAACCCGAACTGTGCCGCGTTCGCCTGGAGTTCCGTTACGTCCTCTTCGAGGTTGATGAAGAGACTCGTCTCGTCGGCCGCGACGCCCGCCTGGAGGAAGTGGAACCCGAGCATGGTCTTGCCCGCGCCCGCCGGACCGTTCAGCATGTAGCCCCGGCCCGGGATGAGTCCGCCGTGCAATATCGCGTCCAAATTCACAAGACCAGTCGATATCCTTTCACTTTCGTCCACGACCATACGCCGTCCACCCGTGGAAGCGCATCAAATGTTTCTGTTCGCCTGGATGCGAGAGAACCCGCCGCCCCCTTCCGGTTTCGGAAGGGGGACCTCGAACTGAAGGGGATAGATTCATTATAGATTGAGAGACGAGTTAGAGCCAGGACATTTGATGGCAGCCGACGAAACAGATGACGTATGTATTCTACTTGATCTCGAGAACCGGCGGAACCGAGAGGAGGCAATCCGGCACCTCCCCGCCGAGTCCGAGGTCGCGTCTAGTGCCGATTGGAACGCGGTCGAGGACGAGGTCGACCTCTGGATAGTCGACGCGGCGACGCTCGAACGACGCGCAGAAGACGTGCGAGCGCTGAAGGAACGAATCGAACCGCTGTTTCTCCCCGTTCTCCTCGTCTTCCCGGAGGACCGCGTCTCGGCGCTCGACTCGTCCATCTGGGACGTCGTCGACGACGTCGTCACTACCCCGATATCGCCAGCGGTCTTCGAGGCGAACGTCGAGAGCGCGCTCCGAACGCGACGGTTGTCCAGGGAGGCGTTGCGGTCCCAGCAGCGGTTCGAGTCGCTCGTCCGGACGACGTCGAGCGCGATCTTCTTCCTCTCCCCGGACGGCGACGTGAAGTACGCGAACGACGCCGCCGAGTCCCTCTTCGGGTACGACCGTGACGAACTCGTCGGCGAGGAGATCACGCAGCTGATCCCACCGGAACACCAGGACGCGGCGGCGGCCGGAATCGAAGGGTATGGTCGGCGGATCGCGCCCGACGTTGGGGGCGGCGTCCTGGAGTCGACCGCCCAGCGCAAGGACGGGGACGAGATCCCGATCCAGCTCTGCTACGGGTGGTTCGAGGTCGACGGCAGGACGTACCTGACGGGCGTCGTCACCGAGATATCCGAGATCAGGAAGCGCGAGACTCGTCTCCAGGTGTTGAATCGCGTCCTCCGGCACGACGTCCGGAACGACATGAACCTCATCCTGGGGCACGCGGAGACGCTCGCCGACGAACTGGACGAACCGTCGCCGCATCTGGAGACGATCCAGTCGGTCGCGGAGGACGTGGTTCGATTGAGCGATCAGGCGCGAGAGCTCGACGAACTCGTCCGCAAGGAGGAGGACGCGACTCGTGAAGTCGACGTCTGTACGCTCGTCGAGGCGAAGTGTCGCCAGTACAGCGAGGGGTGCCCGGTGGCGACGGTCGCGAGCGAGTTCCCGGACGGGACGGCGTTCACGGCCGAGGCGATCGATTTGATCGAGTCCGCGCTCGACAACCTGATCGAGAACGCGATCGAGCACAACGACGACCCGGAGCCGACGGTGACGGTGACCGTGCGGTTGGAGGACGCGACCGACGAGGAGTGGGTGGCCGTCGAGGTCGCGGACGACGGGCCGGGGTTGCCCCCTGGAGACGTCGCCGTGGTCGAGACGAACACCGTGTCTGCGCTCGAGCACGCGAACGGACTCGGGTTGTGGCTCGTGAGCTGGATCGTGCGGGCGTCGAACGGTCGCATCGACTTCGAGGAACGCGAGCCCCGCGGGAGTCGAATCACGGTCCGGCTTCCGCTGGCGCGGACGGCTGCTACGACCGGCGGCTAACCGAACGCGGGAGTTGACGGCCGTGTCCTCGAACTGTAGGGAGTAACGCAAAACCGGCGAGTACCGTAGCTGTGGAGACGTGACTCCTCGATCGCCCGATACGAGTACGACCGAGTGGCGCAACAGCCGGACGGACGACGACGTCGAGCACGACCCGGAGACGGGGGCGTACCGCGTGCGATGCGAAGACACCGCTCGACGCTCGCCAGTTGAAGCCGTCGTCGAACTGGTCGCAACGGTGGTCGGCCGCGACGAGCTCGACGTCGGTCCGCTCTACGACGTCGTCGACGTCGACGCGCTCGAGCAGTTGGTCGGATGGGAGGATTCCCGACCGGCCGTCGCGTCGGGGGACTCCCGGCCGGGGGTCAGGTCCGTGTCGTTCGGGTTCGAGGGGTGCGACGTCACCATCGACGGCGGGTGGGTGATCGTCGCGCCGAACGCGTCGAGCGACCGCTAGTTCGACCGCGACCGCCGCTCGGGAGCGACCATCGCACGGGAGGGGGTCCACAGTCGGCGGCGCGACGCTAGTCGTCGATGAGGGCGCCGAGGAGTTTTCGTTCTGCGGCGTGGATGTGCTCGGAGAACGTCGCCGAGGAGATGCCGAGGCGCTCGGCGACCGCCTTCCCGGTCGTCTGGCGCGGCCACTCGTAGTACCCCATCTCGAACGCGGTCCGAAGGACCTCTTGCTGGCGGTCCGTGAGGCACTCGTCGAGGAGTTCGTCGAGGACGGAGCGCGTGAAGATCGGCGTCACCGCGTCGGTCTCGCGCTTCGCGGTGAGGTCCGCGGTCGGGTGCTCGCTCAGGAACCGCTCGACGACGTCCGCGGAATCGTACGCTGGAGGGATCTCGGCGAGGATGTGGCCTATGCCTTCGACGCCGCGGACGTCCCGCGGGAGGGCGCCGTGTTCGGCGAGCGCCACTGCCGGACAGCCGGCGGAGACGACGAACTCGACGAGGCCGCCGTCGTCGTACTCGCGGATGAGCGAGGCATCCACGGAGTCCACGCTCTCGGCGGCGTCGAGGATGCGCTCCGGGTCGGTTCGCGTGACGTTGAAGTACTCCGAGTAGCTGTCGTCGGTACGCGGGACCATCTTCCCGAGTTCGAAGCGACAGTCCTCGGACTCGGAGAGCGCGACGAAGGGGTGCGGCGAGTCCCGGAACGCGAACTCGACCTCCGTCACCGTCCCGGAAGTTTGTCGTGAAGGGGACCTATCCATGATCGAGTAAACAATGGTTAAAATGGATATTCAGTCGCTTAAACGTGCGGGGTAACTCGGTTAATCACAAATCGCCGCCGCGGTCGACGGGAACCTCGCATGGATGCGGTCGTCGTCACCGCCAGGGATTCGTGCCGAGAGCGTGGAGGCCGGCGACGACGGCGAGGGAGACGCCGAGGAGGACGGCGGCGACGGGGAGCGCGGCGGCGACGCCGTCACCGACGAACGCGCGCCAGATCTGGACGGGGACGGTCCGGGGGTGGTAGGCGACGAGCATCGTCGCGCCGAACTCGCCCATCGAGCGCGCGAACGTGAGCGTGACGCCGGCGAGGACGCCGGGCCACGCGAGCGGGAGGGTGACGCGGCGGAACGTCGACGTGCGGTCGTGGCCGAGGCTCCGGGCGGCGTCCTCGAGGTCGGGGTCGACGCGGTCGAACGCGGCGGTGCTGGTGACGACGACGAACGGCGAGGCGACGAACGTCTGCGCGGCGACGATGCCGAGGTGCGAGCGCGTGAACGCGACGCCGAACGCGGACTCGACGGGCGCGAGGCCGCTCGGGCCGAAGACGGCGACGAGGAGGATGCCGGCGACGACCGGCGGGAGGACGAGCGGGAGGACGACGACGCCGGTGAGGGCGGCGGCGACGCGGCCGTCGGTCCGCGAGAGCCAGTACGCGAGCGGGACGCCGAAGAGGGTGGCGACGACGGTCGCCGCGCTCGCGGTCAGGAGCGAGTTCCCGAGCGCGGCGACGACCTGCGGGTCGCCCATGCGGTCGAGGAGCGCGCCGGGCGGCATCGAGACGACGAGCGCGAGCACCGGCAGCGTGTAGAGCGCGAGGAGCAGCGTCCCGGCGACGACCGCGACGACGCGGACGTCGATGCCGGTGCGCTCAGTATGTTCGGTCGGCGCCGCGGTCGCCTCTGGCCGGTTCGCGGTCATCGCTCCGCGAGGCCGGGCACGGCGCTCGGCCCGTTCGAGTCGACGTTCGACGCGCTCGAGCGATACCGTGGATAGGACTCGGGGACGGCGAACCCGTGCGCGGAGAGGGTTGCGCTGTCGACGAGAGCGTCGAAGACGCGTTCTGCTGCGGCGTCGTCGGGCGATCGGAGCGCGGCGGCGTACTCGACGACGTCGCCGGCGACGACGACGCCGTCCGGGAGGCGGTACGTCGCGGTCGCGTAGGCGTCGGCGCGGTCGGGGTCGGAGAGGTCGACGGCGGGCGGGAGGTCGACGAACTCGTACCCGCGGTCTGCCGCCATGCTCTCGTAGACGACGGCGGCGTCGAGCGCGCCGGTCTCGAACTGCGAGAGGAGCGCGGTCTCGGGATAGAGCTGGTCGGGCGAGAGCACGCCCTCACTGAGGCCGGGGTGGTCGTCGGCGTCCGCTGCGAGTTCGAGCGCGAACAGCGTCCGGTAGCCCAGCGGGTCGAGGTCGGGGTCGGTGCGGCCGAGCGCGGCGGTGCCGTCGAGGACGGGATCGTACCAGTCGGCGTCCTCGCGGTCGGCCGCGTTCGAGACGGCGCGCCCGCCCGGCGTGTCGGCGGTCGCGACGCAGAGCGCGTTCGTCGCGAACGTCGCGTCCCACGGCGAGTCGAGGAGGCGGTCGAAGAGCGAGGGGTCGGCGAGCGCGAGCACGTCGGGGTCGCGCTGGCCGTCCGCCACGAGGCGGGCGGCGGCGGCGGACCCGCGCGCCTCGAGCGCGATCGGGTCGTCGAGCGCGTCGCGGAGGCCGTCGTCGACCGCGGCCTGCAGGCTCCCGGCGGCGAGCACCTCGACGGGCTCGCGCCCACCGCCGATGCAGCCGGCGACGGCCGTGCTCGCGAGGGTGCCGGCGGTCGCGGCGAGGAACCCGCGACGCGATCGCCGCGTTCGCGAACCACGCAGGCGTAACCCGCCCATGCGAGAGCGTTGTGTCAAAACAGACATAACGGTTTCGTCCGTTCCAGGAAACATGGACGCTGGCTTCGAAGCGCACCTGCGAGCGGGCGACGTGACCGTCGACGGCGACGACGCGGCGTTGCTCGCGGCCGTCGACCGCGAGGGATCGCTCTCGGCGGCCGCGGACGCGCTCGACCGGTCGTACTCGCGCGCCCAGAAGCGCGTGAGCGCGCTCGAGGAGGGACTCGGGGCGCTGGTCGAGCGGACGCGCGGCGGCGCAGACGGCGGCGGCAGTCGCCTGACGGACGCGGGCCGGGACCTGCTCGCGCGGTTCGCTCGCGTCCGCGCCGCGTTCGCGGACACCGCGGAGACGGACGCAGCGGTGCTCCGCGGGACCGTCCGCGACCGCGACGGCGAACTCGCGACCGTCGAGACCGCTATCGGCGACGTCACCGCGCTCCTGTTCGAGGACGCGACCGACGTCCAGGTCGCGGTGCGCGCGGACGCCGTGACGCTCCACGACGCGACGACCGCACCGGACGCGGACGCCTCGAGCGCACGGAACCGGTTCGCGGGGACCGTCGCGGCCGTGGACCGTCGCGAATCCGTCGCGCTCGTCGAGGTAACCGTCGGGGAGGAGGACGGGGCCGACGGGGAGGAGGACGGGGCCGACGCCGGCGCGACGCTCCCCGTGCTCGTGACAGTCGACTCGCTCGAACGACTCGCGCTCGAGCCCGGCCGGGGAGTGGTTGCGACGTTCAAGGCGACGGCGACGCGAGCGACGCCCGTGTGAAAGCCAGTCGGCGCGAGACGAGCGTAGAGAGCCGTCGCGGGGAGGTTCCACGTCCCTGAGAGCGGACGCACGCTTTATGCGCGTTCGGTCGCAAGTGCGAGGCGAATGCTCGAGGACGAGTTCGGGCGCGAGGTGTCCGGGGTTCGCGTGTCCCTCACCGACCGGTGCAACTTCGACTGCGTCTACTGCCACAACGAGGGGCTGGGCGACACGCGCGGGCCGCAGGACCCCCAGGACGACGAGATGACCGCGGACGACGTGGTGCGGTTCCTCGAGGTCGTCGATGAGTTCGGCGTGGGGAAGGTGAAGTTCACGGGCGGCGAGCCGATGCTCCGCCAGGACCTGGAGGAGATCGTTCGCCGGACGCCCGACTCGATGGAGGTGTCGCTGACGACGAACGGGACGTTCCTCCCCGGTCGCGCCGAGGGCCTCGTGGACGCCGGCCTGGAGCGCGTGAACGTCAGCCAGGACGCCGTCGACCCGGACGCGTTCGCTGAGATCACGAACTCGGGCGCGTACGAGCGGGTCGTCGACGGCGTGGACGCGGCACTCGACGCAGGGCTCGCGCCGGTGAAGCTGAACATGGTGGTATTCGAGGCGACCGCGGGATACATTCCGGAGCTCGTCGACCGCGTCGCGGAACGCGACGGACTCCAGCTCCAGCTCATCGAGTACATGCCCGAGATCGCCGGTAACCCGGAGTGGGCGATCGACATCGAGCGCGTCCACGACTGGCTCGCGGAGCAAGCCGACCGCGTCGAGCACCGCGACATGCACGACCGCAAGCGGTACTTCGTCGACGGCGGCATGGTCGAGATCGTCGACCCCGTCGGGAACGCGGAGTTCTGCGCGAACTGTCACCGCGTCCGCGTCACGCACGACGGGAAGCTGAAGGGCTGCCTGAACCGCGGCGACGACCACCGCTCGATGGGCGACATGACCAAGCCCGAGATACGGGAGACGTTCCGCGAGACCGTCGCGAACCGCGTCCCCTACTACGGCGAGTACCTCGTCCAGGACGACGACGGCGAGTGGGTCGTCAACGACGCGTACCTGCCCGCGCCAGCGCAGGACTGAGTTTCCCGCTCAGTTTCGCTACTACGTCCCATTAATTGCCGAGGCCCTATTCCAAACAGGGCACGAATCAGTTACATTTCGGTCAATTTCGACGTTCGCGCCAATCGGTAGATACAGGGCACCCATTCATCATTGCGGTTCCGCTCCAGTCTACCAAATGCTGAAAGGAAATAGACCCGAATTCAGTAATCGCCCGCCCTTCTGACTGTATTTTCACCACATTCGAGGCTGTAACGATGCTGTGAGTTAAGTGGATAGGCAGCGACTTTGTCGGTCCATGAGTGCTTCGAGTCGACCTCAATCGACCAAACAAGCACGTGTTCACTGCTCCGTCAGGGTGGCAAAATGAGCCGATCCGGGGGCTGGCGAGGATGGTTACCGGACCCATCAGGCAGACGTGGCGTCAGCCTGGTACAATGGGTGCTCTTGGAGGGGAATCGGCATGCCGTCACCGGGGCGCTTCTCACGATGACGTTCGTCGCCATCCTCGCAATTGGCACGGTTTGGCCGTTCGGAATGCAACGACTCCTCACCGAGACCGCTGCCGTCCAGACGCTTCTTAACACCTTCCTAGGAGGAATTATCCTACTGGTCTCGATAGTCGTCTCGATAAACTCAATCGTCCTCTCGTACGATATTATTTCCATCGGTGCACAGGAAGACCGTCATCGAGGCACAGTCGAGTTCCGACGCGAAATAGGGCATCTGACAGACACCGACCATAGCACCATGGACCCGGCTTCGTTTCTTACTATGATGGTCGGCGTTATCAATCAGCGATCACACGAGTTAGCGACGGTTACAGAGGAACTCGACGGGGAGGCTGCCGAAGAAGTCAGAGAACACACTGAGACGATTCGCCAGACCATCGAAAACATCGAACAGTCCGTTGCTGAAACGGGCGGGGGCGAGTTTAGTGCGCTTTGGCTTGGACTCGATTTAGATCTTGGCCCATTGATGGATCGGTCGCGCGTATTGCATCTGGAATATGCCGATGAACTCTCAGCCAGTGGTGAAGATCGGTTCGAGAGGCTCATCCGGGCGTTCGAAATAATCACGACCGGACGCCATTTTTTCAAGACGCTGTATTACAAGCGGGAGTTCTCTATGTTGTCACGAACGCTGTTAATCGTCTCGCTGCCAGCTATCTTGGTAACAGCGAGCACGATTCTGGCTATAAATGCGAACATCCTCCCACAAATATGGATATTTGGTCTCTCACCGCTCCTGACCTTTGTCGCCGCCGCGTTCACGACCGCTCTGGCACCGTTTATTATCCTCACCGCTTATATGCTCAGAGTGGCGACCGTCACTCTGCGAGCCACCGATACCGAGCCGTTTGTTCTCTAGTCCTGACCGGTGCCAGCCCGTTCCACCGCTGTTCCCACGTTTCGCGTGGGAGGCTGCCCGTGCCGCGCATCTAACCCCACAAGAGAGTCAGTTTGAGGGGGATAGCGTGCGAACGTATCGTCAGAAGTTGTAACAGATTGAAGGCATCAAGTCTTTCCTGCTAACGTGAGGGGATATAGGTATGGCTGGAGCGATTGCCGGGCTGATCTTGGGAAGCATTATCGGGGCAGTCGCAACAATCGCAGGATCGTACTTTCTGTTCTGGCGTCGCCGACAAGCAGCACTCGCGCATCTCCGTCGCGCATTCAAAACGGAACTCTCTGCACTGTCCTACATTGAGGAGATGGCCGAGAGCGGCGACTACGAAACACTCACTCAGACAGTCGAAACACCGGTCGTCTACGAGAGTAATGCCGACGACATTGGTCACCTCTCAGGCGAGGAAGTCGAGGCACTCGTGGCATTTTACACTGACCTGTACTGGATGCGTGATCAACAGGATATCGAGGACAAGAAAGAACGCGTCCATGACATCGTCGAAAAGCGCCAGCGTGCGATAGCATCGATCCGTGACGCAGAATGAGACCCGCAGATACACTCTCGGCGGTATGTACGCAGTTGTAGTGAACAGCCGATTCAGCACCGTTCCGATGATATTTGCACCAAACGATCAGTCAGTACAGAGCGGACACTTAATATCAAGATACAGCTGAGGGTTTTAGTCCTGTATCACTAACGATGCTGTATGCCTCTGATAGCAGCCGGAGAGGGACCAGTATCAGCAACAGCACAATGGCTGGACGAATTGTGGAAGTATTACCGTGAATACACCCATACTGCGATTCATACAGCTTCAGCGGCGGCGCTTACCGCATTTGGACTGCTCATCTTCATCGACCGACTCTTTGTGGTACTAGCAATTGCCGCATATATCTGCCCCCCTCTTTTCCTCTACAGTATTGGCGCTGACGCCGGGAAAACTTCGAACTCATCGAACTCGGCTACCGTCCAAGCCGATTCGAAGCCAAGTTCGGCTACCGACATAGATAGCGATGACGAGGACAGCGATTCCGACAGTGACGATGTTGACGCTGATTCGGATGGAACAGACGCTGACGCAGATGTTGACGGTGAGGATGCCGACGCTGATGGGTGACCAACTGGTACTATCTCTTTCGACCAGAGTCTCACTATCGATGGATAAGCACAACTACCGACCGGCTGTTTCGCTCCCGAAGACGCGGAACGAATGACGCCCGCTTACTTAATGTATCCGCTGTATCTTGCCCGACAGTTCCCTCATCGATAGCGGTTTCAACGGAGTCTAATTGTCGGTGAGGATCCACGAGCGTCGGCTTAGAGTTCGATTCCGTACGTGGCGGCGAGGACGGCGTCCCAGTCGTCGGGGTCGACGGGGCGTTCGCGCGTCCGTTTCTCGACGACGACGTCCCGGTCCCGGGAGCCACGCCGGGCGTGCGGGGCATCGCTGCCGTCGCTCTCGTGGAACGTGACGAGCCGGTGCTCGTTCGCGGAGAGCTTCCGGTAGCCGTCGGGGGAGGCGATGGTGACGAAGGCGCTCCTCGCGAACGTCGAGTCCGGAGAGGACTGGAGGTAGTCGTTCGTCGCGGCGAAGTACGAGAGGTCCCGGGGTTCGACGTCGAACACGTACCGCGTCGTCCAGTCGCGCTCGTGTGGCTCGCGGTACTGGGTCTCGTGCGTGGCGTCCTCGCGGTCGCTCTCGGCGACGCGCCACGTGACGCCGGCGTCGTCCGTGACCTCGGTGCCGTCGAGTGGGACGGGCTGCCGGATCTGTGGCGTGCCGGTGCCGACGTCGACGACGAACGACCGGTGGAGGTGGACGACGTTCGAGTGGTGGTTCGCGGGCGGCGTGTCGTCGCCGCCGCTGCCCAGGACGCGCGCGGCGACGCGGTCGACGTCGTACCCGAGGTCGGCGAGCAGCGAGTGGAAGAGCCCGTTGAGTTCGAAGCAGTACCCGCCGCGCTCTCGCTCGACTACCTTCTCGAAGAGGTGGGTGGTGTCGAGGACGACGCCGTCGTCCTGCACCGTGTCGGCATCGTCGCGGTGGGGGTGCCCGACGATGCTGAGGTTTTCGAACGGGACGGCCTGGACGTGCGCGGCCTGGAGGCGCGAGAGCGCCTCCCAGTCCGGTTCGACGACGCCCTCGGGGTCGACGCCGATCCGCCGGAGGTACGCGTCGGCGTCGAACTCCCCGGTGGGTTCGGTTGCGGTCATCGTCGATCCATTCGACCGCCGGGCACTTGACGGTATCCTGAAAGAGCGTTCACCAGCGGGCCGTCGACGCGAGCGGGCCGGGCTACGCGTCTGGGTGGTCGTGTCGCCAGAACTCGTCGTCGACCGTGACCTCCTTCTTGAACAGCGGGACCTCCTCCTTGAGGCGGTCGATGCCGTCCTCGACGGCGCGGAACGCCTCGCGGCGGTGGCCGGCGAGCACGACGACGAACACGATGTCGTCGCCGGCTTCGAGCACGCCGGTCCGGTGGTGGAGGCGGACGTCGAGCACGCCGTCGCGCGACTCGAGGTCTTCGCGGAGCGCGCGCAAGCGGTCCTCGGCGACGCCGTCGTACTTCTCGAACTCGAGGTACTCGGTCGGCGCGTCGTCGGGGTCCTCCTTCGCGCGGACGCGGCCGGTGAACGTCGCGATGGCGCCCGACCGTTCGGCGCGCGGCGACGCCTTCACGTCCGCGACGAGCGACTCGAGCGTCCGGTGCGGTTCGAGGTCGTCGATGGCGTCGACGACGGCGTCGAAGTCGAGCGCGTCCGGTCCGGACGCGCGTTCGAGGAGGGGGTCGGCGACATCGCGCTCCCCGAGCGCGACCTTCGGGAGGGAACTCCCCGAGTACCCCTCGACGACGGCGTAGTCGTGGCGGGGAGCGAGCCGGTCGAGTGCGTCGGGGAGCGACAGGTCGCGGCCGGTCGCGAACCACTCGCCGCCGCTCGCGACGGTTGCGTCGCCACCGCCGGCGTCGCTCCCGTCGACGTCCAGGGCGTCGTGGGCGTCGTCGACGAGCCCGTACGTCTCGTCGGCCCCGGCCGCGCGGTGCCGGGCGGTGTCCTTCCCGTCGGTATCGACGTCCGGGTCGTGAGTCAGGTGCTTTATCGTCCCGACGGACCCGCGCTCGGCCAGTCGGTCGACCAGCGCCTCCACGACCGTCGTCTTCCCGGCGTCCGACGCCCCGACGACGCTCACGACGTGCATACCGCGGCCTTCGGCGTCGGCGATTGTAAGTGCCACTCTCCGCGGACGCGCTCGATCGCCGTCGTTCACGCCCCCGGCGGATTCGTCAAACCTGAAAGGAATTTTACGGGCGGAACGCGGAGGTACTGGCATGCGTACATCACGCTGGACGTCCACGTCGTCCGTGAGCGACCGATGGTAGACGTCGCGTTGACCGTCGGACAACTGCTCCTCGCGCTGTTCCTCGTCGTCCTCAACGGGTTCTTCGTCGCGTCCGAATTCGCGTTCGTCCGGATCCGCGCGACGTCGGTCGAACAGCTCGCAGAGGAGGGTCGAGCGGGCGCGGAGATCCTGCAGGACGTGATGGCGAACCTCGACGACTACCTCGCCGTCACGCAACTGGGCATCACGATCGCGTCGCTCGGCCTCGGGTGGGTGGGCGAGCCCGCGGTGGCGTCGCTCATCGAGCCGGCGCTGGAGCCGTTCATCTCGGGCGACCTCATCCACCTCGTCGCGTTCGCGATCGGGTTCGGTACCATCACGTTCCTGCACGTCGTGTTCGGCGAACTCGCGCCGAAGACGCTCGCGATCGCGGAGGCCCAGCGACTCTCGCTGTTCGTCGCCCCGCCGATGAAACTGTTCTACTTCGTGTTCTACCCGGGGCTCGTCGTGTTCAACGGGACCGCGAACGCGTTCACGTCGCTTCTCGGCGTGCCGCCGGCCTCGGAGACCGAGGAGACGCTCGAGGAACGCGAGATCCGGCGCGTACTCGCGCGCTCCGGCGAGGAGGGGCACGTCGACACCGCGGAGGTGGAGATGATCGAGCGCGTGTTCGACCTCGACGACGCGGTCGTGCGCGAAGTGATGGTGCCGCGGCCGGACGTCGTGAGCGTTCCCGCGAACGCGTCCATCGCGGAGCTCCGCGAGATCGTATTCGAGACGGAGCACACGCGGTATCCGGTGGTCGCGGCCGACGACACGGATCAGGTCGTCGGGTTCGTGGACGTGAAGGACGTGCTGCGCGCGACCGCGGGCGACGACTCGAGCGCGACGACCGTGGGCGACCTCGCGCGCGAGATCATCGTGGTTCCGGAGTCGACCCAGGTGAACGACCTCCTCCTGCAGTTCCGCGACGACGAGCAGCAACTCGCCGCCGTCATCGACGAGTGGGGCGTGTTCGAGGGGCTGGCGACGGTCGAGGACGTCGTGGAGGCGGTCGTCGGCGACCTCCGCGACGAGTTCGACGTCGACGGCGACGAGCCCGCGATCCGGCAGGCCGGCGCGGGCGAGTACGACGTCGACGCCGGCGTCCCGCTGTCGACGGTGAACGAGACGCTGGACGCCGAGTTCGAGAGCGACGAGTTCGAGACGATCGGTGGGCTCGTACTGGACCGCCTCTCGCGTGGCGCGGAGACCGGCGACGAGGTCGAGGCCGCGGGCCACCGCATCGAGGTGACGGCCGTGGACGGGACGCGGATCTCGACGCTCCACGTGGAGCGGCTCGACGACGAAGACGGCGAAGACGGAGCGCGCGACGACGCAGACGGACCCCGCGACGACGCAGACGGCGACGCGTAGGGAGTCCGCTCGACGGGGCGTCCTCTCGTCGCCTCAGGCGTCGTCGGTGTCGGCGGCGTCGGCGGCGTCGGCGGCGTCGGCGGTGTCGGCGGCTGCGTCGGGTTCGTCTTCGGCTTCGAGCTCCGCTTCGTCCAGTAAGCCGTGGTACGAGCAGACGTACTCGTCGCGGATGAGCTGTTCGTCGACGACGTCCAGTCCGAGCGCGTCGAGTGCCGCTCCGATCCGGTTGAGGTCGTCGTGGTCCTCGCCGATCGCGTTCACGTACACGTTGCGGTGGCCGGTCATGATCTCGCGGACCGCGGTCACGCCGTGAATTTCGCGGGCGCGGCTCGCGAGGTCGTCGCGCTCGGCTATCGGTGCCGTACAGATGATCTTCGTGTAGAGGGGGTAGCCGGCGAGGTCGTAGTCGATGTCGACGTGGTAGCCGCGGATGATCCCGCTCGTCTCGAGTTTCTTCAGGCGCGTGCGGACGGTGCTCGCCGAGATGTCGATCTTCTCCGCGATGTCGCCCGACGTCGTCCGCCGTGCGTCCTGCTGGAGGTAGTAGAGGATGCGTCGGTCGATCGAGTCCAGTTCGCCGTCTCTCATCTGTCGTTCGTGTCCAGTCAGACGGCGCTAATGAGTCTTGCTCTGTTCCGGGACGCTCGACCGACCGATAGTTGCGGACAGATTCGTAATATACAGTTCGTTTGGTGTCAATCTGTGATTTGAATCGTCTTCTTTATGACGTTCCGTCTACAACGTGGAGTCGAGTACTGTACGTGGGGTGTCTCGGCGACACGCCAGTAGACGCTGAAAGATCATGATACGGAAATCGATTCGATCCATCGGGGAGGACTCGAGCGGTGATGCATCCGCCGAGTACCACGTCCTGGGTGGCGGACACGCCGGCGCGTCGCTCGCTCACTACCTATGGCACCAGGGTCGTTCCGTGGTCCTGGTCGACGAATCGGGAGGGTCGTCGGAGGACCCCAGCCACCGGGGCGACCCGTCCGACCGCGAGACGCACGCCGTCTTCGAGAGCGCCGGACGCGAACACATCTGCGCCTCGACGGACCTCGCCGACACGCTCGACGAAGCGCTATGAAGGAACTCGAACGGGACCTCGGCCTGCCGTCCGTGCTCGCGATCAGCATCGGCGCGATGATCGGGAGCGGCATCTTCATCCTGCCCGCGCTGGCGCTGGAGATCGCAGGTCCTGCGGTCATCCTCGCGTACCTGCTCGCTGGCCTCCTCGTCGTCCCGGCCGCGCTGTCGAAGTCCGAGATGGCGACGGCGATGCCTGAAGCCGGCGGGACGTACATCTACATCGAGCGCGGGATGGGGCCGCTCCTGGGCACCATCGCGGGCGTCGGCACGTGGTTCTCGCTGTCGTTCAAGGGCGCGCTCGCGCTCGTCGGCGGCGTCCCGTACCTCCTCCTGATCTTCGACCTGCCACTGAAGCCGGTCGCGCTCGGGCTCGCAGCCATCCTGATCCTCGTGAACGTCTTCGGCGCGAAGCAGACCGGACGCCTCCAGCTCGTCATCGTCGTCGTCATGCTCGCGGCACTCGGCTGGTTCGCCGCGGGGAGCGCAGGGAGCGTCGATTCGGCGAACTACGTCGGCTTCTTCGACGACGGCATCGGCGGGCTCCTGGCGGCGACCGGTCTCGTGTTCGTCTCGTACGCGGGCGTGACGAAGGTCGCGAGCGTCGCCGAGGAGGTCGAGGACCCCGGCCGGAACATCCCGCTGGGCATCCTCGGGTCGCTCGCGTTCACGACGATCCTCTACGTCGCCATCGTCGCGGTCCTCGTCGGCATCACCGACCCCGGGAGCGTCGCCGGGTCGCTGACGCCGGTCGCGGTCGGCGCGGAGGCGACGCTCGGACAGGCCGGGGTCGTGGCCGTCATCGTGGCGGCAATCCTCGCGCTCGTCTCGACAGCCAACGCCGGCATCCTCTCGTCGTCGCGGTATCCCTTCGCGATGAGTCGGGACAAGCTCGCTCCGCCGTCGCTCTCGACGGTCAGCGAGCGATTCGGGACCCCCGTCACCTCCATCACGCTCACGGGAGGCGTTCTGCTGGCGCTCATCGCGTTCGTCGACATCCTGGAGATCGCGAAGCTCGCGAGCGCGTTCCAGATCATGGTGTTCGCGCTCATCAACGTCGCCGTCGTCGCGTTCCGCGAGGGGAACGCGGAGTACGAGCCAGAGTTCACGTCGCCGCTGTACCCGTGGATGCAGATCTTCGGTGCGGTGACGGGCCTGGGACTGCTCACGCAGATGGGCGAGACCGCCTTGCTGGGCGCGCTCGTCATCACGCTCGCCAGCATCGCGTGGTACTTCGTCTACGTCCGTCCGCGCGTTCGGCGCGAGGGTGCTGCGACCGACGCGATCCGCCGGCAGGTCGGCCGGAGTTCGCTCACGGACGTCGAGGCGGTCTCCGAGGAGGGAACGCAGGACGTCCTCGTCGCGCTCACGAAGGGCGTCGACGAGGACCGCGAGCGCTCGCTGCTATCGCTGGCGGCGGACCTCGTCCGCCCGCACGGCGGCCGCGTGCACGTCGTCCACTTCGAGGAGGTCCCGGACCAGGTGCCGCTCACCGACGAGCGCACGGTCCAGTCGTCCTCGGACCTCTCGTTCGAGACGCGAGCGAACGAGCTCGCGGCGGAACTCGGCGTGGACGTAGAGGCGGACGAGGTCGTCAGTCACGACACGAAGCACGCCATCGTCAACGCCGCCGAGGCGCGGCGCGTGGACTCAATCGTCGCGGAGCACGAACCGCTCCGGCTCCGGTCGCGAGTGATCGGCGACCCCATCGACTGGGTCGTCCGGCACGCGCCCTGCGACGTCATCCTCGTCGACAACCTCGGCTACGACGACCCCGAGTACGTCGTCCTCTCGGGCGATTCCGGCCCGTACGACCCGCTCGCGGTGGCGGTCTCGGAGGCGGTGGCTGGCGGCAACGGCGGCCACGTCTCGCTGTGGTTCCCCGACGAGGTCGACGGGACGGACGAACGCGAGCAGACGCTCCGTGACTACCAGTCCGAGCTGTCCGAACAGCTCTCGGTTCCGGTCGTCGTGGAGGCCGTCCAGGCCGACGGTGGTCGTCCGGGTGACGGGGACCTGGTCGTGCGTCGCGGCCAGGACCACCGACTTCGGAGTGCGGCCCTCGACGACCGGCCGACGTACCCGAGTCCGGGCTGTACGACGGTGACGGTCTATCCGCGGAGTTCCCGACGGCCGGGGATCCTCCGCAGGATCGTCGAACGGAACGTCTTCTGACGCGGTCTGGGACCCCCGGCCGCTGGGGGAGCACGGTCCGGTATCGTCGCTGTCCGTCGAGCCGTCTTCGGCAGGAGAGACCGTTTTTTGGACCGAGGCGTCGGTCAGTCGGTCGCGTCGAGCGCGCGCTCGAGGTCCGCGACGCCGGGCTTGTGCGCGCGGTCGCTGGCGGCGACGACGGCGACGCGGTCGGTGCCGAGCGGGACGAACCCGAGGCCGAGTCGGTCCGCGGTTCCGCGCGAGCCGAGTCCGACGTCGACGATACCGTCGGCGACGCGACGCGCGGGACTCTCCGGCCCGCCGGTCTCGAGCTCGTAGCCCCGAATTGCGTCGACGAGGTCGTCGCGTGAGACGTCCCGTTCGGCGGCGAGCGCGTCGAGTGCCGCGTCGAGTCGTGCTCTGAGACCGGACTCTGCGTCGCGGTTCGCGAACGAGACGTCGTCGTCGACGAGCGCAGCGAGCCCGTCGACGCCGACGGGGTTCCCGGCGGGAACGACGAGTCCCCAGTCGCGGTCCCAGAACGCGAGGACGTCGCGCTCGCGGTCGGTCTCCGCGTCGCTATCGCCTGCCAGCGCCTCGTCCGCGTCGCGAACGCCAGTCAGCGCCTCGTCCGCGTCTGGTCCGGCGAGTGCGGCGACGTCGGCGACGTCGTCGCGGAGCGACCGGCGGCCGGCGCGACTCCCCGAAGCGAGGTATCGCGGGTCGGCGACGGCGTCGAGGGCGCGCGAGAGCGTCGGGTCGTCCTCGCCGACGACGAGGACGCGGGGCGGGCGGCCGTTCGCGGAGAACAGTGAGACGGTGACGGCCTCGCCGGCGTCGACGTAGTTCGTGTCCGGGTCGACGGGGACGACGCCGTCTGCGGCGGTGAGCGTCGTCGTCGCTCCGCTGCCCTTGTCGACGGGGTACGCGAGCAGGTCGCCGTCGCCGTCGGCGACGAGGCCGACGGGGACGAGACGAAGTCGGCCCTCCTCGGAGCGCTCGCGGGTCGCCATCCTCGCGTCGACGGTCGCCGTCCGCGCCGGCGGTCGACCCGCGGCCTCGCGGATGCGGGGAGCGACGAACGTCCTGAATATCGAGAGCGCGCTCACTGGGTAGCCGGGGAGGCCGACGTACGCGGTGCCGTCGATGGTGCCGACGAGCGTCGGCTTCCCGGGTTTGACGGCGACGCCGTGCAGGAGGCGTTCGCCGCGGTCCTCGACGACGCGGTAGACGACGTCCATCGCGCTCGCGGACGTCGACCCGGACGTGAGGACGATGTCGCACTCGCTCGCGGCCGTCTCGATCGTCTCGGTCATCGCCGCGCGGTCGTCGCCGACGTGCTCGTACACGACGGGGTCGCCGCCGGCCTCGCGGACGCCCGCCGCGATGGCGTGGGTGTTCACGTCGTGGATCTCGCCCGCGCCGTGGTCGAGGTCGTCGCCGGGCGGCACGAGTTCGTCGCCCGTGGAGACCACCGCGACCCGCGGCCGCGCTCGCACGGGGACGTCGGCGACGCCGAGCGCGGACAGCAATCCGACCTCGCGGGGCGTGAGGAGCGTCCCCGGCCCGAGCGCGCGCTGGCCGGCGGCGATGTCGGCACCGGCGGCCATGACGTGCTCGCCGGGCGCGACCGCGGTCCGAACTGCTACCTGGCCGTCGGTCTCGCTCGTTCGCTCGACCATCACCACCGCGTCCGCGGTTCCCGGGACGACCGCGCCCGTCGATATTTCGACGGCGTCGCCGGACTCGAGCGAGACGGCCGGGCGTTCGCCAGCGTGCACGGCGCCGACGACGTCGAGCGTCGCCGGGTCGGTCTCGGACGCACCGAACGTGTCCGCGGCACGGACGGCGTAACCGTCCATCGCAGCGCGGTCGAACCCCGGAACGTCGATGCCGGCGTCGACGCGCTCGGCGAGCACGCGACCGCGCGCGTCGTCGAGACCCACCGTCTCGCTCCCTGCGTCGACGTCGAGGTCGGCGAGGGTCTCGCGGAGCGTCTCCGGGGTCGCGAGGTCCCGGAACTCCCGGTGGTCGCTCATGGCGCGCACCCGCCGAAGGCGGACTCGTGGACGGCGAATTCGCGGTCGGCGAAATTGCGGACGGCGAATTCGCGGTCGGCGAGTTCGCTGCCGTCCGGTCGACGGTGTCGCTCGCGTTCGAGCCAGCGGAGAGCTGCGTCTGTCACGATACGCGACACGGGGTACCCGAGGAGCATCAGGATTTGGGTGCTCGAGCACGCACGCTGCATCGACGGCTCGAGTCGACGCCGCGTTGCGACCACGGAGTTGATAAGCGGTGACGGGCTATGGGCTCGATACATGCGACACACAGGACTCAAACTTCGGATGGCCGTCGTCGGAACCATCCTCTTCGCGTTCTACGCGGCCGCCGGACTGGTCGTCTACGCGATGTACGGGCCGGGAGTGATCCCGCTCGTCGTCGTCGGCTCGGTGGTCCTCATCGGGTTCCAGTACAAGGTCGGGAAGTGGGCGGCGCTCCGGAGCGTCGGCGCCGAAGACATGCCCGAGCACGGCGAGTACTCGCGCATCCACCAGGAGGTCGGGTCCATGAGTCGGGACATGGGAATCGACAAGCCGCGACTCATGGTCGCGGACATGGGCGTTCCGAACGCGTTCGCGGTCGGCCGGAAGGGCGCCGGGACCGTCGTCGTCTCCACGGAACTGCTCCGGATTCTCGATCGTGACGAGGTCGACGGCGTGCTCGCCCACGAGCTCGCGCACATCGCGAACCGCGACGTCGTTATGATGGTGCTCGGGCAGGGCATCGCGAGCGTCGTCGGCATCGTCGCGCAGTTCGTGGTGCTGCTCGCGGGCGACAACGACCTCGCGGACTTCTTCCTCGCGATCATCGTCGGGAACGTCGTGCAATTCATCGTGATGCTGTTCGTGCTCGCGATTTCGCGGTACCGCGAGTACGTCGCTGACGCGGACGCGCGGCGCGCGATCGGGAGCGGCGACCCGCTCGCCCGAGCCCTCGAGAAGATCTCCCGCGGCGCCGAGGGCCGCGAGAGCAAGGTCGACGACCAGGTCTCCGCGCTCTGCATCTTCGGCGACGGCGGCAGCATGCTCTCGAAGCTCGTGTCGACGCACCCGCCGATGGAGAAGCGCATCGAGCGCCTCCGAACGTAGATGGCCGAACCGGGACTCACCGAGGCGCTCGCGGCCGCTCTCGGCGTCGCGTTCGGCGCACTCATGGTCGCGTACCCCGGCGTCGTGCTCGCCGTGCAGACCGCGGGCACGCGCCCGGACCGCCAGCCGGGTCCCGGGGGCGACGCGCCGACCGACGACGGCGTCTGGGAGACGCTGATCCGCGTCGTCGGCGTCGGGTTCGTCCTCGCCGGCGTCTACTTCGCGTCGCTGTTCGTCGTCTGAGGCACCGCCGTCCGTTCGCGGGGTGCACGCCGTGCGAAGCGTGCACTGAAATGGGAGACCCCCCAATTGTTCTATGCGGTGCCGCGCCCGGGGGGAGCGCGGAACCCGAGTGAGACGCTCGAGCCTGCCCGGTCGTCACCGGCCGGGTATCGTCTCGGACGGCGCCTCGACCGGGGGACTGGGGGCCGCCGTCTCACTCGTCGCGCGACTCTCGAATCTCGTCGACCGTCACCGGTTCGGCGCGACTGCGGAGCGCTCCGAGGCGCTCGTGCGCCCACTCGCGGACGGCGTCGTTCGACGTCTCGAGGAGCGCTCGCGGTTCGCCGGCTTCGTCGACACCGACCTGAACGACGTCGTCGAGCACGCCGAGGTAGAACGGGACGTCGTCGGTCGTCCGGTACAGCTCCAGGGCCTCCACTTCGAGCAACTCTCGCGTGAGCGGCACGTAGTCGGGGTCTGTGGTCATCGTCTCGGCGACGTGCTCCGAGACGACGATCTCGCCACGTGCGTCCCCGTTGACGAACTTCTCGTGGACCGCTTCGTACGCGTGCAGCCCGATCACCGGGATGGCGACGCGGTCGTCGGTGCTCTCCCGGACGCGGTTCACGTGCGCGTTCACCATCGCCCACGGGTTCCCGGGTTCGGGGACGACAACGGTCGCGTCCCGAAGGAGTGAGAGGTCGACGTCGAACGCGTCGCGGTCGGTCCACTCGAGGAACGGCTGGAGGTGGTCGAGCGCTCCGACGGTCTCCTCGAGTTCGAGGAAGTCGTCGAGCACGTCCTCGACGCCGGGAGCGAGCGCGTACGTACCGTCGCCCTGCTGGATCCAGCCGCGTTCGACGAGCGCGTCCAGGTTCCGGGAGACAGTCGTTCGGGACGCCGAGACCGCCGACCGGAGGTCGTCGCGCGTCGCCTGGTCGCGATCGCGGAGCGTCTCCAGCAACTGGACTCTGTTCGTCGACCGTGCGAGGAACTCGATGGCTTCCACGACGCCACTTCTATCAGTCATCGTATCCGTCGCTTCGTACTCACCCGAGTGACCGACATCAGTCCATCGGCCGGGTAGGCGTCGAGGAAAAATCTGGGGGTACCGTCCGGACTGGCGAGCGGCGTCGCGAGACGGAGACCGAGCGTCGATTGGGTGGGCTAGAACGCCTCGACGTGCGGGCGGACGTCGAGTTCGAGCGTCCACGAGGATCGATCCTGTTCGACGAGGTGCCAGTAGGAGTCGGCGATGGCGTCGGGGTCGAGGTACTCGTCGTCGTTGTCCTCGGGTTCGTCGTCGACCTCGGGCGGTCGGATCTGGCCGTCGATTACGACGTGCGCGACGTGGATGCCGGCGGGGCCGAGTTCGCGCGCCATCGATTCGGCCATGCCGCGGGCGGCGAACTTGCCGGCGCTGAAGCCGATGGCGCCGTCGCGGCCCCTGACGGCCGACGTCGCGCCAGTGAAGACGATGGTGCCGCCGTCGTTGGCGAGCATGTCGGGGACGGCCGCCTGCGAGCAGTGGAGGGCGCCGCGGGCGGAGACGTCGAGCGCGCGGTCGAACTCTTCGGCGGAGATGTCCCTGACGCCCTTCCACGCGCCGCCGCTGGCGTGGTTGACGAGGACGTCGACCGGCCCGAACGCGTCGCGGACGGTCTCGAACCCCTCGCGGACCGCGTCCGGGTCGGTGACGTCCACCGCGACGCCGATCGCGTCCGGGCCGAGGTCGGCCGCGAGCTCGTCGACGTAGTCGCCGGAGCGAGCGAACAGGCCGACCTGGCAGCCTTCGTCGACGAACCGTCGCACGATCGATGCGCCGAGGCCGGGGCCGACGCCGGCGACGACAGCCGTGTGCGTCATGTGCTGGCAGACGGCGGCCAGCGACAAAACCGTGTGGGGCTACGGCCTCGGTGGCAGGGAGGTCCGTCGAGAGTCACGCTTTTGACGGGACCGCAAGTGTGTGCGAACGATGACCCAACCCGACGGGACTGGAGAGGGCGCGGGTGCGGAGTCGAGAGGCACGGACGTCCTCGACCCGTTCCGGCAGTTCTTCGCGCTGGAACGGGACGTCCTGGTGCTGTCGCTGGCGATGTTCGCGTTCAGCATCGGTTTCCAGATGACCAACCGATACCTCCCGGAGTACATGGTCGCGCTCGGCGCCTCGGGATTCGTCGTGGGGCTGTTCGGCACGTTCGGGAACGTCATCTCGGCCCTGTATCCGTATCCGGGAGGTGCTATTTCGGACCGAATCGGGTCACGACACGCGCTGACGACGTTCGGGCTGATCTCGACGATCGGGTTCGGCGTCTGGCTGTTCGCGCCGAACGTCGGTGCGTTCACGCTCGCTGGTGTCACGATCGAGCCGTGGGTCTGGGTCTTCGTCGGGCTCGTCCTCGCGCAGGCCTGGAAGTCGTTCGGTCTCGGGGCGACCTTCGCGGTCGTCAAACAGGCAACCGACCCCTCGCGACTCGCTGCCGGGTTCGCCAGCACCGAGACGTTCCGTCGGACGGCGTTCCTCCTCGGGCCGGTCGCCGCCGCCGTCCTCATCGCTCTCCACCCCGACTTCGCGGTGAGTTTCCGGTACGTGCTCGCCGTGGCGGTCGTCTTCGGCGTCGTCGGCACCGCGGTGCAGCACCGCCTCTACGACGCGAGCGAGGACGACATCGGCGGTTCCTTCGAGGGTCTCGAACAGATCCGGCAGGACCTCCGCGAGATGCCCGATCCGCTTCGACCGTTGCTAGTGGGGGACACGCTCGTTCGCTTCGCCAACGGGATGGTCTACGTCTTCTTCGTTCTGGTGGTCACCCAGTTCTTCCAGGTCGGGCTCGACGCGACGATCGCACTCGGTGGCATGTCGTACGACGTGAGCCTCTCCCCGCAGGCCTTCTTCGGCTACCTGCTCGGCGTGGAGATGCTGATCGCGTTGCTGATCATGGCGCCGGCGGCCAAGGTCGCCGAATCCGTCGGGCTCAAGCCGGTCGTCGCCGTCGGGTTCGCCGTCTACGCGATCTTCCCGGTCGTCCTGATCTTCGCACCACGATTGGCAGGGTCGGTCGTTCCGCTCTCGACCGTGATGATCGGCGTCTTCGCGTTCTCCGGGCTCCGATTCGCTGGACTGCCATCTCACAAGGCGCTGATCGTCGGGCCAGCCGAACGCGGAGCCGGCGGACGAGTTACCGGGACCTACTACCTGATCCGAAACCTGATCGTCATCCCGAGCGCGGCGTTCGGCGGCTACCTCTGGGACTTCGTCAGCCCCGAAGTCGCGTTCAGCATCGCCGCCGCGATCGGACTGATCGGCACCGGGTACTTCATCGTCTTCGGCAAAGAGTTTGAGGCCTACGCCTGAGACCACTGGATGTCGAGTCGTGGCGCACTCGCTTCCCGAACCGACCGTCCAACACATTCGCCCCCTAATATTATAATATATCTATCGTAATTTATCAACGTGTCCAGAACGGATTGCGCGAAAGGGGTGTGCGAGGGTGGGGCGAACCGTGGAGGCTACTGCTCCGGCGCTTGGAACGGAGTCTGGATTCGGATACTTCGGTTGCGACGCCGGTTCGGGCTTTCGGGTCGAAGCTGTCAGCGGGCTAATCGGCAAGATAATGGTACTGTGTTCGGTAATCACCATAGATGAGTGGGTCCGAGCACGCGTCGGCCGTCGACGGCGACGACAGGGTGGCTGTCACCGCCGGGGGCGTCCACGTCAGCAAGTGGGTGGCAGAGGCGAACACGAAGGTACCGGTCGTGAAGTACGAGCTCGCGTCGGTGCGGGACGACGACGTCAGGGTCGCGCTCACCGACCGCATCCCCGACCACCTCGCGCTCGACGACGTCGGGTTCCACGACGAGTACCACGGCGAACGCTGGCAGCACACCGACGGGCACACGATACGTTTCGAGACCGAACTCCCCGCGGGCGAAACGCTGACGACGGTGTACGGCGTCCGCCAGGACGGCATCGACGATCCGAGCGCGTTCCTCGGGCGTCCAGAGATGTCCATCTCCGCGAGTTCACGGAGCGCGTCGAGCGAGAACGAATCCGAGAACGACGACGCGGTCGCGGCCGCTGAGGCGGCTGCGGACGCGCCGGCCGATGACGCGGACGACGGTGCCGACGAGACCGAACGCGACGGCGAGTCGGCGGTAGACGGGCCCGACACCGGTGAGTCAAGCGCCGATCCGGCGGACGCTGCTGCCGCGAAGGATGAGGAACCGGACGGCGAGTCGGCGGCGGAAACGGGGGACGAGGCGGTGACGACGCTCTCGCTCGCGGATCCGAGCGGCGACGCGCACGACGACGGTGCGGACGGAGACGATGGTGTCGTCGACGAGTCGGATGCTCCAGGTCGCGACGACGCTGGAGCGGAGCCACCGAGTGCGTTCGCGGCGCCGGACGCGTCCGGCGAGTCGGCCGACTCCGACGCGCTCGTCGAGCGGCTGGTCGCGGAGATGCGTTCGGACGCCGTGGACGCGGACGCGCGGGCGGCGCTCGGTCGCGAACTGAACCTCCAGCTGTCGGCGTCGACGTCGCAGTTCGTCGAGCACCTCCAGTCGCGCTCGAAGGAGAAGCGCGGGCAGCTCGAGGCGGACATCGAGACGCTCGAGGATTCGATCGCGGAACTGTACGGCCTGAAGGCCGACGAGCGGACGGTCGCGACGCTCCAGCAGGAGAAGGCGGACGCGTCGGTGGTCGAGGACGTGCGGGCGGACCTGTCGGACGTCGAGGCGTCGATGGCGACGGAGTCTGCGCTGGAGTCGGCGACGGCGGCGCTCGACGACCGCGTGGACGACGTCGACGAGGAAGTGTCCGAGCTGGCCGCGGCGACGCCGACGAACGAGGAACTCGAGGAGGTCGCTGCGGACGTCGAGTCCCTCGACGGTCGGACGCCGGCGCTGGACGCGTTCCAGTCGCTGCGGAAGGATCACGACGCGCTCGCGGCGGACGCCGCGCGGGCGTCCACGGTCGAGGCCGTCGAAGCTGACCTCGAGGCTACGCGCGAGGACCTCGAGGCGTCGCTCGACTCGCTCGACGCGGACCTCGAGGAGTCGGTGGATTCGGTGCACGAACGCGTGGACGACGAGGTGGCGGTGCTTTCCTCGCGGCTGGCCGACGTCGAGGCGGATGCGGCGTCGGCGGCGGCGCTGTCGGAGACCGACGAGCGCGTGGCGTCGCTCGCGGACGGGAAAGCCGACGCGGACCGCGTGGCGAGCGTGGAGGCGGACCTCGAGGACGAGTACGTGACGGAGGCGGACATCTCGGCGGCGCTGGAGTCGCGCCTGCAGACGTCGCTGTTCGCGCGGACGCTCCTCGTCGCCGGCGGCGTGGCTGCTGGCGCTGGCGTGACCCTGGTCGCGACGGGCGCGACGGCGGGCGCGGTACTCGTCGTCGGCGCGCTCGCGGCGTTCGCGTACTGGTGGTGGCTCAACGATAGCGAACTCGACGCCTCGGGTACGACCGAGTCGTTCGACGCGTTCGATGACGCCGACGGCAGCGATGACGCTGACACTACTGGCGGTACTGACGGCGCTGGTGGCGATGGTGGCGCTGGTGGCGTTGGTGGCGCTGGCGGCGCTGGCGGCGCTGACGGTGCTGGCAGCGACGATGCAGCGGACGCGGACGCCGATCAGGGACCGTCGAACCCCACCGCGTCCGCAGAAGCAGACGTCGAAGACGGCCCCGAGGAGCCCGCAGCGGCGGAGACGGCGGACGCGGACGACGCAGCCACCGGAAGCGAGGTCGACGACGACCCCTCGGACACCACCGTGTCCGCTGAAGCGGACGGTGACGAACCCGACGACGAGACGGACACCACCGCGTCCGGAGAAACCGGGGTCGAAGACGCCCACGGGGCAGTCGACGACGACACCGAAGCGTCGGACGACCACGAAGCCATTTCGGCGGACGACGACGACGCCAATTCGGCGGATTACGAAGACGCCAGTTCGGCGGACGACGACGGCGTCGAGGACGGCAACGAGAGTGCCGACGAAGCCGTCGAGGACGCCGACGACGAGAGCGCCGACGACAGCTGAGGGCAGGACTGGAGAGCGACGGAGGGCCGCGACGTCAACGGGGGTCGGGGACGGTCGGGCGCGCTCAGACGGGGTGGCGTTCGAGAGCGGGCTCGAAGCCACCGGTGACGAGGGAGGTGTCGGGGTCGACGGCGCAGGCCTCCCAGTCAGCGCGCTCGGGGTCGGTCAGGGCGTGCCAGCGGTCGCGGAGCCGGGTGTTCGCCGTCGAGAGCGCGCCGCGTTCGTCGCGGACGAACGCTTCGCCTAGCGCGACCGCCTCGGCCGCGGGTGTCGCGCGAGCGAGGCACGCGCTGCGGGCGACGGTCCGGTTCGCGCGACACGCCGGCTGGTCGTCGATGCGGTCCGCGAGCCGGTGGCGTAGCCAGGCTTCGCGGCCCGTGAGCGGCAGTCGTTCCACGGCGACGCGCGGGTCGCACGTCCACGTCGGGAACTGCGGCGCCCGCCGGTACGTGTCGCCGAACGCGCCCAGGTCTCGACAGCACGACGCCGACAGCATGTCGTAGCAGGGCTCGCAGAGCGCGACGAGGTTCGAGAGCGCCCACGCCGGCTCGCTCTCGCTCGCGACCGAGTAGACGTACCCGAGCGACGTCTCCTCGGCGGACTGCGTGGCGACCGCTGTCCCGCAGCGGCCACAGCGACCGCCGTAGAACGCGAGGATCGCCTCGCGGCGAGCAGCGTAGTCCACGGGCGCGTCTCGCGCGGGGTCGACCGGGCCGTGGTCGCGGTCGCGGTCGACGTCGTACTCGCGGTAGCACTGCGAGCGGTCGTCGACGATGTACGCGACGTTGTACGGCGCGAGACTGGGGTCTGCGATGAACGCGGGCTCTGACATTGGATGTGAGTGTGATCGGTCGAGGGTGCGGTCGAACGACGCGATGCCCCGAGTGCGCCACCAGCGCGGCGCGTGGCTGGGGCCGGGGCTGGTGGCTACAGGGTTGCGGTCGACGCGGGCGGCGTCGACGGTCAGAACTGGCGAAGGATGCGTGAAGTGACCGCCGGCTCGTCGCCGTGTGCGGCGTACTGGTGGTCGCCACCAGTACGGGCCTCGTCGCGGGCGGGAGCGCAGCGAGTCATCTGTGTTCGCACTTAGTACCCCTGTTTACTTAATTTTTACTCTTAATTAGGAGAATTCGGAGCATACGGGCGCCTATTTCTCCGAAGGCTCAAATATCGTCTAAAGAATCGGGTATAGTCGGAGAGTTCGGTAGAACGGTCCAGCGGTGGGCTATCGGAAGGAGCGACGGTCGCTGGCTATAGTTCCGGTCGAATACGGCCGAGGCGGAGTGCATTCCCGGTGACGCCGAGGGTCATCCCGGCGTCGCCCGCGAGCACGGCCAGCGCGACGGAGACGTTCACGTAGGGAACGGCCACGCCGACGGCGAGTACGGCCTTGACGGCGAGGCTCGCGAAGATGTTCTGCCGGATGACGCCGTTCGCGCGATGACTCAGGTCGTACAGGTACGGGAGTTTCCGGACGTCGTCGCTCATGAGCGCGATGTCCGCGGTCTCGATGGCGGTGTCCGTGCCGGCGGCGCCCATGGCGACGCCGACGGTGGCGGTCGCGAGCGCGGGCGCGTCGTTCACGCCGTCGCCGACCATCGCCACGCCGCCGTCGTACTCGGCGTCGAGTTCGCTGACGGCGTCGACCTTGTCCTCGGGGAGGAGGCCGGCGCGATAGTCGTCGACGCCGACCGCCTCGGCGACGGCGCGCGCGGTCCCCTCGTTGTCGCCCGTGAGCATCACGACCTCCAGGCCGAACCGCTGCAGTGCGGCGACGGCCTGTTTGGCACCGGGGCGGACCTCGTCCGCGACGGCGACCAGGCCCTCGAGTTCGTCCTCGGTCCCGACGAGGATCACGGTCTTGCCCTCGCCCTGGAGACGCGGGATGGTGTCCTCGGCGAGGTTCAGGCAGCCCTGGCGCTCGCAGAGGTCCGTGACGTCTGCGGGCACGCCGTGGTCGTCGCCAGCGCCGCCGTCGGTTCCGCCAACGTCGGTTCCGGCGCCGTCCGTGACGGTGTCGTTCGTGCCGGCGTCGTTCGTGCCGGCGTCGACGACGTGCGCGTGCCCGAGTTCGAACCCGAGGTCGTCGAACCACGCGGGCTTGCCGGCGTAGTGCTCGGTGCCGTGGAGGGCGCCCGTGACGCCCTTCCCGGTGACAGCCTCGAACCCGTCGACCTCCGTCGCGGGCGCACCGACGCCGTCGGTCCCGTCGGCGTGCGCGACGATCGCGTCCGCGATCGGGTGCTCGCTGCGGGCTTCGAGGCCGCGGGCGCACCGGAGGACGTCCGCTTCGGTGCGGTCGCCGAGCGGGACGACGTCGGTGACGGCGAGTTCGCCCTTCGTGAGCGTCCCGGTCTTGTCGACGGCGACGGCGTCGACCTCACCCATCGCTTCCAGGTGGTTCCCGCCCTTGACGAGCACGCCGTTCCGGGCGGCGCTCGTCACGCCCGAGACGACGCTGACGGGCGTCGAGATGACGAACGCGCACGGGCACGCGAGGACGAGCATCGTGATGCCGTTCACGAACCACTCGGTCCACGGTGCCCCGAACGCGACCGGCGGGACGACGGCGACCGCGATGGCGAGCGCGACCATGACGGGCGTGTAGTAGCCCGCGAACCGCTCGACGAACTGCTCGCGCTCGGTCTGGTTCGCTTCGGCGTCCTCGACGAGCGAGACGATGCGCGAGAGCGTGCTGTCCGCTGCTTTCGCACGCACTTCGACCTCGACGTAGCCGGCTTCGTTGATGGTGCCGGCGTACACCTCGTCGCCGACGGTCTTGTCGACGGGGACGCTCTCGCCCGTCACGGGCGCCTGGTTGATGGCGGTGTCTCCCTCGACGACGACGCCGTCGGCCGGCACCTTCTCGCCGGGCTTCACGACGACGACGTCGCCGACGTCGAGTGCGTCGACTTCGACCGTCGTCGTGCTCCCGTCGTCGTGCTTGACGGTGGCTTCGTCGGGGGAGAGTTCGACGAGTTCCTGGAGGCTGTTCCGGGTGCGGTCCATCGCGTACCCCTCGAGGAGTTCGCTGACGCTGAAGAGGACGGCGAGCGTCGCCGCCTCGAAGTAGAGGTGTTCGCCGAACCCGAGGCTGGCGGTGACGGCGGCGACGATGGCGGCACTCATCAGGAAGTCGATGTCGAGCTGGCGGTTCTTCGCGGAGTAGTAGCCGCCGCGGAGGATCGCCTGCCCCGCGAGTGCGGTGGCGCCGAGGAACCCGACGTCGGCGACGGTGAGGGGAGCGCCGAGGACGGTTGCGACGGTGGCGAGGCCGCCGAGGGCGAACTCGGCGACGAGCGCGAACGCGAGCAGGCCGGCGCCGACGTAGGTCTTCTTCGCGCGAGCGCTCGCCCAGACGGACCGGTCGGCTTGGTCGGTGCGGTCGTCGCCGCTCGCGTCGGCGGCGTCGGCGTCGCTCCCGGTGACGTCGTAGCCGGCGGACTCGATGGCAGCCCGGAGTTCGTCGGCGTCGGTGTCGTCGTACTCGACGCTGACCCGCCCGGACGTGGGGCTGGTCTGGATGCGTCGGATGCCTGGCTGGCCGTCGAGTGCGGCCTCGACCTTGTTCGCGCACGACGCGCAGTCCATGTCGGGGACGTCGAACGTGGCGCGAGCGACGGAACTCGCTTCGACGTCGTAGCCGGCGGCTTCGACGCCGCCGGTCACGTCGGCGGTCGAGGTCGACGCGCGGTCGTAGGTGACGGCGACGCGGCCGCTGGCAGGACTCGTCTCGATGGACTCGACGCCGTCGACGCTCTCGACGCCAGCCTCGACTTTGTTCGCGCACGACGCGCAGTCCATGTCGGGGACGTCCAGTTCGACGCGCGCCGTGGAGTCGTCTCCCTCCGTGGACTCGTCCTCGTCGGGGGGTTCCGGGGCGTCCGCACGGGTCATAGTGGAGGGTAGCGGCCGTCCGTATATTAATCTCCCGGCTAAAACGAGCCCCTCGATAACCAGATATTAACAATAGAAGTGCCCTGGGTTAGTAACACGGGGCGCAAGGGACAAGTGAACGCGTTGCTAGTTTCACACCATGACCGACGCTGTCATCGTCGACGCCGTCCGGACGCCGTTCGGAGACAGGGACGGTGCGTTCCGTGACACGCACCCGCAGGAGCTCGCCGCCGCGCCGCTGCGCGCGCTGGAGTCGCGCGTCGGCTTCGACCCAGCCACCGTCGAGGACGTCGTGTACGGCTGCGTGACGCCGAAGGGCGACCAGGGGAGCAACGTCGCTCGCATCGCGCCGCTGGTCGCCGGCTGGGGCGAGGACCTCGGCGACGACCCCGAAGCGGGCGACTCGTACACGGGGCGGCACGGGCCGCCGGGCGTCCAGTTGAACCGGATGTGCGGGAGCGGCCAGCAGGCCGTGAACTTCGCCGCCGGCCAGGTCGGCGCCGGCTTCCAGGACGTCGTCGTCGCCGGCGGCGTCGAACACATGACTCGCGAACCGATGGGGAGCGACGGCGGGACGATGGCCGACGCGTACTTCGAGCACTTCGAGGAACTGGTCCCGCAGGGCGAGTCGGCCGAGCGCATCGCGGAACGGTGGGGATTCTCGCGCGAACACCTCGACGATCTCGCCGCACAGTCGCAGTCCCGCTGGCAGGCCGCGTGGGACGCCGGCCGGTACGACGACCAGGTCGTTTCCGTCGACACCGAACTCGACGGCGAGGAACTGACCGTCTCGAAAGACGGCCACCCGCGCCCCGAGTCGACCGTCGAGAGCCTCTCCGGTGTGCCGCTCGCCTTCCGCGAGGAGGGCGAGGGCGTCGTGCACGCCGGGAACTCGTCGGGGATCGTCGACGGCGCGAGCGCGCTCCTCGTCTGTAGCGAGGCGACCGCCGAGGCGAACGGCTGGGAGCCGATGGCGCGGATCGTCGACGCCGAGGTCGTCGGCGTCGACCCGACCACGATGCTCACCGGCCCCATCCCGGCGACGAAGCGCCTCCTCGAGGCGAACGACATCGGCGTCGAAGACGTGGACCGCTACGAGGTCAACGAGGCGTTCGCGAGCGTGCTCGCGGCGTGGCTCGAGGAGACCGGCGCGGACTGGGACCGGGTGAACGTCGACGGCGGCGCCATCGCGCACGGCCATCCGCTCGGTGCGACGGGCGCGTCGCTCGTCACGAAGCTCGCGCACATGATCGAGCGCGGCGACGCCGATACCGCGGTGTCGACGATGTGCATCGGGTTCGGCCAGGGGATCGCGACGCTCCTGGAAGCGCCCTGAGAGCGCGGGGCTTTTGCAGGCGTCGGTCGTTCGGTCGGGCATGACGCTGTCGTCGCTCCCCGACCGTCCGCTCACGGGCGGCGAAGTGCAGGCGTTGAACGACCAAGAGAACGAGCTGTCGGTCGCGCCCGCGAACTACGTCCCCGAGCAGGACCGCGTGTACGCGGTGTACTTCGTCAGGAGCGACCGCGGCCACGCCGTGGTCTTCGACGCGGACGCGGCGGCGTGGACGGTGCTCGAAGCAGTCGACGATTCCGTCGACGGCGCGTTCGGCGTGCTCCAGGACGCGGTCAGCGAGTGGGCCGAGACGGCCGAGTTCGACGACGAGTTCGTGGAGGGCGAGACGACCGTCGACTTCGACGACCCGGACGCGGTCGTCGAGGACCTCGACGCGCGCTGACCGGCCGTCTCGCGACTGCCCGCACGCCGACGGACGACCGTGCCGCCGCGGGTGGCGACCACGCCATCGAAACCGAACCTTGAACGCGCTGAGAACCGCAACCGTCACCATGGACCCGATCGTCGGCGTGGTCATCGGATTGGCGATGGTCGTCGGTGGCGGCCTCGTCTTCCGGCACGCGGAGGAACTCTCGGGGCTGCACGCGGGGGTCGTGCCCGCGGGCGGGACGGGACGACGTGGCGACGCGCTCGCGTTGAAGGTCGCACTCACCCGCTCGTTCGCGCTCGGTGCGGCGGTCCTCGGGGTGGCGACGGCGCTCTCCGTCCTCCTGTGACGAACAGCCACGCCAGCGACCGGGGGGAATGTCGACGAATCACTCTTGTCGATGGACGTACTCGGTGAGGGTATGCGTGACGTTGCGGCGCTCGCTGACGCCGTTCGCGCGGCCGACTCCGTGGTGGCGTTGACGGGCGCTGGGCTGTCGCGAGCCTCCGGTGTCCCGACGTTCCGCGGCGAGGGCGGCCTCTACGAGGAGTTCGACGAGTCCGCGTTCGCCCTCCGCCGGTTCCGTGCGAACCCGGACGCGTTCTGGCGGGACTGGCTCGCCCTCCACGAGCACTTCTTCGACGAGTCCGTCGCCCCGAACGCGGCACACGACGCGCTCGCGACGCTCGAGGCGCGCGGGCACCTGGACGCGGTACTCACGCAGAACGTCGATGGCCTCCACGTCGCGGCGGGCAGCGACTCGGTCGTCCACCTCCACGGGACGGGGTCGACCGCGACCTGCCGGAACTGCGGGGACGTCGTCGACGTGGAGACGGCGAACGCCGTGGTCGCCGACACCGACGCCGCCCCGACCTGCGACTGCGGGGGCGTCTACAAGCCCGACACGGTCCTGTTCGGCGAGCGACTCCCGCCGGTCGCGTTGGCGGAGGCCCGCGACCGAGCGGCGACCGCGGACGTCCTCCTCGCCGCCGGGTCGTCGCTCACCGTCGATCCAGCCGCGTCGCTTCCGGCGACGACCCGCCGCGAGGGCGGCCGGGTCGCGGTCGTGAACCTCGAACCGACGCGGTACGAGGACGCCGCAGACGTCACGCTACGGGACCCCGTCGAGGACGTGCTTCCGACGGTCGTCGACGCGCTCTGATCGAGCGGTCCGCTGCCGCGAACGACTCTCGACCCACACCGTCCCGTCCGCCGTTCTCGACGGCGAGAACGACCGACGGCGCCGGAGTCAGTCCAGGACAGAGTCCGATCGCCTGACGAGCACGACGTCGTACGCGTCGTCGCTCGCGACGTGCTCGCCGACGCTCTGAAGGCTCGAGACGACGCCACCGGCTTCCCTGCTTCCCACGAACACCATCCTCGCGTCACCGTTCCGCGCGAACGACCGGATCTCGTGTGCGATCTTCCCCGTCGGCGCGTAGCGGTCGACGGTCGTATGCTGGAAGACGACGTCGTCGTGGACGGCGTGCGCTCGTTCCTCGAGCCGCGACAGAACCCGTTCGGTCTCGAAGGCCTCCGCTGGCCCCAGCAGGTCGCGTTCGCGCGCCCACGTCGCGTGCTTGCGTGGCACCACGCTGAACGCGACGACCCGCACCGGACCGGGCGCGAGTTCGACCGCGCGCCGGATGCCCCACTCGGACTGCGACGAACCGTCGAACGGGACGACGAAGGTCATGCTCGACTGTTGATCTCGACGCCCCAACAATGAATCGGCCGTTCTCGCCCGGAGAGGATCGGCGGCGGTGGCCGGTCGGCATCGACACCTCGTCAGTGCGAGTACGTGTGCAGCGTACCCTGCGCGCCGGCGTCAAGCGAGAACTCCGAGAACAGGAGCGTGTTGACCACTGCGTCGCTGATCACGTAGTTCGACTTGTCGACCGCAGCGTCGCCGTTGCTGTCGTCGTCGAAGTTGAACGCGGTCGACTCCGCCTTGGCGGTGACCCGGGAGTCGTCCGTGGGGCGGTCGCCGTTGGCGTCGAGGAGACTCGCCGAGGAGTCTAACTCGACGAAGTCCACGGTGCCCGCCGCGGCGCGCGTCCGCTAACTGCCGAGCACCCCTGTCAGCCCGAGTGTGGTTGCAGTGCCCGATAGCGACGCCAGGAAGGTGCGTCTTCGCAGACCAACAGGAACCACCTTACCGTTAGAATTTTTGCTGATTCCCCGCGCTTTTTCCTATCGGACAAATATTGGGTCGAAATATGAGCGGCCGGGTGAGAGTATCGCCGCCCCTGACCGCAGTCATCTGGATCTGACGTTCGGTCGGTGCGCCGGTGGCTAGAGACTTTCCTTGAAGTAGAGCAACGTCGTCCGTCGTGCCCAGACGTCCACGGGATTGGTGAACTCTCGCGTCGGAGGCGTCGACGGCTTTCCACCGCGCGAGATGCGTAGGCTCGTCGACGCGTCTGGTTCCGCACGGTAGAGGTAGACCGTCTCCCCGCTCTCGATAGGCTCGTCGAGAGTCAGGTTGTACGAGCCGCCCACGGATTCGTCCCAGACCGCCACCCACGAGTTCGGCTCGATGCGGTTCCCGCCGGTCAGCGAGAGTTCGACGTACCGGTCGCCGTCCGCGAGCGAGGCCGTCACTTTGGGCCGTCGCTCCCGCACCGTCGCCACCCACGACGGCTCCGAGACGGTAACTTCGCCTACCGAATCGACCGCGAACTCCGTTTCGAACTCGTGAACGGCACCGCCTCGGGCCTCGTCCTCGCGGACGCTTGCAGTCGCCTCAACTTCGCGGAAGAACCCTCGTTCGTCCACGCGCAGCGTTCCCGAGAGCGCGACGGTCTCGCCGTCGTAGTACCCGATGACGGCCGACGGGTCAGCCACCGAATTCGTCGACACCTCCCAGACGGCCGGCCGGTCGTGGTTCAGGCGTTCCGGCGCACTCCAGTCACCTGCCTCGAACAGCGGCTGTATTTCATTCTGCCACATCGGCTTGCCGGTCTCCCACCCTTCGGGATTCGCGCCGTAGGAGTACCCGTCGACGAGTTCCTCGCGCCACAACGACCCGACGCCCTCGACCAGATAGACGTCCGATGGGCCGTAGTTCGTGCGCACCGACCCTCGACCGACCGCCTGCCCGACATCGGAGTCGTACTGCTTTCGCCACTTGAAGACGCCGTTATCCAGGTCATACTTCGACCACTCGGCGTGGAAACTCGTCGACGTCAGCGTCGACTCGTGGACCGCGTAGAGCGTCTCCTCGACGCCGTCGTCGGAGAGCCCCACGGGATACGGTGCGGACTCGGGCTCCCGAGTCGTTTTCTGTTCGGTCTCCGTCCGCGTGGCAGTCTCCGTCGGCCGAGTTGTCGTCTCGAGCGTCGTGGGCCGAGTCGTCGACCTGGCCGTCGTCGACCGAGCCCTCGTCGCCGTACCGCTCTCCGCAAGCCGTAGACAGCCTCCCGTCCCAACGGTTGCCAGTACCGCCAACGCTCGACGTCGATTCATCTCGAGAAGGTACCGACCATCGTCGTAAAACAGTTGTGGCAAGTGACACGTCTACGTTGGTTACACAGCGATCCGCGACGGGACGGATCGAAGGCGGACGACTCAGTTGCCGTGGACGACGTCGGCCGTCAGTTCCCGGACGGTCCCCGTCGTCGACCACGCGGGCGTGTCGACGCGGAGGCGGGTGTCCATTGTGACGTCGACGAACTTGCAGTGGAGCGCGAACGAGCCGTCGCTGGCGACGTCCGTCGACTCGAGTTGTTCGGACTCGACGGGTGACGCCCACGCGTTCTCGCCCTCGTACCGGGCGTCGACCTCGCCCTCGACGGTGAACTTCTCGATGCCGCCGCCGTCGCCGGTGACGGGGTAGCCGCGGTCGGTCCACTCGAAGAAGCCCTCGTCGATGACGTAGACGTTCTCGTACCCCGCGTTGATGAGTTGACTCGCGCGAATCGAGGAGAGGTGGTGCGGGCACCCGCAGTAGCAGACGATGCGGTCCTGCTTCCCCCATCGCTCGACGGGGTCGTCGTCGTCCCGGTAGCGTTCGGCGGCCGAACTGAAGACGGCGCCCTCGATGTGAGAGTTCTCGTACTGGTCGGGACCGCGGGCGTCGGCGAACCGTGCGCGCCGGTACGCCCACCAGACGTGCGTGTCCTCGACGGGCAGCAGCGGCACCTCGACGCCGCCCTCCTCGACCGTGTCGAGGTCGCTCGTGTCGACCTCGCGGTCCTCGGGCTGTTCCGCGACGCTATCGGGATACCCGTCGATCTCTGCGGGGAGGGAGGAGGTCGACGTGCCGGTGCCGCTCGCCCCGCTCGTGCCGGTCGTGGCGGCGCCCGAGTCCGTCGTCCCCTCGCCGGTCGTCGTGCTCTCGCCCAGGCCCAGCGGGCCGCCGAGACACCCCGACAGGCCGGCGAGCGTTCCAGTCGCCGCCGCCGCGAACGTGCGTCGCTTCATACTTTCGCCCTGGGGACGACCGAAAAAGAGGGTTCTGGTACGCGAACCGAACCGGTCGTCGCCGGCAATTGCAGCGAGACCGCCAGACGTGGACGCCACCGACCCCACCCCGTCCGCCGTTCTCGGTGGCCTGTAGATTGGCGGCTCGGAACGTGAGTCAGGGATCGGTGCTTGTGACGGCGTCCGCGTCGACGCCCCGGATCGAATCGCGTCCAGTGAGGGCGACGGAGAGGTCGAGGTCCGCGAGGAAGTTCGACAGCACCGCGCGCACGCCCTCCTCGCCGTCGAGTGCGAGGCCGTAGCAGTACGGACGCCCGAGGAGGACGGCGTCTGCACCGAGCGCGAGCGCGACGACGGCGTCCGCGCCGCGGCGTATCCCGGAGTCGAACAGGATCGCGGCCTCGGGGTCCGCGTCGGCGACCGCATCGGCGATCGCCGGGAGTTGGTCGAGCGCGGCGACGGCGCGGTCGACCTGTCGGCCCCCGTGGTTCGAGACGACGACGCCGTCCGCGCCGGCGTCGACGCACCGCCGCGCGTCGTCGGGGTGCAGAACGCCCTTGCAGACCACCGGGAGGTCCGTGCGGTCGAACAGCCAGTCGAGGTCAGCGAACGAGAGCGTCGGGTCCGCGAACACGTCGACGAACTCGCGAGCGGTCTCGCGCGGGTTCTCCTCCGGGTCGGCGTCGAGGCGGTCGCGAAAGGCCGGGTCGCTCGTGTAGTTCGCGATGCCTTTCCCGTCGAGGAACGGCAGGTAGCCGTTCTGGACGTCGCGCTCGCGCCACCCGAGGTGTGGCGTGTCGAGCGTCAGGCAGATGGCGTCGTATCCGGCGGCCTCGGCGCGGTCGACGAGCGACGCGGTGACGTCGCGGTCTTTCGACCAGTACAGCTGGAACCAGTTCGGCGCATCGCTACCCTCGAGTTCGGCCGCTACATCCTCCAGGGGGTAGCTCGACTGCGTCGAGGTGACGTAGGAAACGTCCTCCGCGGCGGCGGCGCGAGCGCTCGCCAGGTCGCCGTCGTCGTGGAGCACGCCCTGGACGCCGATCGGCGCGAGTGCGACCGGCACCGGCCACGTCTCCCCGAGCACCTCCACGGAGAGGTCGCGTTCGCCGGTGTCCCGGAGCACGCGCGGGACGAGCCGGTGGTCGTCGAACGCGTCCCGGTTCGCGCGCGTCGTCGACTCGCCGCCGGCGGACCCGGCGACGTACCCGTACGCGTCCTCGTCCATCGCGGCCTCAGCGGCGGCCTTCAGGTCCTCGTACGCCACCGGAACGTCCGGGGTCTCGCCGGTGAGCATCCCGGTGGTGAACACCTCCGTCTGGCGGTACCGGCCGTACGGCGTCGACGCCTCGAATCCGTCGTCGTCGCTCATGCAGCCATCCACGAAGCCCGACGTGTTGGTTGTTGTCACTGCTCCCGGAAGGGATCGGGTCGACGATGCGTCGGTGGGAACGGGGACGGCGAGAATCTGGGCGGGGACGGATCCGGCACGGACTCGCGGAACCGCTACTGTCTTGCCACGCGAGGGCGACGTCTGCCGTATGCTGGATGCGTTCTCGCACGAAACCGGCGCGCACTGTGGGTCGACGTCGCTCTTCGACGTCGCGACGTTCGCGTCCTGGGACCTCCCGGAGCCGGTCTGTTTCGGTATCGGCGGCGGCCTCGGGTTCAGTTACTTCGAGCGCGAGCGGTCGCCGAGCCGGGAGTTCGTCGGGCGGACGCCGTGGCTGGAGACGGCGTTCTTCGAGCACCTCGGCGTCGACGTGGACGACAACCGCGGCGACGACGCCGAGACGGCGTTCGCGGACCTCAGGGCGTACGTCGACGGCGGTCGGCCGGTGCTCGCGTTCGTCGACATCTATCACTTGCCGTACTTCGACTCGGACGTGCACTTCGCGCCGCACGTCGTCGTCGTCGTCGAGGTGGACGAAGCCGGCGTCGTCGTCGCGGACAGCGAGTTCGAGTCCCTCCAGCGCGTGACTCGAGAGGACTTCGACGCGGCCTGGAGTAGCGACGTCGGGTTCTACGGCGAACTGGACCGTCGGCGCCTCGTGTTCCGCGGGGAACCGGACGCCACCAAGGCCGACGCGATGCGCGCCGGCATTCGCGCGACCGCGGACGGCTTGCTCCGGCCCGAGCGAGCCTACGACGGCATTCCGGACGCCGGCACGGGGACGAACGGGCTGGACGGGATGCGGGCGATGGCGCGCGAACTCCCCGAGTGGCCCGAGTTCGAGGACGCCGACTGGTGTACGCGGTTCGCGTATCAGAACGTCGAGAAGCGCGGCACGGGCGGTGCCGCGTTCCGCGGCCTGTTCCGGCCGTTCCTCGAGACCGCGAGCGACGTCGTCGACGAGGTGACCGAGGCGGACGTCGACGCGATGCGCACCGTCGAGGACGACTGGCACGCCATCGGGCAGTCCCTCAAGCGCGCCGGCCTCGCCGACGACGCGGACGACTCCCGGGCCGCGTACGACGCGGCCAGCGAACGCATGCTCGCCGTCGCCGAGCACGAGGAGGAGCTGTTCGAGTCGCTCGACGAACGCCTGTAGAACGCGACGCCGAACCGACCGGTCACCGCGCGGTGTCGCCGCCGTACTCGTCCAGGCGGTCCTCGACGAACTCGCGAGTTCGTTCGACGTACTCCTCGACGTCGTCGAGGTCGATGCCGTCGCCGGGTTCGCGGTCGCCGCTCCCCCAGAAGTACGGTTTCGCGGGCGCGAGTTCCTCGACGAGCTTGTAGTTGAGTGCGGCGCCGACGAGCAGCGCCGCGGGGAACAGCCAGTGCGGGAGGACGATGACGAGCAGGACCGTCATGGGCGCGTACGCGAAGTACGACACGAGCTTCACGGCCGGGGTGACGACGGGGATCGCTTCGACGTAACAGTAGAGGCCGTACACGCCGAGGAGGAGGCCGACGTCGAGGTAGACGCCGACCCAGAGGGCGTTCTCGTTCGCGAGGAGTTCGTGCGAGAACAGTGCGAGCGCGCCGGCGAGCGTCGTGAGGCGGTTGACGTACGTGCGTTCGAGGAGGATGCCGACGACGAGGAGCGATAGCTGGAGGAGTGGCGCTCCGATCCACTGGGGCAGGTTCTCGGCGATGAGTGCGGGTTGCATCGCGTCGTCGCTCGTCTGGGGACGTCTCCTGTCGCACGCTAAAACGTTCGCTCGAACTCACGGTTCGATACGGCGGTCGACTCGCCGAGAGCGACGCACGGACGGTCGCACAAGAGTTAATTTTATACATATAGGATATCGAATACAACGTACTGATGCATACTCGATCCATCGGGGGGAGGGAGCGATGAAGTCGACGACGGTCACCGTCGAGAAGATGGACCTCCTGTTCCTGAAGTGGAACTCGCACATCAACGCGTCCGGCCTCTACCGCGAAGCGATCCGCGACGTCATGGAGGAGCACGACGTCGCGCCCCACGAACTCCGCGAGCTCGTCGAGCGGGCGGAGGACGCCGGCTACGACCTCGACGACCTCGTCGAGCGCACGGACCGCGTCGACGACCTCGAGCGACTCGTCGAGGAGTCCAAGGAACTCGCCCAGTAATCGGTTCGTATCGCCTCGCCTGGACGTATGCGGTGCCTACGGGTCGGGCGGCCGGGAGGTGTGATATTGCATAACAGCATGCTTTATATTGGTCGGGAAGCTATCGAACTTCAACATGAGACGGCGGCGTCTCCTGAGCGCGCTCTCGGCGGGGGTCGCGGCGTCGAGCGGTTGCCTCAGCACCGTCGAGGCGCCGGCCCTGGACCGCGAGGACTCCCGACCGCCGCTGGCGAGAGAGGACTTCGTGTCGTCCGAGGGGAACGCCCAGCGAGAGGCCGTGATTCCGAACGTCTCGTTGCTCCCCATGTCGACGGCGTCGAGCACCGACGGTGACGAGTCCAGGGTCGTTCCGGCCCCGCAGGACGACTCGGGGAACGAGAGCGCACCGGCGTCGAACGAGTCGAGGAAGTCGACGCCGGTGTCGTCGGAGACGTCCACTTCGAGGGCGACGGAGACGTCGACGTCCGTGGCCGTCTCCGGTCGCGACTTCGAGGAACAGGGGCTGTACGTGACGGACGACTTCTGGCAGTACCGTACGCACGTCCACCGGTACGCCGTGGACGAGGTGACGACGACGGTGTTCCCGACGGAACCGTCGACGGACACGCCGGTGAAGGTCGTGGTCGCCGCGTCGGTGTACCCGCGAGGCGGCCTCGTCGATAGCGTCGCGAGCGAGCCGTTCCGGCCGGATTCGAGCGCGCGTCGCGTGACCGTCCCGATGGACCTGTCGGCGGCGCCGGACGGCGTCCCGCTCCAGTACGTCGCCGCAGTGGTGCCCGAGAGCGTGGAGCCGACGGAGATCCATCCCGAGGACCTCCACGCGCTGATGGAGACGGACCCGTTCGTGGTGGCCGACGATCTCCTCGAACGCGTGGACCGACCGGAGCGACTGGCGGCGGATTCGGGGAGGGCGTTCGACCGGCAGCCCGTCGAGGGCGGGTACGTGCAGACGCTCCGCGGGCGGACCAAGGGCCGGTCGTGGGAGGTGAGCTTCCTCGCGTTCGACAGCGCGTACGTCGCGGCGAAACGTCGGTCGCGCGGGCGAGCGCGAGCGGAGTACGTCTCGTACGAGCTGCTGGAGGGGGCAGCGAACGAGATCGCGGAGTTCGTCTACGAGGCCGCGGAGAACAACGGGTTCACGAGCGAGTTCGAGCGCATCCAGTTCGCGTTGAGTTTCGTGCAGCGACTCCCGTACGTCTCGGACGACGTGTCGACGGGGTACGACGACTACACGAAGTTCATCATGGAGACGTTGACGTCGTTCAAGGGGGACTGCGAGGACACGAGCATCCTGTTCGCGTCCATCCTCGAGTCCGAGCCGTTCAACTACAACGCGGTCCTGCTCGAGCCACCGGGACACATGGCCGTCGGACTGTTGATGGAGAAGGACTTCGAGGGGTTCTCGTACATCTACGACGGCAGCCAGTACTTCTACGTGGAGACGACGACGGAGGGGTGGGGGATCGGGCAGATCCCCGACCAGTACCGGGAGACGAAGGCCCGCATCTACGACGTCTGAGTGCGAACGCGGTTCGCGTTCGGGGGCCTGGCCGCCGAATCGCGGGTCGACGTCGCGAACGGCGACCTCGTGTAGGGAAAGATACAACCCAAGGGGGTGTCTGTCTCGTTGGTATGGAGTCGGGTGAACGGGTGATGGTCGATGGGTGAGACGCGGAACATCGAGGTGGGTGAGACGGTCGACGGCGACCCGGTCGAGCTCCCGGTCGTCGAACTCCTCACGGGGCGGGGGTTCGTCACTGGGAAGTCCGGGAGCGGGAAGTCGAACACGGCGAGCGTCGTCTGCGAGGAACTGCTCGATGCGGGGTTCCCGATGCTCATCATCGACTGCGAGGGCGAGTACTATGGCCTCAAGGAGGAGTACGAGCTCCTGCACGTCGGTGCGGACGAGGAGTGCGACATCCAGGTGTCGCCCGAGCACGCCGAGAAGGTCGCGGAGCTTGCGCTGGAGGAGAACATCCCGGTCATCCTCGACGTCTCGGGGTACCTCGACGACGACGTGTCGGACGAACTCATCCTGAAGACGGCGCGGCACCTGTTCGCGAAGGAGAAGAAGCTGAAGAAGCCGTTCCTGCTCGTCTGCGAGGAGGTCCACGAGTACATCCCGGAGGGTGGTGGGATGGACGAGACGGGGAAGATGCTCATCAAGATCGGGAAGCGCGGCCGCAAGCACGGCCTGGGCATCGTCGGCATCAGTCAGCGACCCGCGGACGTGAAGAAGGACTTCATCACGCAGGCGAACTGGCTCGTCTGGCATCGCCTCACGTGGGAGAACGACACGAACGTCGTCGGGCGCATCATCGGGAGCGAGTACGCCGAGAAGGTGACGGACCTCGACGACGGGCAGGCGTTCATGCAGACGGACTGGGCGGAGGCGGACCTGCGGACGGTGCAGTTCCGCCGGAAGCGGACGTTCGACGCCGGCGCGACGCCGGGGCTGGACGACTTCGAGCGCCCGGAGTTGAAGTCGGTGAGCGACAACTTGGTCGGGGACCTCCAGTCGATCACGGAGGACAAGGAGGAGCACGAGAACCGGATCGCGGAGCTGGAGGCGGAGATCGAGAAGAAGGAAACGCGCATCGAGACCCTGGAGGACGAGCTGGAGGACGCGCGCGACATCTCGCAGGCAGCGAACAAGATGGCGGACGCGATCGCGGGGAACACGGGCATCTCTGCGCCGACCGCCGAGGACCAGCAGACGCTGGACGAGGTCGACGGCGACAAATCTGACCGCGAGAAGTCGAACGCGGAGATCGAGCACGAGCGCAACGAGTTCCGGAAGCGCGCGCGAGAGCTCGAGGAGCGACTGGACGACCTGGCGTCGACGAAGACCGACCTCGAGGACCGCGTGGAGTCGCTCGTGGTCGAGAAGGAGACGCTCGCCGAGGAGAGGGACGAGCTCCGCGGGGAGCGCGACGAGCTCGCGACGCGCGTGGACGAACTGGAGGCGGAGGTCGAGTCGATGCGGGCGGAACTGGGCGACGAGCGCGACAAGGCCGAGCAGCTGGAGGCGGAGACGGACGACGGCGAGGTCATCTCGGATCAGGCCGACCGCATCGCGTTCCTCGAGATGGCGCTCGAACAACTCCAGCGGCGACTTTCGGAGGACGACGACGCTGCAGGCAGCCTGGAGTCGGTGTCGACGATCGACCTGCTCCACGAGCCGCCGGTCGAGGAGAAGGTCGAGGCGGCGATCCGCGAGTCGAACTGTCGCCGCGAGCACGCGTGGGACGTCATCGCGGTGCTCGCCGACCGCGGGCCGATGCGGACGCGGGACCTGGAGCCGCTCGTGGACGCGACCGGCCACCACATCTCGAGTGCCATCATCGAACTGCGGAAGGTGAACGTCCTGGAGCGCGACCAGCAGGGCCGCCACGAGATTAATCGACGGTACGTGGAGGGCCTCATCGAGACGAAGGCCGAACGCGAGGGGCTGGCGCCGCTCAAGAACCGGTCGCGACGGTAGCGTCGACGGCGTCGCGGCTCGTGGGCGTGATCTCAGGCGCCGCCGCTGACGCTGTGGAGGCCGACGATGCCGCAGACGATGACGGCGATGAAGCCGACGCGGGCGAGCGACGCCGGTTCGTCGAAGAGGACGACGCCGAGGGTCGCGGTGCCGACGGCGCCGATGCCCGTCCAGACGGCGTAGGCGGTGCCGATGGGGAGGTCCTGGACGGCTCTGGCGAGGAGGATCATGCTGACGACGAGCGCGACGGCCGTGGCTGCGGTCGGTACTGGTTTCGTGAGGCCGTCGGAGTACTGGAGGCCGATGGCCCAGCCGATCTCGAACAAGCCGGCGACGACGAGGAGCGTCCAGGACACGCTCGAGGGGTGGGCGCGGTCCGAGTTACGTGCTACGATGCGCGCGCGGTCTCGTGGAGGGAGGCGTCCGCGCCCGTCAGGATTAATCCCCTCCGCGCTGTAGTGTCGTTCGCATGAGACGACGCGCGGTACTGGGGATCCTGGGGACGGTCGGGACCGGCGGGTGTCTGCGATTGGCCGGGGAGACGACGACCACGCGGCAGAGCGCGACTACGGCGGCGTCGGCGAGGTCGGCCGCACCGGCGACCGCGACCGAGCCGTCGACGACGACCGAGGAGTGGTCGGACGAGCCGTCGTATCCGTACGGGCTCGCCGACGACGGCGTCAGTCCGTTGCTCTACGATACGTGCGTGCAGTCCCTCTCCGGTCGGGCGTTCCGCGCACGGTACACGAAGGTGGACGCCGAGCGAGCGACCCGGAAGTGGGACCGAACGTTCGCGGTCGCCGACAGGCAGGCGGTCGCACAGTGGACGCGGAACCAGGGCGGACTCGTCGACATGTTCCGGACCGGGAACGAGGGCCTGTGGCGCGAGGACCTCGGCGACGCGTACACGTACGGACGGGACGCTGGCGGGTTCTCGATGCGCGAGATCGTCTGGGACAAGGAGTTGGAACCGCTGATTTCGGCGCCCGCGTGGGGGTCACCGGAGCGGACGAACGACGCACGGCCGGCTATCTGGACGGTCGAGGCGGACGGGCTGGAGACGCCGAACGTCGCTCCGGGGTACGTCGAGGGCGAGTTGCGGGCGGTCGACTCGGCGTCGCTTCGCGTGGACGAGACGGGCGTGATCCGGTCGTTCGAGGCGTCCTATACAGTGTACGACGCGAACGCGGACGACACCCGGTCGTACACGTTCCGATACCTGACGAGGGACCTGGGGTCAGTCGCGGTGAGCGAGCCGGAGTGGACGGCGACCGCACGCCAGCAGCGACCGACCGCGTCGGCGTCGCTCACGGACGACCGGCGGTTCGTTCGGCTGCGCGTCGAGTCCGGCGGCCTCATCGCGACGGACTCGCGGATCTCCGTGTTCGAGGAGGGGACGGATCGGAAGTTCGTCACGCACACGCAGTCGTCGTTAGAGGAGGGCGACGTTGCCTACCTCTATCGGACGTCGGACGAAGACCGGGTCGAGCAGGGGACGGTCGTCGTCGGCGAACGACCGTCCGACGTCACGCCGCTGGCGTTGGACGGCGAGTACTCGCTGTCGGCGTTCCGGAAGGACACGAACTACTTCCCACGCATCCAGGTGTCAGCACCGGAGTGAGCGCGCGAGGTGTGCGTCCGCGACGTCGAGCGCGCGGTCCTCAGTACTCGTACTCGACGACGGTCGTGCCGTTCGGGGTCTCGACGAACACGGTGTCGCCGTCGTTGTTCCAGATGGGACTGGACGCACCCCAGTACAGCGAGTCGTCGGTGTCCTCACCGCTTCCCGTGAAGAGCGTGAGTTCCTCGCCGGGGCGGAGTTCGACGCCGTCGGGGACGGTGTAGGCGTGGTTAGCCTCGTCCCGGACGACGTACCCGGAGAGGTCCACGGTTCGGTTCCCGCGGTTCTCGAGGACGACGTACTCGTCGTTCAGGTTGTCGCCGTCGGGGCCGTCCGCGTCGGCGTGGACGCTGGCGACGGCGAGCCCGAAGTCGCCGATGGCGCCGCCGTCGTCGGTCGCGGCACCCGCGCCGTCGGTGTACCCCCAGAGGCCGGCGTCCTGGGACATCGCGGTCGCTTCGAGGCTCGCGAACGCGTCGCGCTTCGAGAAGTCGCTGTCGTACATCCGAGCGTACCCCTGCGCGAGGAGTTCCTCGTTGACGTTCTCGCCGTCGGCGTACACGTAGACGAGGAGGCGGCCGTAGGATCCGCGGCGGTCGGCTTCTGGGTCGGTCGCGATCCGTATCTCGGCGTCTGCGACGCGCTGTATCATCCACTCGCTGGCCTGGTGGCCCCAGTCCCGGAGCCACGTGCGGCCGTCCTCGGTGTCGGGGATGCCGTCGAACTCGTCGGGCGTGACGCCCGTGTGGACTTCGGGCGTGTCGACGCCGAGCAGGCGGACGTTCTCGACGCGGCCGTCCGGGAAGCGGACCTTGAGCGTGTCGCCGTCCACGACTTCGACGACTTCGACGGTCCACTCGGTCGCAGTTCCGGCAGGGCCGTCGTCGGCGGGGTCGCTCCCGATTGTGGACGTACAGCCCGAGAGCACGACGAGGAGTGCGACGACGACCGCGACGGTTGGCCGACCGTTCATGCGTGTGTCCTGGGGTCGACGTCGAAAGAGTGTACCGGCCTGCTGGCGATGGCGAGTGGCGAGTGCGCGTTCGCGATCGGTTCCTGTTCGCGAACGAATCCTGCCCGCAGACGAATCCTGTTCGCGCACCAACTACTGCGGACATGCCGGGGTCCGTTGGCGGCCGTTCGATGCGCTAGCGGCGGGGTCGCGCGCTCAGAACTCCGGACGTGGCGGGGTTCGTTTCGGCGCTCCCAGCGGGGACGTTCCGGGGTCTGGTATCGAATAGAGATGGCGTTCTCGACCGTCTCGATGCGTTCAGCGGGCCGTTTCAGCGGACATCGTGGAGGTCGGCGTCGGTGTGCGTGGTCGAGCGCTAACTGGGACGGTCCGGACCTCACGGATGTGGGTGCCGGTACTGTGTCGCTCCGCTGGCCGATCGGACGCCACGGCGATGCTACTGCGGACGTGACGGTGTCTACCGCGACGCCCAGAGGGCAGCCCAGCGGCGGACTTCGTGGTTCTGTGGGTGCGTGCGGGTCGAACGGCGGACGTAGTGGGGTCGCCCCGTCGACCGGTCCGGGTGCGGTGCGACGGGACGCTGCCGGTTCGAGTCAGCTGGCTGTGACAAACGGCGGACGCACCGGGGTCGGTCGACGACTGGAATCGGTGGCCGGGAGCGCGGCGTCGGGCTAGCGGGGGAAGGTTCGTTACCCCGGGGGTCGACGGCTAGAGTGTGCCAACGTGTAGCGAACCGGACTGCGAGCGGACGGCGGCGTTCGAGCTGCACGTCCCGTGGGCCGAGAACAGGGTGGTGTGTGCGGCGCACGCTCGCGTGCTCGCGCGTCGGGACGGCGTCGTGGCGGACGCGCTCCCGGACGCGACCGACGAGTTACCGTGAACGACGAATTACCGAGACCGTGCGACGGCGCTCACTCGAGGTGCTTCGCCATCATCACCTCGTCGACGTACCGGTCCTCGATCTTGTAGTGGTCCTCGCGGACGGCCTCCGTCTCCCAGCCGTGGGCCTCGAGGAACTCGATGGCGTTCTCGTTCGTCGACGGTACCGAGTTGTAGAGGCGCTCGTACCCGGTGCTCGCCGCCCATTCGACCCCGCGCTCCAGGAGGTGCGAGCCGATCCCGTTCCCACGGTACGCTTCGAGCACGCCGACGGTGAGTTCGGCGGTGTGACTCAGCTTCTCGACCTCCGGGTGCGCGATGTGTACCCACCCGACGACCTCGCTGTCGACGCACGCGACGAAGAACAGTCGCGTCTCCAGTTCGTTGTGCCGGAGGAGGACGCCCTCCTCCTCGAGGATGTGCGCGACGGACTCGGCCTCGACGTAGTCCCCGCCTTCGACGGTGCGACGCATCGCGCCGACGAGTCCGGTGAGGTCCGCCTCGCGGGCCTGCCGGATCGTGAACGCTACCTCGTCCGTCTCGAACTCCTCCTCCGCGCCGGATTCGAACGCGATACGGAGGTGATCGCGATCGGACTCCTCCAGGACGCCGTTTCGCTTCAGGATCGCGACGTGGTGGCCGAACGCGCGCTCGTCGAGGCCCAGGGCCTTCCGGAGCTTCTCGTACCGGACCGTCCCGTGCGATTCGACGTAGTCGTAGATCGCTTCGCGGTCCGCGTGATCGAACTCGAGTTTGCCAGTTAGTTCCATGCCGGCTGTTACCACGGGGCGTTACTTGACTGTTGTCCCGTTCGCAGCGCTTCGAGAACGACCACGGGCGTCCACCCTAGCTCTCGGGCAGGATGTCGCCGATGGACGCGCCGACCGCCATCACGATCGCGGTGATGGTGACCTGACCGAGTGCGACCGTCGGCGTCGACCAGTCGACGCGCCCCCACATCGTCATCAGTAACAGCGCCATCACGATGGCGATGATCGGGATGCTGACGATGCGGAGCGGGACCGTGTCCGCGATGAGGTCCTCCTCGATCTTCTCGAACTCGGCCGCGTGGAGGATGCCGTACACCGTCGCGAACCCGAGCGCGACGGTCGGGACGTACAGGAGGGGGCTGGCCGCGATGTGACTCCCGATCTCGAGCGTCCCCTCCTCGACGACCATCGGCATGCCGAAGACGAAGCTCCCGACGACCGCCTCGCCGACGTCGCGCCCGTCGAAGCCACTTCGGAGTCGCACGAACGGTCGATTCCGGCTCCGCCGGAGCGCCTGCATCGTCTCGCGGACCTGCTGCTGTTCGGCCTCGGAGTCCACGAGGTCCTCCAGGGCCTCCAGTTCGTCGAACACGTCGTCGATGTCGCCGTCGGGGTCGCTGCCGTCCGCTCGCTCCTCGCTCATGGACACTCCACCGTCGGGGGGCGAGAAAAAACCACGGCCCGGCGCGAACCCACTGGCGAGAACGCCTCGCCGCGAACCCACCGGGGATAACTACTTGACGCGGGCGGGCGACGCGGCAACCATGCCCGCGGTTCCACCGACGACCGCAGCCCGGTGGTGCGCGTGGTAGACGTCGTCTTCTGGGCGCTGGTCGCGCTCGCGACCGTCACCAGCCTCGTCACCGCGTGGGCGCTCGGCGCGAACTCGAACTCGCCGCCGTTCGCGCCCGCCATCGGCGCGAACGCCATCGGCACGATGCGCGCCGCGTTCCTCATCGGCATCCTCGCCGCGCTCGGCGCGCTCACGCAGGGGGGCGCGATCTCCGAGACCGTCGGTGCGGGCCTCATCGACGGCGTCGCCATCACGAGCCTCGCCGCGACCGCCGGCCTCCTCACCGCCACCGGGTTCATGGCGTTCGGGATCTACACCGGCTACCCCGTTCCGGCGGCGTTCGCGACGACGGGCGCGATGGTCGGCGTCGGACTCAGTCTCGGCGGCGACCCCGCGCTCGGCACGTACCAGCGCATCGCGACGTTCTGGGTGCTCGTCCCGCCGGTCTCGGGCGGGCTCGCGTACCTGACCGCGACGCTCCTGCGTCGCGACGACGTCCCCGACACGGTCGGCATCCCGCTGCTCGCCGCGCTGGTCGGCGGCATCGTTGCGAACGTTCGTCTGAGCATCATCCCCGCGTCCGGCGACGCCGACCAGGGGAGTCTCGCCGCGTACGGCGCGAGCTTCGTCGAGTCGACGACCGTCGCGGGCGTGGACGTCATCGCGGTCGCGATCACGCTCGCGTTCGCCGCCGCGAGCTTCCAGTTCATCCGCCGCCGTACGCAGGCCTCCGTCGACGAGGGCGTGAAGACGTTCCTGCTCGTGCTCGGGAGCATCGTCGCGTTCTCCAGCGGCGGCAGTCAGGTCGGGCTCGCGACGGGCCCGCTCGAGAACCTCTACGGCGTCGAACTCGGCCTCCCGAGCATCGTCCTGCTCGCGCTCGGGTCCGTCGGCATCCTCGGCGGCGCGTGGATGGGCGCACCCCGCCTCCTGCAGGCGACGAGTCGCGAGTACGCACAACTCGGCATTCGGCGCTCCATCGCCGCACTGGTCCCGGGATTCGTCATCGCGCAGGCCGCGATCGTCCTCGGCATCCCGATCTCGTTCAACAACATCATCATCAGCGGCGTCATCGGCGGCGGCCTCGCCGGCGGCTCCGCCGGCGTCTCCCGCCAGAAGCTCCTCACGACCGTCGCGTTCTGGATCCTCACGCTCTTCTCGAGCATCGCCGTCGGGTTCGGCCTCTACCGACTGTTCGCGGCGGTACTGGGGGCTTGATCGACGAACGCGAACGAATCCCGGAGCTGGTCACTCGCGGACGACGGTGACGGTCGTCGGAGCTTCCGCCACGACGGTCGTCGCGACGGTTCCCAGCAGTCTGCTCGCGAGCCCCGTTCGCCCGCCGTGGCCGCCCATTACCACGTGGTCGACGTCGTGGTCGCTGACGTACGCGACGATGGTCTCTGCGGGCTCGCCGGACTCGACGGTGGTCTCGACGCTCCGGCCGACCGCTGCCGCGGTCTCGGTCGCCCGACTCACGAGGTCGTTCGCGCGTTCCTCGGCGGCCGCCTCCCGATCCTCGTCGACCACGTCTCCCAGAAGGCCGCCCTCGCTCATCGACGCGTCCAGCGGCGTGACGACGTTCAATACGGTGGTCCGACACTCGAACGTCTCCAGTGCGTGCTGAAGGGCCGCGTCCGCGAGCGGCGACCCGTCCAGCGGGACGAGGACGTGCGACGGAGCCATACCGGTCATTCGTGGCGGTGGGTACAAGTAATCCCCCGGAAGCCGCCATCGAACGGCGGGCCGTCGTGGGGGAAGATTGCAGGTCAGTCCCTGACTTCGTCGACTCCAGTGAGGACGGCCGCGGTGTCGACGGCGTCGTGCGTGTCGAGCAGGGTCTCCGCTGCGGTGCGGACGGTGACGTCGGGATTGCAGTCGACGCCGTAGCACGCCGCGAACAGTTCGAGGTACGCGTTCAGGCCGGTCTCGAGGGCGTCGAACGCCTCCGGCTCGAAGTACACCCACGAGTCCTCCGTTCGGGCGTCGATGTACGTGGCGGCGGCTTCGCCGACGCCGTCGCGGGCGAATTCGACCGCTCGGTCGCGGTCGAGCGACCCCGTTGGCGGGTCGAACGCGTCGCGAGCCTGGACGGCGCGATCGCGGAGTGCGAACGCGCGCGCCTCGTAGTCCGTCGGCTCGCTCGCGGTCGCGTCAGCGCGGTCGTCCGTCGAGGCGTCGACCATCCCGCCTCACCCCTGCTTGAACTCGACGCCCTTCTCGCCCGCGGGGTGGTCCCAGTCGGTGTCGGCGACGATCGCGCACGTCCCGCACTCGACGCACGGCTGGGTGTCGAGGCTCACGACGCGCTCCTCGCTGCCGTTCTGCTTCACGGTCTCGGAGCGATAGCAGCCGCCGCCGAAGTCCTGCGCGCTCACCGGGCACGCGGAGACCGCCGCGCCGCTGGCCTCGTAGGACTCGTCGAGCAACTCGATGTGCGGGTCGCCGACGTCGTACGTGAGGTCGCCGATGCGGTCGTCGAGCTCGGGCGGCTCGACCTCGGACTCGACGGTGACGCGGTCGCCCAGGACCTCGCCGATGACCGTCGGGAGCGTGACGTACGGCGTCTTCGTGTCCGGCATCAGCATCGACATGAACGGCGACGAGTACGCGGACTCGATGACGCCGAGGTCGTCGGCGACCTTCACGCCGAAGCGACCGACCGCGGACGTGAGGACGGCGTCAGTGAGGTTCGTCACGGCGTCGTGCTCGCCGAGCGCCGACGCGACCTCGTAGCGCTTCGGGCGGAGTTTGCCCATCACGCCCTCCTCGTTCAGTTTGCGCTCGTAGAGCGCGCCCGCGGTCGGCTCGGACTTCCGGCTCTTCCGGGCGCGGGATTCGACGAACGCCTCCGCGGCGAGCGCGCCAGCCGTCACCGCGTGATTCATCCCCTTGATGATCGGGCCCTGGGCCTGCATCTGGCCGGCGGCGTCCCCGACGAGCACGAGCCGGCCGCGATGCGGGCTCGTGTGCGCGACCTTCTTCGAGTCCGGGACGAGCTTCGCCGAGTACTCGAGTTCGTCGTACTCGCCGTCGAAGTACTCCGCGAGCATCGGGTGCGTCAGGAGCGCGTCCAACAGTTCGTGTGGTTCGGCTTGCTCCGCGACGAGGCTGTCGAGGTGGAAGACGGTCCCGACCGAGAGCGTGTCCTCGTTCGTGTAGAGGAACCCGCCGCCGCGCACGCCCTCGAACAGGTCGCCCGAGAACAGGTGGGCCGCGCCCTCGTCCTCGCCGATCCCGAACCGCTCCTCGACCGCGCCGTCGGGGAGGTCGACGACGGCCTTCACGCCCTGGAACCACTCCTCGGGTTCGTCCCAGTCCATGAGGCCCGCGTCGCGCGCCAGTTCGCTGTTCACGCCGTCCGCGGCGACGACGAGGTCCGCCTCGATCGGGTCGAGTTCCTCGCACGTCACGCCGACGATCTCGCCGTCCTCCTCGAGGAGGCCGTCGACGTGCACGCCCGTCACCACGCCACCGCCGGTCTCGCGCGTTCGCTCGTGGACGCGCTGCTCGAGCCACGAGTCCATCTTCCGGCGGAGGACCGCGTCCGACCACTCCGTGTCGTGGTCGTGGAGGTCCGTGATGTCGTAGGACTTCACGTGCCGTCCGGCGACGTTGTGGATGTGGTACTCCGTGATCGGGCGCTCCGCGGCCGCCTCCCGGAATCCCGGGAAGAGGTCGTCGATCGTGTACGGCGCGGACTCCTCTGCGTAGATGAGGCCCCCCGAGACGTTCTTCGACCCGGCTTCGACGCCCCGTTCGAGGACGAGCGTCTCGACGCCGTTGTCGGCCAGTACCGCCGCCGCCGCGGCGCCGCCGGGACCGCACCCGACGACGACCGCTTCGTAGTGTTCTCTGGTCATGATTTGGCTGTCCGCATCGTCAGTCGTCTCCGGCCGCCAGTTCGTCGAGTCGCAGTTCGCCCGACTCCACGGCCTCCGTGAGTCGAGGGAGCACCTCGAAGAGGTCGCCCTGGACGTAGTAGTCCGAGAAGTCCTTGATGTCCGCGTCCGGGGCCGTGTTGATCGAGATGATCGTGTCGGATTCGTCCATGCCGACCTTGTGCTGGATCGCGCCACTGATGCCGGCGGCGACGTACACGTCGGGTTCGACGACCTGCCCGGACTCGCCGATCTGTCGGTCCTCGCCGACGTACTGCTCGACGTGCCCGTCGAAGCTGTACGAGGACGTGATGACCCCGCGCGAGAGGCCGAGTTCGGCGTCCTCGAACGCGTCCCGGAGTTCGAGGCCGAGTTCGATCCCCTTCGTCGGGTCGTCGCCGATGCCGCGACCGAGCGCGACGACGACGTCGTACCCGGTGAGGTCGACGCCCTCGTCGAGCGTGTCGTGGTCCTCGACGTCGACGCGGAACCACTCGTCGGGCGCGTCGAGGTCGCTGTGGACGACCTCGCCCTCGCGCTCGGGGTCCGGGTCGGGGACGTCGAAGCTCCCGGGGATGACGCTCCCGCCCTGCGGGTGGAACTCACGGTGGGGTTTGTCGAGGCAGAGGATCGTCGAGTACTCGAACCCGGAGAAGTCCGGCCGCTTCATGTGGAGGACGCGCTCGAACTCGCGCTTGCCCTCCCCGCCGGTCTTCGCCGGGTTCGAGATGACGGTGTCCTCGATGTACAATCCCGAGCAGTCACTCGCGAGCCCCGAGTCGAGCTCGCCCTGGACTTGCGCGGAGAGGTCGCGGCCGTTGTTCGTCGCGGGGAACAGCACGTACCGCGGTTCGTCGTAGTCGTGCCAGTCGCGGCTCGGGCGGTCTTCGCGACCGAACTCGTGGTCGTCGCCGCGCGCGACGTCACAGAACACCTCGCTGTAGGGCTTGTGGAGGAACCGATCCATCCGGTCGTCCTCGTGGACGACGACGAGGTCCGCGCCGTGCGCGATGCAGTCCTCCGCGTGCCCCTCGACGTCGTCCCCGACGAGGACCGCGACGACGCGCTCGTCCTCGTCGTACTGGTCGTTGTAGTCGTCCATGAGTTGCCGGGCCTTCCCGAGCATCTCGAGGCTCACGTCGACGAGTTCGCCCTGCTGGGTCTCGCAGTACACCCACATGTCGCGGTAGTCGCCGTCCTCGAGGCCGTGCACGTACTGCTTGTCCTCGGTCGGGTGGTCGAGCTCCGGGTACTTCTCCTCCGGCGGAACGTACTCCGCCTCCCCGTCGCCCTCGCTGGACTGGAGGTCGTCCATGCGGGCCTGGATGCGGTCCTTCGCCGTCGATCGGTCCTGGCCCGCCTCCTCCCGCTCCATGAGGCCCTCCAGGACCTCGAAGTCGTCGACGTCCCGGACGAGGTTCGCCATCTCAGCGACCGTGTACTCGCCCGGGTCGAGTTCGTCGTAGTCGATCGCGTCCTCGTCCTCGTCGTGGAGCTTGTCGATCCGGCTCTGGACGAGGGTCTTCACGCCAGCGCGATTCTTCCCCTCCTTCTCGCGCTCGAGGACCTCCTCCAGGTCCTCGGGGTCGTCGACGTCCTTCACCTTCGGGCCGAGTTCGCTGATCTCGAAGTCGTTCGGGTCGAACACGGCCATCGCTAGTCACCCCCCGCGTACGGCGCGAGTTCGTCGACGACCTGCTCCATTCCTTGGGAGTCGGTAGGGTCGACGTCCGTCGCCTCGCGCTCGCTCGGCGCCTTCGGAATCGGGTCGACGCCGCCGACGATCGTCGGCGACCCGTCGAGGCCGATGAAGTCCGGGTCGAGGTTCAGGTCCTCGTGGTCCCAGACCGTCATCACGTCCTCGTGGTCCTCGGCGCGCTCCTGGGTCTCCTCGCGGAGGTCCTTGTGCAGGAGGCGGTGCTCGGCGCGACGGTACGTCGGCTCGAACTCGGGGTCGGTGACGACGAACGCCGGGAGGTCGGTCTCGACGGTCTCGATCTCCTCGACGTCGCCCTTCACGAGTCGTTTCGCGCGTACGGTGCCCGCGTCGGCGTCGACGTCGAGCGAGATGACGTGCGTGAGGATCGGCCAGTCCATGCACCACGCCGCCTGGGGGCCGGTGTGGCCGGTCTCCCCGTCCGCGGTCTTGAATCCCGCGAACACGAGGTCCGGCGTCTCCTCCAGGTTCTTCAGGCCGGTCGCGACGGTGATCGCGGTCGCCCACGTGTCCGCGGCCGCCATCTCGCGGTCCGAGAGCAGGTAGCAGTCGTCGCCGTAGACGTCCGCCATGCCCTCGCGGAGCACGTCCCCGTACCCCGGCGGCCCCATGCTCATGAGGCTCACGCGACCGCCGTTCCGGATCTTCGTCTGGAGCGCCGCACGCGCCGCGTGCTTGTCGTTCGGGTTCATCACCGTCGGCGTCTCCCCACGCTCGAGATGGCCGTCCTCGTCGAACGACACCACCCCTTCGCGGAAGTCGGGGACCCCTTTCGTCAGTACGACAGAATACATCTCATGAATCACCTTGAGTGGGTTCACCTAGCACGGCGTACGGAGGGATTATGACTGTGTCGGTGAATCCCATGGGACAACGCCGCGGCGGCACCGGTTTTTGCCGCTAGTCGTTCGCGAGAGAGTGATGCTTCACGTCAACGAGATGGGGCGGTCGTCGGTCCCGTGGCATCCGTCTTCGATTGTTAGAACAGTCGTTCGAGGACGAGCGTGCTCGTCGGAGAACGAACCGCGGTCGCTAGCTCCGGCCGGCGCGTCCGGGATCGACGTCGATGGCGTCGACGGGACAGACGTCGACGCAGAGCATGCAGTCGATGCACTGGCTCTCGTTCGCCGGGTCGGCCTTGATCTCGCTCTCGGGGTGGTCGGGCGTGTCCACCCACTCGAAGACGTCGACGGGGCAGTCCTCGACGCATGCGCCGTCGGCGATACAGATGTCGAAGTCGACCGCGACGTGGGTTCCGTGGATGCCGAGTTCCTCCGGTTCGTCCACCGGTCCCCAGACGTCGTGTCCGTCGTGCTGCTCGACGACGTCCCGGTTCTGCTCGAAGTTCGGGTCAATGGCCATTGATACCTAACACCACTCGACCCTACTACTTAAAACTTCGACCCCATCGACGGGGTGGACCGCAAGCCGGCGTCGCATCGTCGCCGTTCGGCCAGCTCTATGACGTCTCGATATCCGGACCCAGGTACCCTGAAGGTCCCGGTTCCCTCGAGGCCACAGCTGGTCGGCCCCCGCCGGCCAGCACGGCCCCGATCAGTCGAGTTACGGCGACCTCAGGCCACGCCAACGAGTGCGGTCCCGAGCAAGATGACGTGCGCACTCGCGTGCGCGAGCATCGCCGCCTCCAGGGAGTCCTCGATGAACAGCCACCCGAAGACGACGCCTGCGATCGCGTTCAGGGCGACGACGCGCGCGGCGACGGGGAGCGTGAGGTCCATGCTCGCCGCGGCCTGGGGGAGGTGCGCGGCGCCGAACGCGAGCGCGGCGAGCACGACCGCAGTCCACGCGACCGCGCGACGCCGATCTCCGGGGACGACGGCGGCCAGTACCCACGCGATCGCGGACACCAGCCCCCAGCGGAGCATCAGTTCCTCCGCCAGCCCCCCGAACAGGAACCGTGCGGGTGCGCTCGCCAGCACGAGCGCGACCGAACCGGGGCTGGCGCCGGTCGGTGCCGCCGATGGGACGACGGCCGTCAGGACGACGTCGAGTGCGACGATGCCGACGCCGGTCGCGAGGCCGACGACGACGGCCCGCGGTGCGGACTCGCGCACTCGCGACCACACCCGACGCCCGTCGGTCGCGTGGTCGTGGACGAACGACCTGAACCCGACGCGCGGCGCGGTCGCGGTCCCGACGACCGTCGCGACGACGGCGAGCACCGCCGGCGTCGCGATGGAGAGCGCGACCGCCACGGGGAGGCTCGCGTCCGCCGGGAGCCCGCTTCGCTCCGCGATCGTCGGGTCGATCGTCAACTGGAGCGCCGCCGTCGCGGCGACGCCGGCGAGTCCGGCGACGCCGAAGAGCAGCATCCACGCCGTCCGCCTGAGGAAGGACGTCGAAGTCGATGCAGTTCGGGCCGAAGCGTCGGTCTGGTGGGCCATACGAACGGCTTCGACGGGGCGGTACAAGAACCGGGTTCCGCGACTTCACCGCGAGAAGTCGTCGGTACGATTATTTCTACTGGGGGAACAGATACTGGCCGTGAGCGAGGACGGACCGACTCCGGGCGACGGGACCGCCGTCGGCTTTGCCGCCGTCGCGGACGCGCTCGCCGACGACGTCGCCAGCGGCATCCTCCGCGAGACGTACGAGGACGCCCGCAGCGCGCACGAGCTCGCGAACGCACTCGGGACGTCGCCGCCGACCGTGTACCGGCGCCTCGAGACGCTCCGCGAGTACGACCTCGTCGTCGCGTCGACGCGACCGGACCCCGACGGCCACCACACCGACGTCTACCGCGCGAACGTCGACCGCGTCGTCGTCCACCTCGACGTCGACGGCTTCACCGTCGAGGTCGAGCGCACCGAGACCATGGCCGACCGCTTCACGAACATCATCGAGGACATGTAACATGACCATCGCTACTCTCAGGCTCCATCCGAGCACGACTCCCACGCTCCACGCGACCGACGGTGCGCACGCACGCCAGATCAGCGACGGACTCGGTGCGATCGCACTCCAGCTCGAGGAGTTCTCCGAACTCCAGTACGCGCTCCTCGGCGTCGAGGCCGTGACCGTCGTCCTCGGGCTCGTCATCGCGTACGTCGCCGTCCAGGGCTACAGGCGCAACGAGAGCCGCCCGATGCTGTTCGTCGCCACCGGGTTCGTCCTCCTCGTCGGCGTCCCCGCCGTCCTCGGCATCGGTTACCTCGCGAGTCTGCTCCCGCAGACGGTCGTCTCGATCGGGGGGACCGTGAGCGAGGTGCTCGCGATGGCGAGCATCCTCTACGGGCTCCGCGCTCCCGCGCGCGAGTGAAGTCGCACGACGGCCGCCGTTCCCCGGCAGTCCCGATTCACTCCACGCTGGTCGCGACCTCGTCCACGTCGGGCTCGGTTCGGTCCTTCCAGACGACGGTGCGCTGGCTGCCCGTGACGTACCGGTATCCGGCGTACAGCAGATTCGGGACGCCCAGCGCCCACCAGATCGTGAAGATGGCGATGACGATGTGGACGCCCGGACTGCCGAACTCGCGCCGCACGAGCGTGACGCGATCCCGCGTCTCCGCCTCGATCTGCCAGCCGGACTCGACCATCGTCGTGACCTCGCGCCGGTAGGAGTCAGAACGCTCCATACCGAATCGTCCGTCGCCGTCCCGTAAGTGGTGGTGCCCAGTTCGTTGTCGGATTCGCTCCCGGTGTATACGAGTCGCTCGCTCGCCGAGAGACCGATCGTCGAATCCGGAACGGCCGGCCGTCGAGACAAGCCTTTACCCCGCAAGCCCCTATCGTCGATCATGAGCGAGACAGCGACGTTCGGTGGCGGGTGCTTCTGGTGCATCGAAGCGGCCATGAAGGAACTCGACGGCGTGCACGAGGTCACGTCCGGGTACGCAGGCGGCGACACCGAGAACCCGACGTACCGCGAGGTGTGCTCGGGGAGCACGGGCCACGCCGAGGTCGTCCGCGTCGAGTTCGACCCTGGAGTCATCGCGTTCGAGGACCTGCTGCGCGTGTTCTTCACCATCCACGATCCGACCCAACTCAACAAGCAGGGGCCGGACGTCGGCACGCAGTACCGCACGATCGTCCTCTACGAGTCCGACGAGCAACGCGACCTCACGGAGGCGTTCATCGAGGGCCTCGAGGACGAGGGCGTGTACGACGACGACATCGTGACCGAAGTCGAACCGCTCGAGACGTTCTACGAGGCCGAGGAAGAACACCAGGACTACTACGAGAAGAACCCGAACGACCGCTACTGCACGTTCCACGCAGACCCGAAGATCCAGAAGGTCCGCGAGCAGTTCGAGGACGAGGTCACCGCGGACTGACCGATCCGCTCGCCCTCGACTTCCCCTCCCGAACCCGAGACACCCACTAACGCACTTCTCACCCCTCGAGAAACGCTGTTCTCTTATATACCGTCTTCCAGCGTAGGTAGTATCGTTGAAGTAACATGGCATCTATTCAATCCCCCAAGCAGACCAAGAACCGGTTCGAGAGCACCCTCGGCGGCATCACCGTCGGCGGCCAGGCCCACTCCCTGAGCGCGTGGTTCGTTCTCGCACTCAGGCTCACGTTCGGATACGCGTTCCTCGCGGCCGGACTCGAGAAGGTCCTCGAAGCCGGCTGGAGCGCGCAGGGCTACCTCGCGAACGTCGCCGCCGTCAACGGCAACCCCCTCGCGGGGACGTTCGCGTGGATGGCCGAGACCGCCTGGTTCGTGTCGTTCGTCGACCTCGCCGTGCCTTGGGGCGAACTCCTCATCGGCATCGGGCTCGTCGTCGGCCTCCTCGTCCGCCTCGCGGCGTTCTGGGGCGCGTTCATGATGGCGATGTTCTACTTCGGGAACTGGAGCATCGAGCACGGCATCGTCAACAGCGACCTCGCGTACGTCGTCGTCTTCCTCGCGATCGCCGCGTTCGGCGCCGGCCGCATCCTCGGCCTCGACGCGTACGTCGAGTCCTACGAGTTCGCGGACGGCCGCACGCTCCTCGAGAAGTACCCGCGTCTCGACTACGTCCTCGGCTGAGACGGTCTCAGCGGGACGCTCCCTCTTACTTCGTTCCTTCGCGTTCTCACTGCATCACCTCTGGCTCCGTCGACGAATCGAACAGCGACTCGAACACCTTCTGCTCGCCCTTCCTGAGGTGCTGGTGGAACGTCGGCGCGGCGACGTCCAGCGACGCGGCGACGTCCTCGCCGGTGGCGTCGCGCGGCCACTCGAAGTACCCGGAGTGGTACGCGGCCGCCAGCGCCGTCCGCTGTCTGTCCGTCAGTTCCGACAGCAGCGGCCCTCCGAGCCGCTGGATGTCCTCGCGCGACCGCTCGATGTGGGTCTGCCGGAGCATCGTCGCCGTCGGGTACTCCGCCTCGACGGCGTCGATCACCTCGCGGACGTCGACCGACGGCGCGAGGTGGATCGTCATGTGGTAGTCACCGTCCTCGATGATCGCCGACTGTACGTACCCGCCGAGCGACGCCACGACGGACAGCACGGGCGGTTCCGTCAACGTCACCTCGAACCCGCGTGGGTCGCTATCTTCGTCGACAGAGAGGTCCCGCCAGTGCGGGAGGGCTTCGGTCAGTTCCGCGAGCGCACCGACCATGTCGGGCGTCACCGTCCCGAAGACGACGAACTCGTTATCGCCCGTCGGCACCGTGTGCTCGATCGCGATGCGACCGTCTCCATCCGCCGAGACGTCCATCGTCTCGAGGACGTCCCGCAACTGGAATTCGAGTTCGACGAGTTCGTCGCTCATCAGTGCACGCTTGCGTTCGGCGGCAGCGATGGCGTGCCCGACGATCTCCCCGAGACGGCCGAGTACCTCGCGTTCCCGCTCGCCGAACGCGAACGCGCGGTCGCTGTAGACGCCTATGACGCCGTAGGTCATGTCGTCGTGGAAGATGGGGATGGCCGCCGCGGATCGGAACCCGGCGTCTCTGCCCGCGTCCCGCCACGGCTCGTGGCGTGGGTCGTCGGTGATCTCCTGGGTCACCTGGACGTCGCCGGTCAGGAACGCACGGCCCATCGGTCCGTCGCTCCGTTCGTCGTCGGGGTCGACGCTCACCGTCAAGCCGTCCAGGTAGTCGCTGTCGGCCGACTGCGCGCGGACGTCGACGGTCTCGGACGCTGGGTTGGCGTCGCCGATCCACGCGAACGCGTACGAGTCCGTCGCGGCGAGGCGCTCGCAGACAGTGGTCTCGATCTCCTCGCGCGTCGACTGCTCGATGACGGCGCTCGTGACGTCCTCGACGACGCCGTGGAGCGTGTTCAGCGCCCCGAGTTCCTCGCGACGCCGGACGAGTTCGTCCTCGTGGGCCGCGCGGTCGATCGCGTTCGCGATGATGCTCGCGACCGACTGGAGGAACGTGACGTCGTGCCCGGCGAACTCGCGCTTCTCGGTGGCGTGCGCGCCGAGGACCCCCCAGGGATCGTTGCACGGCCCGATGACGGTGCTGATGCCGCTCTCGACGCCGTGATTCGTGAGTAGCTCCGGGCCGCTGATGGCGTCGTGCGCGTCCAGGTCCTCGACGACGACGGGTTGCTCGGTCGCGAGCGTGTGTGCGGCCTGGGACTCGTCCTCGACCGCGGACACCGACGCGTCGCCCACGAGTCCCTCGTCCCAGCCGACGCCCGAGCGGAGGGAGAGCGACCGCTGGTCCGGCGCGAGGTCCAGGACCTTGGAGTAGTCGACGCCGAGGACGTCCGCGACCAGCTCGGTTGCGTCCGCCAGCAGGTCGTCCACGTCGCCGTACTCGAGCGCCCGCTGGCCCAGTTCCGCGACCGCCGCCTGCTGGTGCATGCGCCATTCGAGCTCGCGCTCGCGCGCCTTCTGGCCGGTGACGTCCTGACTCATCGCCATGGCAGCGAAAGTCTCGCCGTCGTCGTCGCGCACCGGCACGAACTGGAACTGGTACGTTCGCCCGTCGACCGTCTCCTCGAAACTGGCGGGCTCCCCGTCCAGTGCGGCTTCGTAGCGCGGGACGACGACGTCCGCCACGGCCTCCGGGAGTGCCTCCTCGATGAATCCGCCTATCAGTTCACTCCGCGGGACGTCGTAGTCGCCCTCCAGCGTCCCGCCGAAGGAGGCGTACCGCAGGTCCTCGTCGACGAGCGCGACGGCGCCGTTCGGGAAGTTCTCGATGAACGTCTGGTACTGCCGCCTGGACTCCTCGAGTTCGCGCTCGCGTCGCTTCCGTTCGGTGACGTCACGGACGACGCCGATCCGCTCGTAGCCGTCGTCGGTGGGCAGCAGCGAGAACGTCGCCTCGCCCACCCACGTCTCCCCGTTCGGCGTCGTGAGCTCGCGCTCGAGCGTCGCCGTCGAGCGCTCGCCCGACCGGAGTTCGGACTCGAGCGCACTCGCGGCCTCGTAGGTCTCCTCGTCGACGACCGACGAGACGTGCGAGCCGACGATCGTTTCCTCCGAGTACCCCGTCATCGAGAGGTAGGCACCGTTCACGAGTGTGAACTCGCCGGCCTCGTCGACGGCGTAGATGCCGTCGTCGACTGTCTCGACGATCGACTTGTACCGTTCCAGATCTCGCTCGCGCTCCCTGCGCTCGGTGACGTCCCGGAAGTACACCGACAGTCCCGTCTCGGAGGGGTACGCGTTGACCTCGAACCACGCCTCGAGCGGTTCGAAGTACTCCTCGAACGTCATCGACTCCTGGGTCTCGAACGCCCGATGGTACTCCTCGTAGAACGTCGAATCGATCGCCCCGGGGAACGCCTCCCAGAGCGTCTCCCCGACGAGACGCTCTCCCTCCCGCCCCAGGACGACCTTCGCCTGGTCGTTGACGTCGACGAACTCCCAGTCGTCGTCGACAGCGAAGAACGCGTCGTCGACCCGCCGGAACACGTCGTCGAGCTCCTCCTTGAGTTCCTCGCGTCGCCGGCGCAGTCGACGTTCCTTCGCTCGACGCTCGCTAACGTCCCGTCCGATCCCCGTGAACCCGACGACCGATCCGTCCTCGTCCGTGAGTGGCGTCGCGGAGAACTCGTAGGGGATGGTCTCACCGTCCGCCGTCAGTAGCGGTGCCTCGAAGGTCACCGACTCGCCGTTCGCCACCAGTTCGATCGCGCTCGCGACCCGGTCGGCGTCCGCCTCGGGAACGAAGTCCGTCGGCGTCATCTCATCCATCTCCACGTCGGTGTAGCCAGTCACGTTCCGGAAGTGCTCGTTCCAGCGGAGAATTTCGCCGTCGTCGTCGAACGCGTAGATGACGTCGCGCTGGTTCTCCAGGAGACTCTCGACGAACGACTTCTCCTCCTCGAGTTCGCGCTCGTACTCGCGGCGGTCAGTCATGTCGCGCGTGACCTTCGCGAACCCCTGGAGGTCGCCGTCGTCGTCCCGGATCGCCGTGATCGTGACGTTCGCCCAGAACCGAGAGCCGTCCGCGCGCACCCGCCAGCCCACGTCCTCGACGGACCCCTCCGCCTCCGCGGCCGCCAGGTTCGCTTCGGGAACGCCGGCCGCCCGGTCGACGTCGGTGTAGAACCGCGAGAAGTGCTGGCCAACGATCTCCTCGGCGTCGAAGCCCTTGATGCGCTCTGCGCCCGGATTCCACGTTCGAACCGTCCCGTCGGTGTCGAGCGTGAAGATCGCGTACTCGTCGACCGCTTCCACGAGCGACTCGAACTCCCGGTGCGTCCGTTCCTCGCGCTTGCGTTCTGTGACGTCGTAGTAGAGTTCGACGCGGCCGCCAGCGTACTCGCCGGACTCGATCGGCGTGCTTCGGTGTTCGAGCCAGCGTTCATCGCGGCCCTCGCCGGCGGTGACGTGACACTCGAACCGTTCGGGGGACATGTTGTCCTCGTAGCTCTCCAGAACGGTGTCGGTGAACGTCTCCGTGTCCTCGACGACCGACCCGATTCGTTCCTCGACGAGCCGCCGCTTGTCCCTGCCGAGGACCTCCTCCGGATGCAGTCCGAAGTAGCGCTCGGTCGTCTCGTTCACCCAGGCGACGTCGAGCGCCTCGTCGAGCACGAAGATGCCGACCTCGACGTCGTTGAGGACGTCGTCGACGAGCGAGTTCGCGAGCCTCGCCCAGTCCGACGCTTCCGACTCCCCTCGCGTCGCCGGTCGCCACCAGACGCGCGCACTCGCACCGACCTTCTTCGTCTCGAGGCGCCCCTCCTCGACGAGCCGTTCCAGTCGCGCGTACACCGTCCGACGACCGAGGTCCATGCTTTCAGCGACCTCCGGCGTCGTCAACGGAACCCCAGATTCCTCGAACGTCCGGAGCGTCTCCAGGAGGTCGATGGACAAGGATTGCCGTCCCATTGACCGCCGTACTCGTCCTCGTCGTATTAAATTTCCGTCGATGGAACCAACCCACCATATTGCTGTTAGCAATCGCAACTAACTACCACTACTCGCGAGAGTCGAAACGGTCGGCGTTCGGTTCGAGTCCTCTGAAGACTATCGACTAGATTCGAACCTATACAGTTACAGTCGAGGCTTACAGTGGGAGCGAGCGTAGTAATCTCCACCTTCCGACACTATGCAAACGCCATCAGCCGAGCACCCCACGAAACCGGCAGCAGTCGTGGAGACAGAACGGGACGAGGACGACGACGTCGTCTCGACGCGACGCCAAACGATTCTCGGCCTCTTGACCGCGTACGACGGTCCCGTCCACCTGGACACGCTCGCGACGGACCTGGCGGCCAACGAAGAGTTCGTCGACGACGACACCACCGACGAACGCGTACACACCCTACGGATCACCCTCCACCACCGGCACCTTCCCAAGATGGACGACCGTGGCATCCTCGATTACCATCCCGACTCGCATCGCGTCGAACTAGACGCCAGGTGACCACCGGCTGCCGGAAAACGTCACGGACTCCAGAACTGCGTCAGGCCGGCGTCGGAGACCCGTCACTCAGTGTACAGCGAGTACGTGATGATGGCGAACCCGACCGCCGTCAGTCCCGACTCGATGACGAGCGCCGTGCCGCGACCGACGTTCGTCAGGAACTGATCGAACACGCCCGCGACGAGCGAGCCGAGCGTGATCACCCCGAACCCGACCGCGAGATACCAGAGCGGGCCCGCGCCGGTCCGCCGGTACGCGCGATACGAGAGATACGAGATGAGGCCGCCGAGCGCCAGCGTGATTGCTTTCAATGCCACGACGAGTGCCGGTGTGTGACTGCTCATGTTTCCTTGCGAACCTCGTTCCAGAGTCGTGCGAGTTGTTCGTCCGCCGACCCCGCGGGCCTCGAGATGGAGACCTCGAAGTCGCGGTCCTCGTTCAGCCCGATCTCGACGGCGTCGAACGCGAGCACGTACTTCGTGGTGTGATGGCCGTCGGACCTGATCTCGGTGCGTTCGTTCAGGATCGACGCCTCCGTCAGCAGGTCGAGCTTCCGGTACGTCGTCGAGAGCGGGATGTCGGTCGCGTCCGAGACCTCGTTCGCCGTCATCGCACCCTCCATCTCCTGGACGATCGTCCGACAGCTCGGATCGTCGAGTGCGTCCAGGACGGACTGGAGGTCCGGCTCTCCCTCGTCCGCGAACGGGTCCCGCACCATCTACGCGTGACTCCACGGCGACCCATCAAAAACCTGCCGGCACCGACGTAGCGGCCCCGTCTGCCGGTTTCGAGCGGCGAACCACTCCCGATAAGGACGGGGTCGAACATCTCCGGGTGCGTTCCAGAACTCTGAGAACGGTTATTCGCCGCCGAGAATCACCGACGCCCCGTTCAACTACCCCCCACTACGTGGAGGTGTACGATGACCGACCGCATCGGCGCTCCCGGAACTGGCGTATCGCGACGCGAATTCGTTGCAGCAACCGGCGGCATGGGGGCCGCCGCACTCGCGGGCTGTACGGCCGCGTTCGAGGCCGAAGACCCGACGACGACCACGGAGAACACCGGATCCCGGACTCCCGACCTCCCCGAGACCAGTCCGCCCCAGGTCGTCAACGTCGACGAACAGGGCGGCCAGGTGACGATGAAGACCCAGCCCGCGCGACACAGGCCGCACCCGCTCGAAACGATGGGTGGGCCCGTGGAACTCCCGCAGGTGTGGGCGTTCCAGGCCGACGACCGCGACCCCTCCGTCCCCGGTCCGATCCTGCGGACGACCGAGGGCGAGGACATGGAGGTGACGCTCGACAACACTGACGGCGGCCGCCCGCACACCATCCACTTCCACGGCGTCTCGAAGAAGTGGGAGGACGACGGCGTCCCGACGACCACGGGCATCCGCGTCGATCCCGGCGAGAAGCACACGTACCAGATCCCCGCGAACACGCCCGGCACGCACCTCTATCACTGCCACTACCAGACCCAGCGTCACATCGAGATGGGGATGTACGGAATCTTCCGCGTCGACCCGAAGGGCTACGAGCCCGCTGACACGGAAGCGTTCCTGACGTTCAAGGAGACCGACTCGCGGCTCTCACGGCAGATGGCCGGCGAGGACGTCCAGTACGACCCGCGGAACCGCCGCCCGGACGTCTTCACGGTCAACGGGAAGAGCGCGCCGCGGTCGTTCCACCCCGAGGACGGCAGCCCCGTGATCGTCGACCAGGGCGACACCGTCCGCCTCCACCTCGCCAACAACGGCTACATGAGTCACCCGATGCACGTCCACAACCACCGCTTCCGGCGCGTGGAGAAGGACGGCGGCGCGATCCCCGAGGCCGCCCAGCACGAGATGGACGTCGTGAACCTCGCACCCGCCGAACGGCACACGATCGAGTTCGAGGCCGACGCCGACCCCGGCATCTACCTCATGCACTGTCACAAGGTCAACCACGTGATGAACGGGAACTTCTACCCCGGCGGCATGCTCGCACCCATCGTCTACAAGGACGCGATGGACTCGGACATCTTCAGCCAGCTCATGGAGTACGCGGGCTACGAGGGCTGACCGCGACTACGGCCATACGATCAGGCACTATCGGATCGAGCGAACTCCGACCCAGGACACCGAATCTGGCGAAACCTCCCAGCAGACACGACTCGAGACCAGACACGACCCGAGACCAGACACGACCCGAGACCAGACACGATGACCCCAGACACCACCAACGACGAAGCGAAGTACGACAGACGCACCGTCCTGAGAGCGAGCCTCGCAGCGGCCACGACCGCTGCCGTTGGCGCGAGTCCCGCCGTCGCGAGCCAGAGCGCTGACGCGTCGCTGGAGTCCTGGCTGGATAACGTCGGGAACTTCGACGGCATCGTCGACGCGACCGGCGAGAGCGAGGTCACCGTCGACGTCGGCGCACAGGGCAACGACGGCGCGTACGCGTTCGGGCCGGCCGTCGTCCGCGTCGACCCCGGAACGACCGTCACCTGGGAGTGGACCGGCAAGGGCGGGTCGCACAACGTCGTCGAGAAGGACGGCGCGTTCGAGTCCGAGATGCTCGGCAACGAAGGCGACACGTTCGATCACACGTTCGAGAGCGAGGGCGTGGCTCCCTACTACTGTGGTCCGCACAAGGCGATGGGCATGAAGGGCGCCGTCGTCGTCGGCGACCTCGAGGTCGCAGTCCCCGAGGCCGGTGCCGGCGGCGGCAGCGGCGGCAGTGATGGAGACGGCGAGAGCGGAGATGGCGGTGCTGGCGGCGACGTCGATTACGGTGGCTGGTTCGACGACGTCGGGAACTTCGACGGCACCGTCGACGCGACCGGCGAGAGCGAGGTCACCGTCGAGGTCGGCTCGGAAGCCAACGGCGGCGCGTACGGCTTCGGGCCGGCCGCGATACGCGTCGACCCGGGGACGACCGTCGTCTTCGAGTGGACCGGGAAGGGCGGGTCGCACAACGTCGTCGCGGAGGACGGCTCCTACGAGTCCTCGATGCAGGGCAGCGAGGGCGAGACCTACGAGCGAACGTTCGACGCCGAGGGCGTCTCGAAGTACTACTGCGGCCCGCACAAGGCGATGGGCATGAAGGGCGCCGTCGTCGTCGGCGACCCCGGCGCTGGTGCAGGCGGTGCGGGTGGCGACGACGGTGGATCGACCACCGGCAACGAAGACCTCTGGCTGTTCGGTCTCGTCGGCGGCCTCGTCGCCGCACTGCTCTCCCCCTTCCTCTTCGGAGCCGTCCTTTTCGGGAAGGACGACGTGGCCAACACCGACGACGAGGCGGCGAAGGCACGGCGGCACTGACCGATTCTCTGCTTCGGCCTGGCGATCGGCTAACTGTTCTCCGTCTTCCCGAGTGGGTCGTCTGACGAGGGAGGGCGTTCTGCATCTGGGTCGACAGTAGCGGGCGTTCCAATACTCGGGATTACCCCACGAACTAAGCGGTTTCAATCCGTGGGGTAACTCGTGACGGACGACGACGACGCACGTTCCAGCGGATCGTCGGGGGGAGAACCCGAGGCACCGGATCTGCCGGCGTACGTGCTCGACCCCCTCGAACGACAGTCGCCGGAGCGACTGGAGGCACTGGCGAAGTACGCGCGGGACCTCGCCGCGTGGAAGCGCGAGATCCGTGGACGCGGCGACCGCGGCGGCTCCGACAACCGGAGCAGACCCGAACGGGGCGACCGCGGCACGGCCGGTAGACCTGGCGAATCCGGCGAACCCAGAGGGAGTGACGTGCCGGGTCGTGAGGACCCCGGCCCCGATCGTGCAGTCGACGGTACCGAGCTCGAAGCACTCGAGGCCCGCGGCGTCTCGACCGACCCGTCGAGTTACGACGACGTTCCCGACGACGGCGCGTACGTCACGGTCAAGGAACCCAAGCCCGGTTACCGGTACTACTACTGGCAGTGGCGCGACGGCGACTCCTGGAAGAACCGCTACATCGGCCCCGTCGACGGCCGCGACTGAACCAACGGCCGCTGGAGCGAATGCGTAGAACAGCGGACGTGGTGGGGGTGGCGTCCGGTCGAGGTGGCGTTAGGTCGGGGTGGCATCAGACCGAGGTGGGAGCGAAGAAGGGGGTGCCGCTAGAAAGGCGAAGTGCGGTGGTCCCTGTAGTTACCCCACGGACGGACAATTTGAACTGTGGGGTAACGGCGTGCGTCGGTTGAACTCCCCCACCGCGTCCGCTGTTCTTCTGGGTGGACTGGTCGGGAACAGCGGACGGAGTGGGGTGGTGTCGGTGGACGTCTGACGATTACAGCGGACATTGTGGTGTCGGAAGTCGACCAGCTCGGTCGTCGGCCAGATTCAATCCAGCAACGCGAGTCGCAGGACCAGACGCCATCACTGTACGCAGCCGAACCAAGGCCGCCACGAGTCCGGTTCAGACGCACTCGCTCGTCAGAACCTCGTGGCAACCATCGTGAACGACCGTTCGACCGTCGAGCGTTCTGGGGACGAGGCGAAGGCGATCGGACGCTCCGGTTGGGTGGGATGGGTTCGGAAACCACTCGGTCGATGCGGTCTCCACACCCACCCCACTTTGTCCGCAGTTCTCGCGTTCAGGGGTGGGAGGGGGTCGCAGCGAACCGCACGGGAGTCGGTCAACTGAACCGAGCCCGTATGACACGAAGAGAAATATGAGATAACATAAGAAAAATGTCACGGGTAGGATCTAGTTTCCTAGACCATTCTTTACTCACTACTGTCTGTTTGGAGAGGGTACGGACTAATTTGTGGACAGGGGTTATAAACTTTCCTCTAGTTCAGAGTTCCAGCAACAACCCCCACCCCACCCCTCACCGCCACAACAGCGGACAAGAAGGAGGGGGTGTGTTACCTGCCTTGACTTAAAGAAACGAGAACAGCGGAAACGGCGGACACTCCGGACGCGGTGGTTTTATGTCATTCCCTCCCATTCGTGTCGGTAACGATGGCGCTGTTCGAGCGAGATACGAACATCTACACCGACCGGGACGCCCTCCGCGAGGACTACCAGCCCGAGGAACTGGTTGGTCGCAGCGACGAACTCGACACGTACCAGGCTGCCCTCCAGCCCGTGATCAACGGCGAGCAGCCGGACAACATCTTCCTCTACGGGAAGACCGGCGTCGGGAAGACGGCGGCGACCCGGTACCTCCTCTCGCACCTCCGCGAGGACGCGGCGCAGTTCGACGACATCGAGCTCACCGTCGCGATGCTGAACTGCGACGGCCTCACGTCCTCGTACCAGGTCGCGACCAGACTCGTGAACGAGTTCCGCGACGAGACCAACCAGATCTCCACGACCGGGTATCCGCGAGCGTCCGTCTACGAGATGCTCTGGAACGAACTCGAGACCGCAGCGGGCACGATCCTCGTCGTCCTCGACGAGGTCGACCACCTCGAGGACGACTCCATCCTCTACCAGCTCCCGCGTGCTCGCGCGAACGGTAACCTGGAGACGGCGAAGATCGGGATCATCGGGATCTCGAACGACTTCTCGTTCCGCGACGACCTGTCGCCGAAGGTCCGGTCGTCGCTGTGCGAGCAAGAGATCCACTTTCCCGCGTACGACGCGAACGATCTCCGACAGATCCTCTCGCAGCGTGCGAACGTCGCGTTCCACGACGGCGTGCTCGCTGACGAGGTCATCCCGCTCTGTGCGGCGTACGGTGCGAAGGACGCGGGGGACGCTCGCCAGAGTCTCGACCTCCTGATGAGCGCGGGCGACATGGCTCGGGAAGGCGGTGCGGAGACCGTCACCGCGGATCACGTCGAGGCGGGTCGGGACGAGCTCGAGCGGGGCCGCATCCAGGAAGGCATCGGTGGGCTGACCGAGCACGGCCACCTCGTGCTGTACGCGCTCGTCACGCTCGACCTCGAGGGCGACACGCCGGTTCGGTCGCGGGACGTCCGGCCGCGGTACACGCGGTTCGCGGAACTGGCGAACCGCGACCCGCTCGTGCCGCGACGGATGCGCGATCACCTCAGTGAGCTCGCGATGCTCGGGATCATCAGCGTCACTGAACGAAACGAGGGCCGTCGTGGCGGCACGTACCGCGAGTACGCGCTCGACCTCGACCCCGCACTCGTCCTGTCCGCGCTCGAGGAAACCGTCGAGTCCGTCGGCATCCACGATTCCGTCATGGACTTCGTCGACATCGACCCCGGCGCGGTCTCGACCGACGACAACGCGACGCTCACCGAGTACTGACGACCACGAATCGACCCCGGTCCACTCCTCACGCGACCCCATCGTGTCCGCCGTTCGATGGGGAATCTGGCCGTGAATCGCCGCGTTCGCGCTACGATTCGCACAACGAACACCACCCCGTCCGCAGTTCGCGGGTAGCGGCGACTGGTCGTTGCGTTCGTGGTGGTCGTTGCGTTCGTGGTGGTCGTGGAGTCCGCGAGCGTTCAGCGGACAAGGTGGTGTGAAGGAATCAGGGTGGTGTGAGAGGACTCGAAGGGAGCGGGTGGGGGTAGCGATGGGGGGCGTAGTGGTCCGGCACAAATATGTTCGTTGAACCTGATACCTCGGATATGGTTCACTGTCCGGAGTGCGAATCGACGCTCTCGAGTATCGACGACGTGGCGTTCGTCGAGACGGAGTCTCGTCTCGGGTTCGTTCGGGCGTCGAAGCGCTTCTACGTGACCGAGTGCGCGCACTGTGGGTACACCATCGGCAGCGGCGTGGCGGGTGCGAAGGGCAACGGTGGCGCCGCGGGTGCGCACTGAACGGAAACGACGTAGCATCGTCTCGCAACGGAAACGACTTAGTATCACATCATAGAACTATCGCGCATGGTTCACTGTCCAGAATGCGATGCGACGCTCGCGGAGGAGACCGACGTCGAGTTCGCAGACTTTGGCGCGAAGTCCGGGTTCTTCAAGGCGTCCAAGCGGTTCTACCTCGTCGCCTGCGGCGACTGTGGCGCAGCAATCGGGAGCGGCGTCGCTGGCGCCCGATAGGGACGGACGTTGGCCAGTAGGACACTGCCTGTGCCCAGTAGGACACTGTCTGCGTCCAGGCGGAACTACATCGATGCTCGATAGCTCCATCGATGCTCGATAGCTCCATCGATGCTCGATAGCTCCATCGATGCTCGATAGCTCCATCGATGCTCGATAGCGGCCGCCACGCACGCGCGAGGGTTCTCGTCGGCAGTCGCGTCCGTTGCGAGTCGGGGATTGATTTCACGTAGAATTCCGTACGTTGAAGGCGGCCGGGGGTGGACTGTCTGGTATGCCAAGCGTCTCGCTGCAGGACATCGAGGCGGCGCGCGCACGCGTCCGCGACACCGACATCGTCGAGGAGACGCCGATCGAGTACTCGCGGTCGTTGAGCGAGCGCGCGAACGCGGACGTCCACCTGAAGATGGAGCACATGCAACGGACGGGATCGTTCAAGACCAGGGGCGCGCACAACAAGGTCGCTCAGCTCGCCGAGGACGACGAGTTCGACGCCCGGGTCGTGGCCGCGAGCGCGGGCAATCACGCGCAGGGGGTGGCGTTGGCGGCGACGACGAACGACATCGAGTCGACGATCGTGATGCCGGAGACGGCGCCGCAGGCGAAGATCGACGCGACGCGGGGGTACGGCGCGGACGTCGAGCTGGTCGGGAAGACGTTCCAGGAGGCCGTCGCGCACGCGAGGGACCTGGAGGACGAGCACGGCTGGGAGTTCGTGCACGCGTACGACGACCCGGCGATCGTCGCGGGGCAGGGGACGCTCGGGCTGGAGTTGTTCGAGCAGTTCCGGGACGTGGACACGGTCGTGGCGCCGATCGGTGGTGGCGGCCTCATCTCGGGGGTTGCGACGGCGATCAAGGAGCGCGATCCGAGCGTGCGCATCGTGGGCGTGCAGGCCGACGAGGCGGCGACGGTCCCGGATAGCCTCAAGAAGGGGGAGCCGGTGGGGAACGAGGACCCGCAGACGATTGCGGACGGGATCGCGACCGGCGGGATCTGCGAGTTGACGTACGAGCACATCGAGGCGTACGTCGACGAGGTGGTGACGGTGAGCGACGACCTGATCGCGCAAGCGATCCTCCTGTTGTTGGAGCGCGCGAAGCAACTCGTGGAGGGTGCGGGTGCGGCGAGTACGGCCGCGTTGCTCTCGGAGGACCTGGACGTGGCGGGGGAGACGGTGGTGCCGTTGCTCTGCGGTGGGAACATCGACGTGTCCGCGCTCCAGGGCGTGTTGACGCACGCGCAGGCGGCGCGGCACCAGCTCCTGCACCTCCGCGTGCGGATCCGGGATCGCCCGGGGAAGATGGCGGACGTGTCTCGCGTGCTCGCGGACCAGGGTGCGAACATCCGGTCGGTGCGCCACGAGCGCGCGGTCGACGACCTCGACGTCGGTGACGCCTACCTCCTGTTCCGTGTGGAGGCGGCTGGCCGCGAGCACGCCGACCAGTTGCTCGCCGGGATCCGCGACGCGGGCTACGACGTCGAGCGCCTCGCGCACCCGGAGTGAGTGCGGGACGCGTTCTCGGCCGGTCGTGGTGGCGGACGCGTTCTCGGAGGGTCGTGGTGGCGGACGCGTTCTCGAACCGCCGGAGCGAGCACGTACGTATAAACCATTTCCCGGTGAACTGTCTGTCATGCATCGCGTACTCCTTCCAGTCCACTTGAACGTCGAACGAGCACTCAGCCAGGCGAACTTCGTCGCGGGCCTCGCGGACGAGGGCGCGACCGTCGAGGCGGACGTCCTGTTCGTGTTCACGGGCGAAGAGCGGTCGCCGGACACGCCCGACGAGATGAAGCGCTTCGATTCGCCGACGCGGATCGACGCCGTGCGGCGCGTGATGGAGGTCCTCGACGACGCGGGCGTCGACTACCACGTTCGGGAGAACAGTGGCGAGGTCGCGCAGGACATCATCGACGACGCCGACGAGATCGACGCGGACCAGATCGTGATCGGCGGCCGGAAGCGCTCGCCGGCGGGGAAGCTCCTGTTCGGCAGTGTCTCGCAGGAGGTCCTCCTGAACACGGACCGGCCCGTGACGGTGACGACCGCCGAGAGCGAGTAAGGAGAAGCGTCACCGCTCGATCCGGGTCGTCGAGCCGGGAACTGCCGGTGGTGCGGCCGGCTAGCTCTCGGCGTGGCTCGCGGCGTCTAGCGACGCGAAGAACCCGTAGTGGGCGAGGATGCCGCTGGCGAGCGTGAGGTGGTACGCCCACTGCGGGCCGCCGGTGAGGTCGAACAGGAGCGTGACGGCGGCGACCCAGACGACGGCGAACGCGAGGTCGGCGAGGACGGTGTCGCGGTTCTCGACGACGTGCTCGCGGATGCGAGCGACGCGCGACGCGGTCACGCGTCGTCACCGCCGTTGACGGGAGTGTCGCAGTCGGTCGCGGTGCCGTCTCGGTCGGTCGCGGTGCCGCCGTCGGTCGCGGTGCCGCCGTCAGTCGCGGTGTCGCGGTCGGCGTGACCGGTGTCGACGACGAGCACGCTCTTGTGCGTCTCGCGGAGGACGCGTTCGGTGACGCTCCCGAGGACGACCCGGGAGAGTCCCGAGCGGCCGTGACTCCCCATCGCGATCAGGTCGACGTCGTGGTCGTCGGCGAAGTCCGCGATCGCGCTCGGTGGCCGGCCGCCGCGGTACTCCTCGGTGACGTCGAGGCCGCGTTCCGCGGCGCGTTCGGCGACGTACCCCGTCGCGTCCGTGGCTTTCGCCTCCAGCTCGTCCATCTCGCCGAATCGGCCGGCGCGGATGCGGTCGACCTGTTCGACGCCGAGGCCGATGCCGACCGCGTCCGTGTCGACGACGTAGAGCGCCGACACGCGCGCGTCGAACTTCGCGGCGACTTCGAGCGCTTCGTCGACCGCGTGTTCGGCCGTCTCGCTACCGTCCGTCGGAATGAGTACGTGTTCGTACATCTCTCAGGCCTCCGTGTTCGCGTCGTCGGGTGCGTCGTCGGTCGTCGACTCTTCGGGTCCACCGCCGTCGGTGGCGGCGTCGTCGGTACCACCGTCAGTTGCGACGTCGTTCGCGCCGCCGTCGGTGGCGCCGCCGTCGGTGGCGACGACGTCTTCTGCGGACTGCTGTTGGCCCATCGGTTCGGGGCTGTGGCATTGGCGGACGATGCGCTTTATCTCCTCGCTCGGTTCGTCGGTCGCGTACGAGACCGCGATGGTGACGGCGAACACGATGGGCGTGCCGGCGAGCGCCGCGCCTATCGCGGGGAAGACGTCGGCGTAGACGGGGACGATCGCGCCGGATTCGCCGGCGGCGTCGCCGAGGACGCCGACGTACGCGGGCAGGACTTCGTTGACGATGGCGGCCGTCCAGATGAGGAGGCCGGTGGTCATCCCGGCGAGTGCGCCCTGGCGGTTCGTGTTCTCCCACCAGAGGCCGAGGAAGAACATCGGGAAGAGGACGAGTCCGGCGAGACTGAAGGCGTACGAGACGAGTTCGCCGACGAGCGCGGGCGGGTCGAGCGCGAACAGGGTCACGAGTGCGCCGAGGCCGACGATGGTCGCGCGGCCGACGAGGAGCTGCTGGCGCTGGGTCGCGTCGGGGTTGACGATGTTCGTGTAGATGTCGTGTGCGGCCGCGGACGACGCGGCGATGAAGAGGCCGGCCGTGGTCGCGATGGCGGCGGCGATGCCGCCGGCGGCGACGAGGCCGACGAACCACGTCGGGAGGTTCGCGAGCTGGCTCGCGAGAACGACGATGACGTCGCCTTCCGCACCGCTCATGCCGTTTGCGCCGTAGACGTCGCCGACGTTGGTCGCGTAGAGGTCGGTGCCGAACGCGGCGAACGCGGGCGCGGACAGGTAGAGGAGACAGATGAAGAACAGGCCCCAGACGGTCGACCAGCGCGCGGTGCGCTCGCTCTCGACCGTGTAGAACCGCACGAGGACGTGCGGGAGCCCGCACGTGCCGACGATGAGGCTGAACGCGGTCGCGATCCAGAGGTAGTAGCTGCCGGAGGTGAACGGTTCGGTGAACTCGCGGCCGAGCTGGTCCAGCATCGCGCCGTACTCGACCTGCGGGAGCACGGTCGAGTATCCTTGCGTCCACCCGACGGCGTAGAGGCCGGCGAGGAACGCGACGATGAGGATGACGTACTGGACGGCCATGTTCTTCGTCGCGCCGAGCATCCCCGAGAGGGCGAGGTAGCCGACCGTGATCGCCATGAGGAGGACGACCATCGTGGCGTAGTCGCCACCGAAGACGTAGATGCCGACGAGGCCCATGCCGCGGGCTTGCCCGACGGCGTACACGAACCCGATGAGGATCGTGGTGAGGGCGGCGATGGCGCGCGCGGTGTCGGAGTCGAAGCGGTCGCCGACGAAGTCGGGCGCGGTGTACTTCCCGAACCGCCGCATCTGGGCGGCGAGGAAGATGAGGAGGACGAAGTAGCCGGTCGACCAGCCGACGACGAAAGCGAGTCCGTAGTATCCCGAGAGCGCGATGAGTGCGGCCATCCCGAGGTAGGATGCGGCGGACATCCAGTTCGCGCCGATCGCCATGCCGTTCTCGACGTTCCCGATGGAGCGGCCGGCGACCCAGAGGTCGTCGGTGTCGGCGACGCGGAACGCGTACCCGATGCCGAGGAACAGCAGGAGCATCCCCGTGACCATGATGGCGGGCACGAGCTTGAACGAGCCGTCGAGTGCGTCCGGGAGCAGCTGGAGCGGGGCGCCCGACGGGGCCGCGCCGATCGCGTCCTGGACTGCGGGGAGTGCGGTCGCGGTCATTGGTCTGCCCCGCCGTCGGTCGCGGCCGGCTCGGCCGGCGCGTCCTCTTCGTCGCCGTTCGTCGCGTCGGGGCCGTGATCGATGCCGTACTTCTCGTCGAGCTGATCGCGCTTGCGGGCGTACGCGAACGAGAGGACGAGTGCGCCGGTGGGCGCGCCGATGGCGGTGGCGGCGTAGTGGAGCGGGAAGCCCAGGATCGTGATGTCGGTCATGAGGCCGGGCGCGATTGCGGTGGCGGTGACTGGTCCGAAGACGACGAGCGCCCACGCGGCGAACATCGTCCAGACGACGCGGAGGTGGTCGCGCATGAACGGCGTCGCGGGCTTGAAGATGTTCACCTCGCGGTCGAGGTAGTCGACGTCCTCGTGGGACTCGGTGGCTGTACGATCCGAGGTTCGCGTGCGATTGTCTGTCATTGAGTGGGTGTGTGTCGAGTGCGGTCGTGCGGTTCGATGCGACGTCGCAGGATGCCGGTCGTCGGGGTCGATCGCGGTGAACCCGGTGGGCGGTCGTCGAGACCCGTCGGGAACAGTCGCTCAGGGCGTCACGGCGTCGTCACTCGCCCTCCACGGCGGCCTGGATGTCGTCGACGACGTCGGGGTTCCGGAGCGTTGACGTCGTCCCGAGGTCGTCGCCGTTCGCGATGTCCTCCAGGAGGCGGCGCATGATCTTCCCGGAGCGCGTCTTCGGGAGTTCGGGCGTGAAGACGACGGACTCGGGGCGGGCGATCGGGCCGATGGCGTCCTCGACGCCCTGGATGATTCGCTCGCGGAGTTCCTCCCCGCCGTCGGCGTGGTCCTCGGTGATGACGAACGCGTGCACGGCCTCGCCCTTCACTGGGTGGTTCCCGCCGACGACGGCGGCTTCGGCGACGCCTTCGACGCCGACGATCGCGCTCTCGATCTCCATGGTGCCGAGCCGGTGCCCGGAGACGTTGATCACGTCGTCGACGCGGCCCAGCACCGTGATGTAGCCGTCGTCGTCGATCTTCGCGCCGTCTTCGGGGAAGTACGTCCAGTCGTCGGGGTCGTCGCTGTCGGTGTCGGAGTACTCCGCCCAGTACTCCTGGACGTAGCGTTCGTCGTTCTGGTAGAGCGTGCGGAGCATCCCCGGCCACGGCCTGTCGACGGTGAGATAGCCGGCGTCGCCGGCGTCGACCGGCTGGCCCGAGCCGTCGACGACGTTCACGTCCAGCCCCGGCAGCGGCGGACCAGCGGCGCCGGGCTTCATCTCGCCGACGCCCGGGAGGGTCGTGATCATCATCCCGCCGGTCTCGGTCTGCCACCACGTGTCCACGACCGGGCAATCCTCGCCGCCGACGTGCTCGTAGTACCACTTCCAGGCCTTCGGGTTGATCGGCTCGCCGACGGTGCCGAGCAGCCGGAGACTGGAGAGGTCGTGCTCGGCGGGATACTGCTCGCCCCACTTCATGAACGCGCGGATCGCCGTCGGCGCGGTGTACAGCTGCGTGGTCTCGTACTCGTCGACGATCTCCCACATGCGGTCCTTGTCGGGGTAGTCCGGCGTGCCCTCGTACATCACCGTCGTCGTCCCGAGACTCAGCGGGCCGTACACGATGTAGGAGTGCCCGGTGATCCAGCCGATGTCGGCCGAACACCAGTACGTGTCCTCGGGCTTCACGTCCAGGACCGCCTGACTCGTCCAGGTGACCCAGGAGAGGTAGCCGCCCGTGGTGTGCTTCACGCCCTTCGGTTCGCCCGTGGTGCCCGAGGTGTACATCAGGAAGAGCATGTCCTCGGCGTCCCGGGAGACGGGATCGACGTCGGCGCCGGTGTGTTCGTCGACGAGCGCGTCGTAGTCGACGTCGTCGTCGCGCATCGGGTGGTCGTAGTCGTCGCCGAGGCGGTCGACGACGACGCTCGTGACGTCGTGGTCGACGCTCGCGAGGCCGTCGTCGGCCTTCGCCTTGTGCTCGAGGGCGTCGCCGCGACGGTAGTAGCCGTCGCACGTGACGAGGTACTCGGAGTCCGCTGCGTTCATCCGCGTCGCGAGCGCGTCCGCGGAGAACCCCGCGAAGACGACCGAGTGCGGGGCACCGATCCTCGCGCACGCCAGCATGGCGATGGGGAGTTCGGGTACCATCGGCATGTACATCGTGACGACGTCGTCCTCGCCCACGCCGAGGTCGCGGAGGGCGGCCGCGGCCTCGTTCACCTCGCGGTGGAGCTCGCGGTACGTGTACGATCGGTTCGCCTCGTCGGTCGGCTCGCCGATCCACTCGATCGCGGTCTCGTCGCCGCGCTCGTCGAGGTGGCGGTCGACGGCGTTGTAGCTCGCGTTGAGCTCGCCGCCCGTGAACCACTCGTAGAACGGCGGGTTCGAGTCGTCGAGAACGGTGTCGTAGTCGCTGTCCCAGTCCAGGAGGTCGGCGGCCTGCTCCCAGCACTCGGGCCAGTTCTCCGCGAACTCGTCGTAGATGCCGGGGTCGGTGACGTTCGCCTGCTCGACGAACGACGCCGGTGGTTCGAGCTCGTCGCCTTGCGCGGTGCGCGCTTCCATGCTGTGGTCGGTCTCGCCCGACATACCACGGAGCGCGACACCCGACACAAAAAAGGGGGTGACTAACCGCCCGAACGACCGTGAGAGACAGCTATCCGGCCGTCTCAGGCTCCTTAACGTACACTAAGTCGTAATCTGGCGGTTCGCCGTTCCTGCGAGGCTCGGGCCGCTACGACCGGGCTAGGACGGGGTTCGCCTAAACAGTTAGTCACCGCGGCTGGAGGGCTCGCCCGGACCACCTCGACCCGCCGCTCGCGCGACGCCGGTCAGGACTCGAAGAACGCGTCCAGCAGCTTCCGTTGGGCGACCCGGAGGTGGTTGTGGAGGGTGGGGGCGGCGACGTCGAGCGAGTCGGCGAGTTCCTCGCCGGTCGACTCGCGCGGCCACTGGAAGTAGCCGCCGTGGTACGCGGACTGGAGGACGGCGAGCTGGCGGTCGGTGAGTGCTTCGCGGAGGCGACCCTGGAAGCTGGCGTCGCGTTCGACGGTGCGTTCGACGGTCTCCTGTCCGGCGAGGGCTGCGGCCGGCCAGTCGTCGCGGACGGCGTCGCGGAGGGCGCGGACGTCCGCGTCCGCGGGTACGACGGCGGTGACGCTGACCGATTCGGCGTCGGCGCGGATCGCGCGGATGCGCGCGTCGAGGTCGACGAGCGTCCGGGCGGGCGATTCGGTGACGACGAGTTCGAACACGGGGCCGTCGTCGCCGTCGTCGACGTAGCGCACGCGTTCGACGCGGTCGTCGTCGCCGACGGCGTCCACGACGGCCTGGGGCGTGGCGTCGGCGACTTCGGCGTAGAGGACGAGCCCGGGGTCGCCGGGGACGACGCCGGAGACCGAGACGGTGGCGTCGAGGTCGGTCGCGAGCCCGACGAGGACGGCGTCGGGGTCGTGGACGTCGAACCGGAGTTCGGTGACGACGTCGGCGACGAGGCGGCGACGGCGTCGGACGGCCCGCGTCGCACGTTCGACGAGGACGGAGAGCCCGTCGTGGAGGTCGGCGACCGCGTCCTCACTGTCGGGCGTGGTCTCGACGCCGAGGCCGAGTGCGTACTCGACGCCGTCGAACGCCCCGACCGGGAGCGAGACGACGCCGCCACCGGCGGCGAAGGCGGCCACGCGCTGGTCGTCGACGCCGGCACGCCGGGTTCCGTCGAAGTCGCTCGTCTCGAGTTCCGCTTCGACGACTGCGGCGTCGATGCCGGCGTGTGCGACCACGGTCGCGTCGGCGGTCTCGTCACCGGATTCGGTCGCGTCGGTGGTCTCGGAACCGGGTCCGGTCGCGTCGCCGGTTCGCTCGGCGATCCACGCGTACCGGTAGCCGTCGACGGTCGCGGCGCGCTCGACGACGGCGTCGAAGAGCGAGGCAGCGGTCTCGTGGCCGCCGAGGCCGTCGGCGACGGTCGCGAGGAGCGCGGCCGCGTTCCGGACGGGTTCGGGCGTCTCGCCGTCGCCCGCAGCGGGCCCGTCACCGAGTGCGGCGGCGACCTCGACCGTACTCGGGTCGCCGAGGTACGGCGCGAGGCCGGCGACGCTGTCGAACCCGGCGGCGGCCGCGACGATCCGCGGGTCGACGCCGGCGCGCAGGTGCGAGACGACGAAGTGCTCGCGGAGCGCGCGCGAGGAGACGTCGCGGAAGCGGTCGTCGCCGGTCTCGGTCGCCGTCCGGTCGGCGACATCGCGGACGAGCATCTGGACGCGTCGCGCGGAGACCGGAACGACGCGCTCGTCGTCGGCGACGCCCTCCGAGGCGGCGTACTTCCGGAGGTCGTGCTCGAGGTCCGCCGGGAGGACGGTCGCCCGATCGGCGACGGCGACGACGTGCGTGCCGTCGACGGTCGAGACGTCGCCGGGCTCCACTGCGGCGACCTCGGCCGGCCGGAGCCCGACCTCCGCGCACAGTCGCACGACGAGGTCCTCCCGGTGGGTGCGGGTCGCGCGCCGCATCCGCTCGTAGTCCTCGGGCGAGAGCGGGCTCACAGTCGTTTCGCGTTTGAGAGTCGCACGAAATAGTTGTTCGGGTTTGACGACTCGGTTTCGAACGTATCTCGTTTCCAGTCACGTAAAACCGTACAATACGTTTCGCGTCTCTACTGAGACCGAAATACGTGTCGGGAGAACAGAACTTATAGGCCGGTGGTGGCGACCGTCAGTCCTGGTGGCGCGCCTCCAGTTCGCCGACGACCTCGGGGTTCCGGAGGGCGCTCGTGTCGCCGTAGCCCTCGCCGTTCGCGATGTCCTCCAGGAGGCGGCGCATGATCTTCCCGGAGCGGGTCTTCGGGAGGTCCGGCGTGAACACGACCTGGTCGAGGCGGACGCCGGCGCCGATGGCGGCGGCGACCGCGTCCCCGAGCGCTTCCCGGAGCGTCGACACGTCCGTCCGCTCGTCCGCGGTCGTGACGTACGCGACGAGCGCGTTCCCCGAGTCGGGGTCGTCGCGCGCGATCACCGCCGCCTCCGCGACGCCCGCGACCTCGACGAGCGCGTGCTCGATCTCGCCCGTACTGAACCGGCGGCCGTCGACGTTCACCACGTCGTCCGCGCGCCCGAGCACGGTGACGTAGCCGTCCGCGTCGACGAACGCCTCGTCGCCGACGCGGTACCACCAGTCGCCGTCGCGCCCCACGCCGCTCTCCGCGGCGACGCGGGCGCCCCAGTCCGTCGCGGTCGCCAGCTCGCGCGCCATCGCCGGCCACGGTCTGTCGATCGTCAACCACCCGCGCTGCCCGGGGTCGGTCGGTTCGCCGCTCGCGTCGCGCACGGACGCACCGACGCCGGCGAGCGCCCCGCCGACCGCACCCGGTCGCGCCTCGTCGACGCCCGGGAGCGTCGACAGGAGGACGGCGCCGGTCTCTGTCTGCCACCACGTGTCAACCACGGGACAGTCGCCGCCGCCGACGTGCTCGTAGTACCACTCCCAGGTCTCCGCGTCGAACGGCTCGCCGACGCTCCCCAGGACGCGGAGGCTCGAGAGGTCGTGTCCGGCCGGATGCTCGGCGCCCCACTTCGCGAACGACCGCACCACTGTCGGTGCCGTGTACAGCACCTCGACGCCGAGGTCCTCGACGAGCGCCCACGGCCGGTCCGGGTCGACCGCGTCCGGACTCCACTCCGTCAGGACCGTCGTCGCGCCGAGCGCGAGCGGCCCGTACACGCCGTAGGAGTGCCCCGTGATCCACCCCGGGTCCGCGGTGCTCCACACCACCGCGTCCGCAGTCACGTCGAGGACGCGACGCGTCGACCAGGCGACCTGCGCGAGGTAGCCGCCCGTCGTGTGGGTGACGCTCTTCGGTTCGCCGGTCGTCCCGGACGTGTAGATGCGGAACAATGGGTCCGTCGCGGCGCGCGGGACCGGGGCGACGCGCTCGCCGTCGTACGCGTCGACGAGCGCGTCGTACGCGTGCCGGTCGTCGCGCGAGACGTCCGGGTTCGTGCCGAGGCGGTCGACGACGACCGTCGCGTCCAATTCGTAGGGGAGCGACATCGTCGCGTTGTCCGCGCGCCGGCGCTGGTCGACGGCCTCCCCGCGGCGATAGTAGCCGTCGCTCGTCACGAGGTACCGCGAGCCCGCGCGCTCCATCCGGGTCGCGAGCGCGTCCGCTGAGAACCCCGCGAACACGACGTTGTGGACGGCGCCGAGGCGAGCGCACGCCAGCATCACGACCGCGACCGCGGGCACCGCCGGCAGGTACGTCGTCACGACGTCGTCTGCATCGACGCCGAGGTCCCGCAGCCCGGCGGCGACCGCGTTCACCTCTCGGTGGAGGTCGCGGTACGTGTACGTCCGGGATTCGCCGATGTGCCCGTTCCACTCGAGCGCGACGGCGTCGGCGCGCTCGGGGAGGTGTCGGTCGACGCAGTTCGCGCAGGCGTTCAGTTCGCCGCCGGCGAACCACTCGAACGGCGGGCCGCCGTCGTCGCCGGTCGAGAGCACGGCGTCGTAGTCGCGCTCCCATTCGAGCGCGTCCCCCGCCCTCGCCCACGCCGCCGGCCAGTTCACCGCGAACTCGTCGCGGTCGTCGTCCGTCGGCGTGGCCCGTCCCTCGAACGCGGACGGGACCGGTACGCAATCGGCTTCGTGCGACGACCCAGGATCGCGGCGGTCGTCCGGCGAGCCGTCTGGGTCCGTCATCGTCTCGACTTTTGCGCTCGCTCGCTTAAGCGTTGGCCCCGCGTCTGGCGATACGATCGCGCTCGCGGTGCGTCGTGCCGTCGTTCGGGACCGCGAGGAGAGAAGAAAACTGGCTGGCGCCGCCGCGTAGCCTTGCGGGGCAGGCAGGCTATGTCGGCGACGCGTCGGTGTGTCCGTGACAGGCGTGGTACTCCGGTCGTTCCCCCGACGCCGATGGGCAGTCGACGTCGGCGGCGTATCCGTGCCGAAGCACCACCTACCAGTCAGTAGGATAAACACTTCAAGGAACCGTTAACTCAAACGGTCGTTTGACTCCGGTTCCGACGACCGCCAGCGGCAGGACCAGGGTCGTCAGCTCTCGTCGGAGCGGTCCCTTGAGAGGTATCGCTCGCCCGCGTCGGGGAGTACCACGACGACGGTCTCCTCGGGGTCGTCGCGGGCGTACCGGGCTGCGGTACCATTCCGTTCGCCGGTCAGGTCATCGCGTCGCTGCCGACGTGCGGGTTGTTCCTGACGTAGTCGACGAGACGGGGCGCGTACTCGCGGAAGTCCGGGCACTCGATACCCGCTTCGTCGAGGACGCGCGTCGCGTTCGTGGTGTCGTACCGCGTCGGGTGAGTGAAGTAGTCGACGACGGCGGGGTCGATACCTGTCCATTCGCGGAACGCGTCGACCTCGCGGAGCAGCCACTGGAACGCGGACTTGGAGAACGGGACGTCGATCGTCCACGTGTTCGTCGCGGCGGCGAACGCGGCCTGCATCTCCGCGACGCTCGGCGGGTTCGGGTCGGCGAGCTGGTAGACGCCGCCGACGGTGTCCTCGCGGGCGCCGATGGCGTCGATGGCGTCGACGACGAAGTCCCGCGGGACGACGTTCACCTCGACGGCACCGGGGTCGCCGAACTCGGGGAGGACGGCGACCGCGGGCTGGTCCAGCAGGTACTCGATCACGTTGTAGGGCCCGTCGTACTTCTGGGTCTCGCCGGTCTCGCTGTCGCCGACGGCGATGCTCGGCCGGTAGACGGTCGCGGGGAGGCCGTCGTCCATGGCGTCCTGCACGGCGACTTCGGCGAGGAACTTCGTGGACTCGTAGTGGTTGTTGAACGACTGCCCCTCGACGAGCATGTCCTCGCGGAACGCGCCGGGGTAGCGGCCGCTGACGTAGCACGTGGAGACGTAGTGGAGGCGCTCGAGGCCCTCGCAGGCCGCACAGAAGTCGAGGACGTGCTCGGTGCCGTCGACGTTGACGGCCATCGCGAGGTCGCGGTCGACGCCGAGGTCGTAGACGGCCGCGAGGTGGTAGACCTCGCGCGTGCGCTCGAGGAGGTCGTCGCGAGTGAAGCCGTCGCGGGCGGGGTCGCCGTCCGCGATCGGACCGTCGTCGTCCGCGATCGGACCGTCCTCGGAGAGTCCGAGGTCCGGGTCGGTGATGTCGCCCTCGACGAGTGCGATGGCGTCGGCGGCGTCGTGGTCGGCTTCGAGTTCGTCGCGGCGGTCCTCGGCGAGGTCGCGGTACTTCGATTGGACGAGACAGGTGACGTGCTCGCCGCGTCCGAGAAGGCGGTCGACGAGCGCGCTCCCGAGGAATCCCGGGAAGCCGGTGAGGAGAACGGTACCGTCGGTCATGGCTGGGTCGTCGACTGGTGGCCTGAAGGGTCTATCGCCGTCGCGAGGGTTCGTTCCCGACAGAATTAAGTAGGAGTGTAAAGGACGCTTTACTGTAAAGCGAGCTTTACGACAAGCGCGCTTGACACCACCCATGCTCGGAACCGACACCACCGAACACGACTCGCTCGCCGCTCGACGCCGGAGTCGCCGCACCATCTGGGCGCTCGTCGCGCTCGGGTGCGTCGCGTACGTCGCCGGCCTCGCCCTCGACCGTCCGCTCGTCGGCGTCGCGCTCTACTGGCTGTGCTGCGTGGCGTTCCTCGGCTACGCGGCCGTGACGGATACCGACCCGTACGACGAACGAGACCGCGAGGTCCAGGCGAAGGCCGCCGGAAGCACGCTCACCGTCGCCGCGTTCGTCCTCATCGCCGGCGCGCCGGGAATGGCCGCGCTCGAAGCCGCGAACGCCCACGCCGCCCCGGCGTGGTTCTGGGGCGCGATGTTCGCCCTCGCCGGCGTCTTCGGCGTCTTCGCGCTCGGAACGACGTACCACGAGCGACGAACCTGACCCAGAAACCGAACTCGACCACCAACCCAACTCGACTCTCAGCCCACCTTCATGCTCGGACTCACCGCCACCGTCGACGACGAACCGCTCGCCAGACGACGCCGCGACCGCCGCCTGTTCGGCGGTCTCGTCGCCGCAGCTATGCTCTCGTTCATCACGCTCGACTACCTCGGCCGGCCCATCGTCGCGGTCGCCGCGTATTGGACGTTCGTCGTCGGCGCCGCCACCGTCGTCTACCGGAGCGACGCCATCATGGACGAACGCGACCTCGCACTCGAACGCATCACGAGCCTTCGCGCCATCCAGGTCGTCGGTGCCGCGCTCGTCGTCCTCGGGCCCGGCATCGGTGCGCTCTCGGAGGCGGGCATCTACGACGCGCCGCCGGTCGTCGACGGCGTCCTCTTCGGGTGGGTCGCCGTGTTCGTCGTCTGGGGGGTCGCGTACGGCGCGACGCGACTCCAGCGATGAAGAACCACGTCCGCGAATACCGGACCGACGCCGACATGAGCCAGGCCGACCTCGCCGCGGCCGTCGACGTCAGCCGCCAGACGATCAACTCGATCGAGCGCGAGCGGTACGACCCGTCGCTCGAACTCGCGTTGAAGCTCGCCGACCACTTCGACTGCCTCGTCGAGGACCTGTTCGAACTCGACGACACCGACTGACCACTCACCGAGACCGACTGACCACTCACCGAGACCGACTGACCACTCACCGAGACTCGTTCGCCAATCCATGTCCGACGCACACACCACCGCGTCCGGAGTCGCATCGCTCGCCAGCTCGCTCGTCGCAGTCGCCGCCGGAGCCAGCGTGCTCTGGGTCGTCGTCGAGTTCGCGATCCGACGCGGCCTCACCGCGCCCATCGGCGACGCCCTCGGAACGACGGCAGCGGGGTCCGCCGTCACGCTCGCACTCACCGGCGTCGTCCTCGCACCGACCATCGCGTACCTCGGGACGCGCGTCGACGTCCACCCCGCCGACTGGGGGCTCTCGCTCTCCGTGCGAGGCGTCCTGGAGGGCGTCGGGGCGGTCGTCGCGTACTACGCGTTCGTCGTCACCGCGTCGGTCGTCGCCGTCGCCGCGTTCGGGGTCGACCCGGCCGCCGGCACGAGCGGGTTCGGCTTCGACGGGCCGACGTGGGCGCTCGCGGCCCTCCTCGTCGCGAACGGCGTCCTCGCGCCCATCGCGGAGGAGGTCGCGTGGCGCGGCGTCGTCCAGACCGCACTCACCGAAGCCGTCGGCGTCGCCGCCGCCATCGCCGTCACCGCCGTCGTGTTCGCCGCGAAGCACGTCGTCGTCGACTTCGCCGCACCACCGCTGCGCGTCGCCAGCCTCGTCTTCCTCGCGGTCGCGTTCGGCGTCCTCCGACACCGCAACGGCACCGGGAGCGCGATCGTCGCGCACGTCCTCGCGAACACCACCGCGACCGTCGGGCTCCTCCTGGCCTGACGCGAGGCTCAGCCCGACTCCTCGTTCTCCCCGCACCCCTCGTTCTCCCCGCACCCCTCTTTCTCCTCGTTGCCGCGCGCCCGGTCGTCGCGGTCGCGTCCACGCGTGAGCCCTGCCGTGCTGTGGGCGAGTAGCCCCAGGGGGTGCCCAAACCGTTACGGAACGGGGGGTCGTTGCGTTCGCGTATGGCGACGCGGACGCGATTGACGAGCGTGGAGTCGGTGCACGAGGAGGGGTCGTTCCTGTTCGCGGTGCGCGACGAGTACGGCGAGGACGGCGAGGTGGTCGTGGTGCCGTGCGAGGACGAGGTCGCCGCGTTCCGGAACTACTGCATGCACGAGACCGACCAGCGACTGGCGCGCGAGGGCATCGGCGCGGTCGTGCGGGACGGCGAGATGATCTGTCCCCGGCACGGGTCGACGTTCGACACGTGTTCGGGGGACTGCGACAACGGGAAGGCGGCCGGGATGACGCTCGCGGACGTGGACGTGACCGTCGAGGACGGCCAGGTGTACCTCGTGGACGACGACCTGACGTACCTCTACGAGGGCGCCGTGCAGGACGAGGACGACGACGATGGGATGCCGTCGTCGACGTCCCACATCAACCTCTGAGGGGAGTGGTTCCCGGGCGTCGCTGGACGTCCCTTCCTCGGCCGAGGCGCAAGTCGGTGTTACTGGCCAGTGTGACCAGTCAGTGTAACTCAAATCGTGCGGTCGCTCCGGATCAGTCCGCGCGGTCGGTCCCGGACTCCATCCCGGACTGCATGAACTGTGCGAGGATGCGGCCGATGCGGGAGTCTCCGGTCCACATCGCTTCCTCGTCGACGGGTTCGTCGTCTGTCTCGACGGCGAGGAGGACGGTGCTGTCGTCGACCATGAGCGCGCGACCCGCGAAGACGGCGGGGTTGTCCTCGGACATCACGACGACGCGGACCAGGTCGTCGGCGAACGCGTCGCGGACGCCGGGGTCGGCGGTGAGGACGGTGACGGCGCAGTCGGCAGCGGCCTCGCGGAGGGCGTCGGCGACGTCCGCGGAGAGGGAGGTCTGGACTGGGGCGACGAGGACGACGGCGAGTTCGGCTTCGCGGACGAGTGCCGCGATGCGGTCGTCGATGGGTTGCCGGCCGCGGAGCGTCGAGACGTCCTGGCCGGACCCGTGGTCGGTCTCGGTCGCGCGGATCCCTTCGAGGTTCTCGAACGCCCTGTCGTGCTCGCGCTCGATGCGTTCGGCGAGGATTCCGCGGGCGGTGTCGAGGGCGACTGGCCGGTACCGCTTGGGCGAGGACTCGACGACCTCGACGAGGCCGCGGTCGGCGAGTTCGTCGGCGGTCCCGTACACCTGCGAGCGCGGGACCTCGGACTGGTCGCTGACGGCCTGGGCGGTGCCGCCGCCGAGTTCGTGGAGGGCGACGAACACGCGCGCCTCGTAGTTCGGGAGGCCGAGCCGTTCGAGTGCCGTGACGGCGTCCTGTGCGCTCATGGTTCGTCCTGAATGGCGAGTTCGGCCGAGGTGGCAGCCTCGCCTGTCGTTCGCGTTGCTTCGGCGCGCGGTGGTATCAGTCCCGCGGTCCAACGACGACGTTTGTTGTAGGATTCTACAACACTTATTTCGATCGGGCCGTTACGTCGAGGCATGACGCTCCCGGAGCGGTACGCCGACCTCGTGACGACCTACAGCAAGACGGTGGTCGCGGTGATGCTCGTCGCGACGCTCGTCGTCGGCGCGGGCGCAGCGAACGTCGACGGCGGGCTCTCGATCACGAGCTTCGAGAGCGACTCCACGGAGGCCGAGAAGCTCGACTACGCCGAGGCGAACTTCGCGACCGACGGCGAGAACGCGACCGTCGTCCAGGTCGTCGTCCGCGGCGACGACGTCCTCTCGAAGGCGTCGCTGCTGTCGACGCTGCGCTTCCAGCGGTCGCTCCGCGAGGACCCCGACGTGAACCCGACGCTCCGGGAACGCCAGCCGGTCGTCGGCCTGTCGAACGTCGTCGCAACGGCGGCCATACGCGCCGAAGCCGCACGGAACGGGAGCGCCGCCACCGGCGGCGAGGGTGATGCGGGCGCCGGTGCGGGCGGCGATGGTGGAGACGGCGGTACCGAGGGGGCGCCGCCTCGGCAGCCGTCGCTCGACGAGCAGATCGCGCAGCTCGAGGCGATGTCCGAGGCGGAGGTGGAGGCGGTCGTCGAGCGCGTCCTCGACCCGTCCCGGGAGGCCAGGGGGCCGGTCGATCCGTACGCGTTCCTGTCGACGGACTACGAGCCCGGGTCGACGACGGCGTCGGGTCGGATCACGTTCGTGTTCCAGGACACGGGCGGGGCGGCGACCGACGACCTCCCGCCGGCCGTGACGGAGGCGCAACTCGAGATCCGCGACCGGGCGGCCGAGGAGATCCGGCCCGAGGCGTTCGCGTTCGGCGTCGGCATCGTCGACGAGGAGGCCGGGGCCGCGACCGGCGAGAGCTTCGCGATCATCTCGCCCGTCGCGCTCCTCCTCATCGTCGCACTCCTCGGGCTCGCGTACCGGGACGTCCTCGACGTCGTCCTCGGGCTCGCCGGCGTCGTGCTCGTCCTCGCCTGGATGGGCGGCGCGATGGGGTGGCTCGGCATCGGCGTCACCCAGCTCATCATCGCCGTCCCCTTCCTCCTCGTCGGGTTGAGCATCGACTACGCGCTCCACGTCGTGATGCGGTACCGCGAAGCGCAGGTCGACGACCCCGCCATCTCGCCGACGGTCGCGATGCGGCGCGGACTCGCTGGGGTCGTGGTCGCCATCGGCGCGGCGACGTTCTCGACCGCGGTCGGGTTCGGGTCGAACGTCGTCAGCCCGATCGTTTCCATCCAGCAGTTCGGGACGGTCGCCGCGGTCGGCATCGTCTCCGCGTTCCTCGTCTTCGGCGTGCTCCTCCCGCCGCTGAAGCTCGAGCTGGAGGAGGTCGCCGAACGCGTTGGGCTCTCGCGCGAGAAGCGACCGTTCGGTCGCGGCGGCGTCGCCGGCCGCGCGCTCGGCGTCGGCGCGACGGTCGCGCGCCGGGCGCCCGTCGTCGTCGTCGCGGTCGCGGTCGTCCTGAGCGCGGGCGGTGCGGTCGCCGCCACCGACATCGATACCTCGATCGACCAAGTGGACTTCCTCCCGCGGGACACGCCGGAGTGGATGTCGTCGCTGCCGGAACCGTTCCGGCCGAGCGACTACTCGCTGCGCTCGAACGCGATGTACATCAACGACGAGTTCGTGCAGTCCCGCGACCAGTCCCGGGCGATACTCCTCGTCGAAGGGTCGGTCACGGACTCGGACACTCTCGAGCGACTGGTCGCGGCCGAACGCGACCTCTCGAACACGTCCTCGGCGGTGACGCTCGCCGACGGCGGCCTCCGCGTGGACGGTCCCCTCCAGGTCGTCGAGCGGACCGCTGCCGAGAACGAGACCGTCGCGGCGGTCGTCGACCGGAACGACGTTAACGGCGACGGCGTCCCCGACCGGAACCTGTCCGCGGTGTACGACGCGGTCTACCGCGCGAACCCCGACGCGGCGAAGGCAACGATCTACCGCGAGGACGGCGAGTACCGCGCGCTCCGCGTGAGCGTCGCGCTCGCCGGTGGCGCGGACACCGGCACGGTCACCGCGGAGATGCGGACGGTCGCCGCGACTCTGGAGCGCGGCAGCGACCTGACCGCGACGGCAACGGGCGCGCCCATCGTGCAGGAACTCGTCCAGCGCGGGCTCCTGGTGACGCTCGTGCAGGGATTCGCGATCACGTTCGGCGTCATCGTCGCGTTCCTCACTGCGATCTTCTGGCGGCGGTACGGCACGCTCAGCCTCGGCGCGGTCGTGATGACGCCGGTCGTGCTCGCGCTCTCGTGGCTGTTCGCGACGATGTACCTCGCGGGCATCTCGTTCAACACGGAGACCGCGATCATCGCGTCCATCGCGATCGGCGTCGGCGTGGACTACGCCATTCACATCGGCGAACGGTACGTCGAGGAACTCCGGAGCACCGGCGAGGCCGTGCCCGCGCTCGAACGCACGCTCGCGGGGACTGGCGGCGCGCTCCTCGCGAGCGCCACGTCGACCGCCGGCGGGTTCGGCGTCCTGCTGCTTGCGCTCGTCCCCAGCCTCCAGCGGTTCGGGTTCGTGACTGCGACCGCGATCGCGTACGCGTTCGTCGCGAGCGTGCTCGTCCTCCCGAGCCTCCTCGTGCTCTGGACGCGGCACGCGGACGTCGACCTCGAGCGAACGGTAGCGGCCGCTCCAGACGACGACTGACCGCGAACGGTCGAACGCTCGAAGACAGACGGACGGATGGACGTGCCGACGACCGATCTGCTGGACGCACCCGCCGCAGTCGGTGGATCAGGTCGCTTCGACGTGGACGCTACCGCCGGCTTCGACGTGCACGTCGTATCCGTGGTACGTGAAGGAGAGTTCGAGGGAGTCGGTCGCGTCGCTCCGTTCGTTCGACTCGACGAGTGCGTTCAGGAGGTCGCCGTCGAGGACGTCGTACAGTGGGGGGTCGAGGTCGACCGGCTCCACCCCTTCCTCGTCGGCGACGGCCTGGACGATACGTTGGGTCGTGTCGCCCAAACCCTTGGAATCCACGCTCATCACGTCCTATTTGCCGAGGTTCGAGCATAAACATTCGGCCTACTACGCATCTATCCCGCCGGGAAATAACGTCTGACGCAGGTCGGACGTCCAAGCGTGGTGTGTAATCATTGGTCGTGTTACTCGTCGTTGCGGGAGGCCTTTCGATCGGCGAACTCTCTGAACTGGCGTCGACTACTCTACTCTCAACTGAGCGGTCACGGCGATCTCGTGCACGGAGAACGCCCCAACGCGTCGTTCACGTCGTCTCGGTCCGCTGGGCGAAGTTCCCGGCGGTGTCCGTCGCGGTCACCGTCAACTCGTAGGTCTCGTTCGTTACGTCGTAACTCGCGTCGTCGGGCTGTACGACGACGGCGGGATCGTTCCCGGATCCTTTCCGCGTGAACTGCGTGCCACCGATTTCGTCGTACGTCTTCGTCCCGACAGTCGTCCCCGAGCTTTGCTCGATTATCTCCAGTTCGACGGTGTCGAGGTCGTAGTTCGTGCTCGACGCTTCCAGGGTCTTGATCGTCCACTCGTCGGCCGACTGGTTCACTCCGAACTGGTTGAGTTTGTCGATAGAGACCTCGCCACTCGTGTTCCCGGCCTGTACTGTCGTTTGCCGGCCGATGTCAAAGGAGAGCTTCGAGCCGTTCCGACCGATGCTGAACGGCACCGTCGTCCCGTCGGGCTCGCTAGAGTCGATGTCTACGGACTTCGACACGCCTGGGTCTATCGTGAGCGACACCGGCGAATTGGGACCGTTCGGACCGTACAGTGTCCCCTGATTGGGGTCGTCGAGCGAGACGTTCATGGTGAGCGTTCGACTGGCGTTGTTCGTGATCTCCACGAGCAGTTCCTGGTTGTTCTTCTTCACCGAGTCCGCAACGAGCAACCCGAGGAGTGCACCGTCAGTGTCGCCGGCGACGTTCATCGAGGACTGACGATTCATGACCGCTGACGTGTACGCGGACGGCTGGATGACGTTCAGTCCCAGACCGATGCCGGCGACGCTCGTGGCGGCGGCTGCCAGCAGGCGCCGGCGGCCGGTTCGATCGGTCTTCCGTGGGCGTCGTCGTGGCATCTGTGAGTTACCTCGTCGTCATTCGCCCGGACGGTCGGTCGAGTCGCTCGCAGTGAACGTCTCGGAGTTCGGGAACTCCGTCTCCTCCAGGTCCTCCTTCCGGAGGCCGAACAGCTCCGTGCTCCCGGCGTCCTCGCCGACGTCGGGCGTGAACTTGTACATCACGTCGTCGTCGACGACGATGTACTCCTCTACGGGGCGGTGGAAGAGCACGCGCTGGTTCGTGTCGATCGCGAGGTTCACGAGGTCGTTGAGGTTCGTCACCTCGACGGTGTTCACGTCGCCCTGGGGCGTGTACGACTCGACCTCGGTCACCCAGTCCCGGAACCGCTGCCACTGGATCTCGCGAGCGACCGCGTTCGCGTCGATGTTCCGGTTCCCGACCGTGGTCGCGACGCCGAACGCGAGCGAGGACAGGAGTGCGACGAGCGCGAGCCAGTTCAAGAACTGGGACATCCCACCGCTGGCGTCGGCGGGTGCGCCGGGTCGATGGGTCGCGCGCTCGCTCCCGGTGGGGAGCGCGTACAGGTTCCCGATTGGCTCGACGGCGCCACCGGTCTCGATGGTGCGCGTGACCGTTCCACCGGTCGCCGGCTCGTAGGAGTACGTCGCCGCCGTCGCGATTGACACCGACACGGACACGCCGTTACCGAACTCCGCCTCGAGGTCGTCCCGGGTCGCGAACACGTCCTCGATGGGGAGGTCGGCGCTCACGTTCGCCTGCGACCCCGGCTTGTCCGCGACGGCGATGACGACGTCCTTCGTGTAGAACGCGTCACCGCTGTCCGTGGATCGCGTGGCGGTGTACGTGACGGTCACGTTGAGCGATTCGAGCCGGCCGTGGTCGATGCTCGCAGCCGCCGTCACGGTCGGGTCGCTCGCGTTCGATCGCGGGTACAGCGAGGTGTCCCGGAGCGTCTCGCCGGCGTCGTAGGCGTCGGTGTCGTTCCGGACGGTGACGGTCGCGTGCTGTTCGACGCTCGCCGCGTGGAACGACAACGCCTCCTCGTCGTCGTCGGCGAGCGGGCTGAGCGCGCTCGCGTCCGTGACGAATCCCGTCGCGAGCATCGTCGTGCTCAGAAGCGCGACGACGATGCACGCGACCACGATCGCTCGCGTGTTGGTCGCGACCGCGTGCTTGAATCGCAACCACGAGTACGACTCCATCACTGGCGGCCACCTCCGACGGTCGCGCTCGAGTCTCGTGTACGCGGAGCTGTCTCGTGGGCGACCGGCGTGACAGTGGGGCGTCGTCTCTGTGTCATCTTACTTGAAGTCTGGCGTGTCGGGTTCCGTCCGTCGCCGACGTCGCTGGATGGCGTTCCGGCTCGCGCGCAGCGGCAGTCGCGGGTCGATGAACAGCAGCGCGCCGACGAGGACGGTCCCGCCGATGGGGAGCGCGGCCGCGAACCCGGCGACGACGGGGTGGACGTCGACGAGCGCCGCGAGCACCGGCTTCGGGAGGGTCGCCGGGAACGAGTACACCGTGATGGTGCCGCGATGCACGCGTGGGCCGTCCGCGGGCTCGTTCACGACGGTCACCGTCCGCGTGCCGTCGCCGGTGGCCTCGACGGAGCGGATGCTGAGGTCGCCGTCTGCCTCCGCGACCGTCTGCAGTCCCCAGATGGCTGGCGACGACACCTCGATGGTTCGTTCGCCGACGTCGCCGGGCTGGACGATGGCGGGATTCTCGTCGGTCGCGGTCGTCGTCGTCAGGATCTCCGCGGTCGCGCTCGCCGGCGCCGCGACCGAGACGGCGGGGATCACGACGAGGAGCGCGACGGCGAGCACGACGACGTGCACGCGGAGTGGGACGGAGGCGACGGTCTCGCGGACCGCCTGTCCGCCAGTTGTGGTGTACAGGAGCGACGCCCCGAGGAGCGCCCAGACGCCGAACGCGAACGCGGGGTTCGTCAGGACGAGGCCGGCGTACGGTATCACGAGCGGCTGCCCGAGTATCGTCGGGACCGTCCCGTACACCTGCTCCGGCGACACCGGCGGGTCGCCCGCTGCCTGGTCGGTCGCCGCGTTCGCGTCCCCTTGCGTCAGGAACGCGTCGCCGTCGGCCGTCCGGTCGACGAGCCGATGCAGTACCGCTTGATCGCGCGTCGGCGTCTCGAACAGCGCGACGTCGCCGACGGTCGGCTCGGTGTCGAGTACGACCACGAGCGAGTGCGTCTGCGCCGTCGGCACCATACTTCCGGAGTCGGGGGTCGCAATGACGACGGGCGCGATACCCGGCGCTATCGCACCGAGCGTCAACACCACCCCGAACGCCATCACGGCGAGTACCGCACCCCGGTTCATGAGGTGCCCGTTTAGGGGGAGGAGGCGATGAACTCCATCGTCGCCTCGAGTGTATCAGTCGAAGTCAGGTCGGTAGTGTCCAGTTCCACTGCAGCGTTGATTATCGCTCCAGAGGACCATACTGACGAATCGAAACTCTGAGTGCCGCCATCGACGGTATGCGTCGACCCATTCGGGTCCTCGAGATATAGTTTCAACGCTCCATTTGTCGACGTCGTGGTCGCGGAGACGTCCAGTTTGTAGCCGGTGTCGTCGTTGTTGACGATATTGAATGCGGGGGTGTTGCTCGGGGTCCCCGTGTCGCCGTATTCGAACGTAGCGTCTCTGTTTAACGCATTGCTGCTGGGCGTCTCGATTGCGAGTTTACCATTCGTAGTCGTGACACCGTCAACTCCCTGTGGGTTCAGTCCGACAATCCCGCTTGTGTCTCCGTCGACGTCCACAGTGATGTCTCGGCTGACCGTTGCATTCGTATAGGCGATCGAACCCACTGTGGTCGCGCCGACGATGCCGACGCCGCTGAGCATGAATTCTCTCCTGTGCATTGTCGAACCATATTATCTCTCTTACTGACTTAATGATGTTGGCCGAACGGCGTATTTCTACTCGAATACATGCAAATTACAAGCCGTTTGGCATGGAATGGCATGGTCTAAAGTGCCCTGAGTGCGGGTCTGGGGCGTTGCTGATGGAAATAACCGTACCGGTTGCTAAATTGAACCGTCTGGCGCGCGCACTGGAACGCATCGTTCGGATACGACCACTCGAAAACCCGCTGTCGTCCTTCCGCGAGGTGGAGCGCACCCGGAGCCGTTCGCAAACGCGATTCGTTCTCCAGCACCTCGGAAACAACGGTGCCGACGGTTGCCGAATCCAGTTCGTGGGCAGTCACGTGGAACCGCTGGCGACGAGGACGAAAACGCCGTCGCAGGCGACCCGTGATAGTCGGCGGGAGTCTCGCACGCCGAGTCAGGCGTGGGCGTCCCCCTCAGTACGCCCGCAACCCGGCTTCGAGCCGGTCCAGCCCCTCGTCGAGGCGCTCCATCGAGTTCGCGAACGAGAGCCTGAGCCGGCCCTCCCCAGCCGCCCCGAACCCGCTCCCGGGGGCGAGCACGACGCCGTGTTCGCGCAGGAGGTACTTGGCGAGCGCGAGCGCGTCGTCGACGCCGGGGTCCAGGAAGACGTAGAACGCAGCCTCGGGTCGCGGACACGACACGCCCTCGATCTCCTGGATGCGGTCGTAGACGAGGTCCCGGCGCGCCTCGAACGCCGCGTACATCTCCTCGAACGGCTCCTGAGGGCCGGTCAGGGCCGCGACCGCGGCTGCCTGTGCGACGCTCGACGGGCACGCGGTCGTGGACTCGCGGACGGTGACGATGCGCTCCAGGAGGTCGGCGTCGCCGGCGAGCCACCCGAGTCGCCAGCCGGTCATCGCGTACGCCTTCGAGCACGAGCCGACGGTGAGGACGTGCTCTGGCTGGTCGGCGTACTCGGCGATCGCGCGAGCCTGGTCGTCGTAGGCCAGCGAGAGGTACACCTCGTCCGCGATCACGAACGCGTCGTGGTCGGCGGCCGCGTCGACGACGCGCTGGCAGTCCTCGGGGTCGAACGTCCGCCCAGTCGGGTTGTTCGGCGTCGTGAGCACGACGGCGGCGGTGTCGTCGCTCATCGCGTCCACGACGAGGTCGGGGTCGAGGTCGTACCCGGTCTCGGCTGGCATCTCGACCTCGGTGAACGTGCCGTCGGCGAGCGCGGCCTGGGTCTCGTAGTTCGGCCACGTCGGTCCGGGCGCGATCAGTTCCTCGCCGGGGCCGACGGTCGCGAGCACGGCGAGCAAGAGCGCCTCCATGCCGCCGACGGTGACGCAGAGTTCGTCGACGCCGTAGTCGAGGCCGTCGCGTTCGGCGAGCATCCCCGAGATGGCGCGCCGGCACGAGACGGTCCCCGCGTTCGGGGTGTAGTGCGTGTCGCCGTCGCGCGCGGCGGCGAGCGCCGCGTCGACGACGTGCGCGGGCGTGTCGAAGTCGGGTTCGCCGACCTCCAGGCGGACGAGGTCGCCGTCGTGGGACTCCGCGAGGTCGTACATCACGCGTATCGAGGATCGCTCGGGCTCGCGCACCCGCCGAGTGAGGTTCGTCATGGGATGGCACACGACGAGCGGCGTGAAAGCGGTTTGCGTCACCGACGCGTTCGCCGCCACTACCGACCGGTTGCCGTCACCGACGCGTTCGCCGCCACTA